>JAVBOO010000037.1:0-18060 GCA_031550435.1 Eubacteriales bacterium
TCGCTTTTCGCGTTTCGCTCGCGGCTGACAACGAATGATATCTTACCATGTAGTCTTTCTCTTGTCAAGCGTTTTTAAAAGTTTTTGGCGTTTTCGTAAAACCCTTTTTTCTCTGACTCTGTTTATGCTTTATATAATGAAGGAATATAAAACAGCAATGTGCAAATTTGGCTAAATCCGCTGAAAAACAAAGTGACCGGGTGAATAAAACCCGGTCAAACCATTTATTACCAAGAGGCTTGAGTGAATATAATACCAAATATTACATTCCGTAAAAAGTAAAATTTTTGCCGATAAGCACAGAATTAGGTATTCAAACAAAATTGCAAAGTCAAACCATTCTCTCACTATTCTAAAATCCTCGGTCTTAACGCTTTGCTCTCATGTCTTTGCCTTCGCGCCGGTTTTCTTTTGGAATTTTTGATTTAACTTGCACTGCTAGATGGCGTTGTGTACAAAGCTTACGATACGGCTGATCGGAATCTCCGCAATAGAACCGAGCCAGTTAAATCCGCTGTATCCGCCGCCATAGCCGCCTCCGTATCCGCCGCCGCTTCCGCATCCGCCGAATCCGCCGCCTAAACAGCTTGAACCTATCGGGCAAGCCGGGGGAGCCCCGAAATCAGTGATAAGTCTGATTGTAAAATCACCTATGCCGGCAAGTACTCCTGTAAACCCGCTTCCCGAAAGTCCGCCCGATTCGGTAAACACCGTAACCGTTCTTCCGATGTAAGGTCTAAGTCTAACTACTAATTCTTCAGGCATTGCAACCTCCTTTCATATGAGCGTTAAGCTCTAGTACATACTATGTGAGGTTGGCAAATGTGTTACACTGCGCCGTAACTATTACTTCGGCTGATTAAATATAAAGTAAAAATAAGGCATTAGTCAAACACGGAATAACAGTCGCTTAAATCAAATCATGCGTAACGGTTTATTCTCTCTTAACCGAAGGGTTTACAGGCTTTGTGAACTCACCCGGGGTTCAGAACTTACCGATCGTCCCGCTTCCTCCGCACTTCGGGCAGTCCTCAAGCAATATGCTTTGCAGCGGCTCTCTGCCCTTTTTTCTGGTCATTTCCATAAAGCCGAGTTCGGTAATCCCCACTATGTTAACGGACATCCTGTCGGTGGCAGTAAACGTCCGCATTTGCTCGATAATTTCTCTCTTGTGCTCGGCCGACTTCATGTCTATAAAGTCAACAAGGATGATACCGGATAAATTTCTCAGCCTGATTTGGCGTGCAATTTCTTCCGCAGCCTCCTTATTTACCTCGAATTTTGATTTTTCGCTGTCAGCCCTGCCCTCAAATTTCCCCGAGTTTACGTCGATAACGCTAAGCGCTTCTGTTCTTTCGATAAACAAAAACGCTCCGCTTTTAAGCCATATTCTTTTTTGCAAGGCTTTCTCTATTTGTTTGTTAACGTTAAACCTGTCAAATATATTACGTTCTTCTTCATATAAAACAAACAGATTTTCAGTTCCGGGCTGTATGCCGCCGGCATATGCTTTTAAATCCAAAAAACTCTCTTCATCGTTTACCACAACGGCTTCGGTATCTCTGTTCAACAAGTCTCTGACTACTTTGTAAAGCGGGTTTTCCTCATAGAACAGCTTTTGCGGTGCCTTTACATAATCGGCCTTTTTGACTATACTTTCATACAGCTCGATATTACGATCTATCTCGTCGGTTATTACATCCGCGGCCACACCCTCGCAGTTTGTGCGAAGAATCACACTATACCCTCTGTGTCTAACATAATCCGCCACAGTCTGTAGCCTCAATCGTTCTTCCGGATGCGTTATTTTTTTTGAAACGGCTGAAAAGTGCTCGTTTCCGTTTTGAATCACAAGTACGCTGTACCTGCCCGAAAAATTCAGCTGTGTCGTCAGATATGCCCCTTTTTCTCCCGAAGCGTCTTTTGTTACCTGAACCGTAATATCCTGGTTTCTTTTCAGCTTACTCAAGCCTTTTTCCTTGTTATCGTCGAGAAAAAGAAAGGCGTTCCTACATTCTCCGATATTGACAAAAACAAAGTGGGATGGAAGTATATTTGTGACGACGCCTTTATAAATATTGCCGACAAGAGACATGCCGGCTTTTTTCTCGACTATAACTTCAATAAGCCGTCCTTTTTCAAGTACGGCAACCCTGTAAAAATTTTCCGAACAATCGATAACAATAGTATTTTTCATGTCACACCGTCAGGTTTTTTTAAAATTACCGCGGAAGTTACGTTAGGTGGATACTGATTTATTCTCGGTTAAGAGTAATCTTTTTCTTAGGTATCTCAGCATATGCGAGTAAAATTCCAAGCCCGCAGACTTATAAATATATTCGCAAATCGTCTCGGGCTTAATACTTTGCGAACTGCCGGCAGCTATCGACATCGACAGTTTTGTTTCGTTTTCGCTCGAAATGTTCTTTAATTCGTATATTTTTTCACGCATTTCTATCTCTTTTGTTCCGTCTTTTGTGCGTTTATTTACGATTATTTTCTTGGAAGCGATTATGGCATCGATTATCCCATCAAGCGCTCCCGCGAGCTTTTCATCATACGGAGCCGTAACGGAATAAACGGCACCGTACAGCAATGCCGCCGCTGTCTTTTCGCCCGCTTCCGTAATGCTTGCCGCAGTTATTCTGATGCCTTCGGGTAAAACGGCATTCATAGAATCGATAAGTTTTGCGCAATCCTGCTTTGTATCAAACTCAATCTCAAAATACTCGTTCTCGGCCTCCATCCCCGTTGAAAGCGGTAATGCGAAGCTCGTCAGCTGGTGAGGATTAAAGCCCTTCGAAAACGATACGGGAAGCCCCGCCCGTTTTATGGCCTTTTGGAGCACTCTCTGCATATCGAGATGCGATAAGAACGATATTGCTCCGAAACGTTCAAATACAAGCCTGTATCTGCTATCCTTCAACACAAACACCCCCTCCGAACACAGCGGCACCGCAGGCGGAACACTCCGTTCTGCAATCCGGAGTGATATCGGCGTTGTAGGCCTTATTACGCTCACAGATCAGAAACTGCTTCGCAACACCGATATCGATAAAGTCCCAAGGGAGCCTTTCATCTAAAGCCCTTGCTCTTGTAGAGTAAAACTCTAAAGAAAGGCCTGTCTCCTCAAATGCTCTATCCCAAGCCTCCGGCTTAAAACATTCCATCCATGAATCAAATACCGCTCCGTTATTATAAGCCGCAATCAAAAGGCTGCCCGTTCTTCTGTCGCCCCTTGCAAACACGCCTTCAAGCACGCTCAGTTTCGACTCGTGATAGTGAAAACGAATTTGCTTGCGCTTTATCGAGTTCTTAACAAATCTGCACTTCTCGTCAAAACTCTTTACCGTGTCCTGCGCTTCCCATTGAAAAGCCGTAAACGGCTTGGGAACAAAGCAAGAGGCGCTGACGGAAACGGAAACGTCTCCTCTGCGCTCGTTTGCCGGAAGTTCATAGTATTTTTTAAGTATTTCCTCGCTAAGAAAAGCTATTCCTTCAAGATCATCAAAAGTTTCGGTAGGAAGCCCGACCATGAAATACAGCTTTACTTTATTCCAGCCGCCCATAAAGGCAAGTTTTGCTCCCGCAAGTATTTCTTCTCTTGAAAGATTCTTGTTGATAACGTCTCTCATCCTCTGTGTTCCCGCTTCCGGGGCAAATGTCAGCCCGGAACGGCGCACGGAAGAAACCTTCGCCATTATATCGAGATTGACCGCGTCGATACGCAAAGAAGGCAGCGCCAGACTAACCTTTTTTTCGCTGAACTCGTCGAGCAAAGCCTCCGACAGCTCGCCAAACTTCGAATAGTCGCTGGTACTTAAAGAAATCAGTGATATTTCTTCATGCCCTGTATTATCGATAATACTGCGAGCATCGCACATCAGCCTGTCCTTGCTTTTCTCACGCATAGGCCTGTAAACATAACCCGCCTGACAGAAACGGCAGCCTCTGAGACAGCCCCTGAACACTTCGACCGTTACCCTGTCATGAACGGCTTCTATATGGGGTACGAGCTGCCTATCCGGGAAAAACATTGAATCAACGTCTGTAACGACATTTTTGACTACAACTTTCGGAGCCTCTCCGCAATTAGGTTCAAAGCTTTTCAGCGTGCCGTCCGTATTGTAGCCCGCATCGTAAAACTTTGGAACGTAAACCCCGCTGACGGAAAGCAGGGACTTCAAAAAATCGTTTTTCGTCCCGCCGTTTTTATTGTTTTCGTTAAAAACATCTATTATATCGGGAAAAACCGCTTCGGCCTCTCCAATATAGAAGAAATCTATTATATCCGCCAAAGGTTCGGGGTTATAAGAACATGGACCGCCTGCGCAAATAACGGGAAATTCTTCTCCTCTTTGAGCTGAAAGAAAAGGTATGCCCGACAAATCAAGCATCAGCAGTATGTTTGTGTAGCTCATTTCATATTGAAGCGTGAAACCGAGCATATCGAACTCTTTTAAAGGCGTAAACGTTTCCAGCGAAAACAGGGAAGCTCCCTCCTGTTTTAACAGTTTCGCCATGTCCGTCCAAGGAGCGAAAGCCCTCTCACAATACGTATCTTCCCTGCCGTTCATCATGAAATACAGTATTTGCATTCCCAAATGGCTCATTCCGACTTCATACAAATCCGGAAAACAAAAACAAAACCTGAATTTACCTTCAGGATCTTTTGTAACAGAGTTAACCTCTCTGCCTATATATCTTGCCGGTTTTTCCGCTTGCATCAGCAGCTCGTACGGCAAAACCGTTTTATTCTTTGCGTCGTTCAAAGCATCCTCCGATTCTGAAACAATTTACTCTGTAAACATTGTTTGCCAGATTTATACGAAACCTCTTGGATTATTCAAGGTTTACACAAAAAATCTTAATACTTTCGTAACATATACTCCGCAAAACATGTTATAATCTATAAGTTGACAGGTTATTGCGGCGATTATCAAACATTTTTTATATTTCGCGCTTGCAAACCCTCTATGGGCATATGCGGTGTAATGAGTATATCACCGCTTATTAAGCCAAAAAAGCTGCTTCGTTATTGTTAAACGTAAGTATGCCAAATTTAACAAAAAAAGTATACCATAAAAGTTTGGAAAGGCAACGATAAATGTCAGAATATATAAAACCCCGGAAAAAGCAGCTCAGACTGTTATATAAATCTATCGCAACCGCATTTTGTGCTGTTTTGCTAAGCGCTTCCGCCTGTACGTTAGCCTATGGCGAGGGAACAGGCATTCAAACAATGTATTGTGATGCCGAACCGCCTGTTATTGATGCGGAGGCATGCGTACTGTTAGAAACCGTCTCCGGAAAAGTGCTTTACGAGCGCAACAGAGATGAAAAGCTTTATCCGGCCAGTATGGCAAAAATAATGACGGCTATGATCGCTCTTGACTTCTTGAACCCGGACGATATCATTATCGTAGGAAATGAGATAAACTCTTTGCCGCCGGACGCCAGCCGGACAAAGCACAAAATCGGAGAAGCAATCACAGTAAGAACACTCATGGCAGCAATGTTTCTTTCATCGGGCAACGATTCGGCCTGCATACTTGCGGCCCGCGTCGGAAGAGAGATTGCCGGCGCCGAAGAACTGAGTTATTCGAGCGCAGAGAAATTATTCTGCGAGAAAATGAACAAAAAAGCATTCGAGCTCGGGGCGGTTAAGACAAATTTCACTAACGCCCACGGCTACCATAACGCAAAGCAGTTTACGACCGCTTATGATTTCGCGCTTATTTGCGAAGCGGCCTTGAAATATCCGCTCATAAAGGAAACGGCCGGCATGAAACAGTTTAAGGGTAACGGCGCCGGCGCCGCCGCGGCGGAATATCCCCTGACTCAGGATTACGACTGGAACTCCGGCAATTTGCTTCTTTACGGCGAATACGCTTATCAGTACGCAACGGGTCTCAGGACGGGGCAAACCGACGAAGCCGGAAGCTGCCTTGCAGCCTCTGCCGAAAAGGACGGGAAACAGCTGATATGCGTTCTGCTGCGTTCTACCGAAGACGGGCGTTGGACCGAGGCGAAGCAGTTGTTTGATTATGGTTTCGATAATTTTAATACAGAAACAATCCAAACCGCAGGTACGCTTTTGGGTACAGTCGCCGTAGCGAATACGCCGCTGGGAATCGAGCAGACTATCGACTACTTAACGGCTGAAAACTATTCGGACTTTATAAGCAAGAAGCAGCTCGAAGACATTAAAAAGCATGTTTCCTTTTTCAAAGAACTGCTATACGTTCCGGAAGAAGGAGAAGAATCTCCGAAAGAAGCCGCATTAGTTCCGCCTATAAGCGCAGGAGACGTTATAGGCAAAGTGTCATACATAATTAACGACGAATTGGTTTTCTCTTCCGACATCATCGCCGGCAACAGCGTAGCGGAACGCACGTTTAATACAGACATGGAATATTACATTCAAAAAGTACGAAATATTTTCTTTTCAAAATCAGCTTTGCCATACTGGATAATTTTCTTTCTGGTAGCGGGGATAATTGTCCGTGTGATTTTTGTAATCAGAAGAGGAGTAAAAGAAAAGCGCAAGGGCTTAAAGTTCAGATAACGGAGGATATATATGTATAAAGATTTGTATGTAAAGAAAAAGATGTCTAACGAAGAAGCGATAAAACTGATTAAGTCGGGAGACCGTGTTTGGTTCGCCCCTATAAACGATACTCCCGTGCCTATATTAAACACGCTGTGCGAAAACTATGAAAATCTCAGAGATGTAACGGTATTCAGCACTCTTGTCGCTTATCCGCTTGAGGTCTTCAAAAGCAAGTACAAAGGGCACATCGGATTTTCTACATTGTTTTTCGGGCCTTACGAGAGAAAAGGCTTTGCCGAGGGTAATATGACTTTCGGTTCCGTGCATTTGTCGAATTTCGAAAAATATATAAACAAAGTTGTCAGACCCAGGGTTGCGGTAATCAGTACATCCGAGATGGACGAAAACGGCGATTTCTGCTATGGACCCGGAGGAACACTCGCAAATGTTCATGCAGTCGAATATGCCGAGCATGTCATCATAAATGTCAACAAAAATATACCTTCCACCATACGCGGAGAACGCAATAAAATTAACATCAGCAAAGTAAGCTGCATTTGCGAAAACGACTTCCAAATTGCAGAGCTTGCCGACGAGCCGGCCGGCGAAGTTGAAAAGAAAATCGCTTCTTATATAATCGAGGATATCAAGGACGGAGATACGCTCCAAATCGGTATCGGAGCTATAGCAAACGCAGTCACCTACGGGTTGGACGGCAGAAAAGACCTCGGTATACATAGCGAAATGATGAACAACGCCCTGCTCTACCTCACGAAAAAAGGCGTTGTAAACTGCTCGAGAAAGAACTTTATGCCGGGTAAGATAGTGTGCGCGTTTGCATGGGGTTCAAGAGAGCTTTATGATTTCCTCGGAGAAAGCGAAATGATGCATATTGCTCCGGTATCATGGGTTAATGCCTACAACACAATTGCCGCAAACGATAATCTCGTATCGGTAAACGGTGCGCTCATGATAGACCTTGTCGGCCAAGTCTGTGCCGAATCCGTAGGTTTCAGACAGTTCAGCGGTACCGGCGGCCAGCTCGACTTTGTGCTTGGAGCAACAGGTTCGAAGGGCGGACGTTCATTCTTTGTTCTGCCATCGACTATCGAGACCAAAAACGGTATCGAGTCCAGAATAAGGCTGTCTCTTCCGGAAGGCGGTGTCGTAACGACTCCGAGAACCTGTGTTCAGTATGTTGTTTCGGAATACGGCATAGCGGATTTATATCTAAAAACAAACGAAGACCGCATAAAGGCTCTTATTGGTATTGCTCACCCGGATTTTAGAGACAAACTCAGATTCGAAGCCAAGAATGCAGGGTTAATCATATAACACAACATCGTTCCTCGGCGCGTGCAATGCGCGTGCCCCCATAAAAATGTCGCCGCTGTGCAGGCGGCATTTTTATATTGCAATCACTTTGATTTTTTTACACATTTAGATAAAAGTGCTATGGATTTATAAATACAGTATAGCAACAACGCTTAAAGGAAAGATTATTACGGTAAGAGATGAATACATAGAGGTGGTTGCATGATCCAAAATTTTTTTAAGAAGCAAAAACGTTTTTTACTGTTTAGTTTGCTATTATTATGTACATTTTCCGGCTATATATTATATGGTATTTTAAGCCTTCCCGACAGTATATATTTGACCGTCGGACAAGAAGCCGAAGTAAAGTTAAACCTTCCCGTGGATGTTAATCTTCTGCCGGAAACAATGCCTGTAAGCAACATGTATGATGAAGCCAACCGGGACAAGGTTACCTCCGGTGAAAAACTTCCTATCAATACGGACGAAACGGGCAAGACTTCCATGGAGCTTTCCTTTCTCGGTGTTCCCGTAAAAAAGGTATCCGTTGAGGTTTTGCCGGAAATAGAACTTGTTCCCTGCGGGAAAACAGTCGAGGTCGAGATAAACACGCAAGGGCCGACAGTACTCGGAACAGGCAGTGTTACCACCTCGGACGGTCAAACGCAAAATCCCTCCGAGGGCGTATTCAACTCGGGAGACATCTTGCTAAAAGCAAACGGCCTTAACCTGGACAGCACAAAAACACTTGAAGATATACTGCAAAAAACTGACAAAAACCTGGATATAACCGTTAAACGTAACGACAAAACTTTCGATGTCAGCCTTTCGCCCGTCAAAGACGAAAAGGGTGAAAACAAGCTTGGACTGTGGCTGCGAGATGGGACAAAAGGCATAGGAACAATAACATACTATAACCCCGTGACACGAAGCTTCGGAGCTCTGGGCCACGGGATCACGGATGTTGACACAAAAAAGCTGATTTCCGTCAAAACCGGTTTGATTTCAGATACTGCCATCACCTCTATCAGAAAGGGTAAAAAAGGCAGCCCCGGAGAACTTGTCGGCAGCGCAAATTCTGCGGTAAAACTCGGAAATATAGTAGCCAACACCGCACTCGGGCTTTACGGCTTCGTAAACGACAACAACGTGCTGCCGCCGATGGAAAATGCTGTGAAAATAGCTCTGCAAAACGAAGCTCATACAGGACCCGCTGTCATAATGTCGAACGTTGACGGCACAGAAGTCAAAGAATACGACATATACATCGAAAGCATAAACAAAATGAGTTCGGACGAGTCAAAAGGGCTGATAATCAGAATAACCGATCAGGAGCTGCTCTCAAAGACCAACGGTATAGTGCAGGGTATGAGCGGAAGCCCTATCCTTCAAAACGGCAAGCTTATCGGCGCCGTAACACATGTTTTTGTTCAAAACCCGGCGAAAGGCTACGGTATTTTCATCGAAAACATGTTAAAGCAAGAAGAAAAAATAAAATCCTAGAAATACAGATGACAATAGTGCAACATTCGAATTTTTCGCAGTAGTGTCCGAAAGATATCGGCGGGCGAAGCCCGGTTTCGTGAAGAGAGACACGTGAGTAGTTAAGACAATATCAGTCTTAAACGACTGTAGGACGTCGGGCGTTAAATTCTAAGCAGACTGGAGTTTTGTACCAAGACCGGTCAAAAAGCCGGTATTGCACCGTTGCCAGATAATCTAACCGGCTGCCGAAAAGCAGTCGGTTCTTTTGTACCTCTGGCACCCGCAAAATTTTCCCTTGATTTTTTCATAATTTTTTCTTTTTCCTTATTGACATTGACGTTACGGTAGCGTTTATACTGTAGTTATAGGGAGGATATGCAAATGGAATATACTATAAACAAGCTCGCGGAGATGGCCGGAGTGAGCACTCGAACACTTAGATGGTATGACGAGTGCGGACTGCTTCCCCCGAAAGCGATACGTTCAAACGGCTACCGCATTTATGGACAGACCGAAATTGACCGGCTACAGCAGATCATGCTTTACCGTGAACTCGGTATTGAGCTTGCCGAAATAGGGCGTATACTTTCGGGCGAAGATTTTGACGGTCTAAACGCTTTAAAAAATCACCGCGCTGCCCTAATAGCAAAGCGCGAAAAGCTTGATATGCTTATTAAAAACGTAGAAAAAAGCATAAGTGCAAAGAGAGGAGAATTTGAGATGTCAGACAAGGAAAAATTTGAAGGATTTAAGCAAAAACTGATTGATGAGAACGAGAGAAAGTATGGTGCCGAAGTGCGCGAGAAATACGGAAACCGGATTGTAGACGAATCAAATGCGAAAGTAAAGGGCTTGTCAAAAGAACAGTACGAAGAAGGCGAGCGTATACTCTCGGAGTTTGAAGCAACGCTTAAAGCCGCCTTCGAGACCGGTGACCCGGCAGGCGAACAAGCCCAAAAGGCATGCGATTTGCACCGGCGCTGGCTCTGTGTCTTTTACCCCCTATACAACAAAGATTACCACAGGGGTCTGGGAGAAATGTATGTTGCGGACGAACGATTCCGCGCGAACTACGATAAAATTGCTCCCCGCTGCACCGAATTTTTAAGAGATGCCCTTAATGTCTATTGCGCAGAATAGAAGCAATACGGCATTACCCGGTCGCTGCGGCGTAGGCCGGTTGTTTTAGCAGCAAGGTGCGCAATGCGCCCCTTGCTGTGTTAATTTCGATGTTTGTTACGTTTTTTGAGGCGACAATTAAACCATTCGCTAAACTTGTCACCTCAATCCCCCTTAGACCCGCGGGGCCGGTATGGGTGGGGTAATTAGACCGCCGGTTTAATCGGGGGATCAACAGATAATTTTCAACCAGTTTGAAAACAATAATTCCGCGGGCATTCGCCAGGTAAATGCGGGAGCATTCCAAGGATTATTATCAGGGAAATAATTATATGGGATTGCGGGTCCTTCCCCTTTCGCAAGGTCGCGGCGGTATTCATCAGCCAGCGTTGTAACGTCGTATTCGATATGGCCGGAAATAAATATCTGATTACAGTTCTCGGAAGCCAAAATATGCGCTCCCGCTTCGGGTGATACTGCCAGCACCTCGATATCGCGGCAATTATCCAAGGCAATTTGATCGACTGCCGTGCGGCATGAGTGCGGAACAAAGAAGTCGTCACCAAGTCCTCTCAGCAAAGCGTTTTTGCGACTAAGCTTGTTGTAACGGTAAACGCCTGAAATTTTGCCGTCCAAAGTGAACTTGTTTATCCCGTAGTGATGATAAAGACCGGCTTGTGCACCCCAACAAACATGCAGGGAGGATCGGACATTCGTAACTGACCAGTCCATAACTTCACACAACTCGTTCCAATAATCTACTTCCGAAAAGTCAAGCAGCTCAACAGGTGAACCGGTTATGATAAGCCCGTCAAACTTCTCACTCCTGACAGAGCAAAACGGCTTGTAAAAAGTCTTCAGGTATTCTTCGGGTGTGTTCTTTGAAGCATGAGTTGTCAGCCTTATAAACGTAATGTCAACTTGATTCGGAGTTTTACCGAGCAGACGCAAAAACTGAATTTCCGTCGTTGTTTTATTCGGCATCAGATTTAGTACTGCAACCTTGAGCGGGCGCATGGTGTTTGCTGTCACAGGTCGGCCTGTCTGCCGGTCAAAGTAAGCATTATTCTCCGCTTTTTTTGCGGCTGCGGAAGATTCGGTCAACACCAAAATATTTTCTTTTTCCAAACAAGCCCTGGCTGGCAACCCTTCAGGTACTGTCAGCGGCATTTGTCATACCTCCCTTAGACTCTGATCTATATCCGAAATAATATCGTCGATGTTTTCCAGACCAACCGAAAACCTTATCATTCCAGGGTTAATCCCCGCAGCAGCCAACTGTTCGCAGTTCAACTGCCTGTGCGTCGAGCTCGCGGGATGCAGCACGCAAGTACGTATATCAGCAACATGAACCTCGTTTGAAGCAAGCTTTAAACCATCCATAAATTTTACTGCGTTTTGTTTGCCTCCTTTTATGTTAAACGTAACAACTCCCGACGATCCTCTCAGATATTTTTGAGCGAGAGCGTGATATTTGTCTTTTTTCAACCCGGGATAGCTAATTGATTCTATTTTACCGCAGGCCTCAAAATATTCGGCGACCTTAAGAGCGTTTTCGCAATGCCTCTCCATTCTGAGCGCAAGCGTTTCCAGACCCAAATTCAGCAGAAACGCGGAATGTGCCGAGGGATAAGCCCCAAAATCACGCATCAGCTGCATCCTCGCTTTGGTGATGTATGCCGTCTTGCCATAATTTCGCACATATGAAATTCCGTGGTACGTCGGGTCGGGTTCTGTGAAATCCGGGAATTTTCCGCTTGTCCAGTCAAAATTTCCGCTGTCCACGATAACGCCGCCGCATTGCACCGCATGACCGTCCAAATATTTCGAAGTTGAGTGAATGACAATATCGGCTCCGTGTGCAAAAGGCTTGCACAAAACCGGTGTCGGGAATGTGTTGTCGACTATCAGCGGAACACCGTGCTCATGGGCAATCTTGGCAAACTTTCCTATATCGAGTACTGTGAGGGCAGGATTTGCAAGCATCTCTCCGAAAACAGCTTTAGTGTTCGGCTTAAACGCCGCGCGTATGGTGTCCTCATCGCTGTCGGCATCCGCAAAAATACACTCTATGCCGAACTTTTTCAGTGTAGCGCCGAAAAGGTTGGCTGTTCCGCCATAGATTTTCGATGTGCAGATAAAGCTGTCACCCGCTTTGCAAAGATTGACAACAGAAAGCAGTGACGCGGCTTGGCCGGACGACGTGCACATAGCCCCGACTCCGCCTTCAAGCTCGGCAATTTTCCGTTCGACCGCCATAACGGTCGGGTTTGCGAAACGCGAGTAGATAACAGCTTTTGTCGGCTCGTCAAACACACTTCCAATTTCCTCGGTAGAGTCAAAAACATAGGTAGTGCTTTGATAAATCGGCATAACCCTCGGTTCGGAATTTTTCGGGCTATATCCCGAATGCAAGCACTTTGTCTCATCTCTCATATAATGTCACACCTTTTCTATATTTTTAATGTCTTCAATGTTATTTGTATTTTTAATCTTTTTGCATTCTGCCGTTAATTTTTTTACTCTTAATCAGCAATTCTGCCAGCTGCACAGCGTTTACCGCCGCACCCTTTCTGATATTGTTGGCTGCCGTCCACAGCCACAAGCCGTTTTTAACAGATTCGTCACGCCTTATCCTGCCAACATACACACTGTCGGTATTTTGTATGACGGTGGGCATCGGGTAGCGGTTGTTTTTCGGATCATCGCAGACCACGACTCCCGGGGCTGATTGCAGTATTTCGAATACCTCTTTTATTTCGAAACGTCTCTCAAACTCCGCGTTTATAGATACACAATGTCCGTTAAACACCGGAACCCTTACGGCTGTCGCCGTAATCCCGAGACCGGGATCATGAAAGATTTTCCTTGTCTCGTTTATCATTTTCAGCTCTTCTTTTGTATACCCGTCGTCGGTGAAAACATCAATTTGAGGAATAATATTGTCCGCTATCGGATGAAGAAACGTTGAAGGCGGCAGACCGTTTGCGCCATTTTCCAGGTCTTTGCATCCGCCCATGCCGGCTCCCGATACGGCCTGATATGTAGAGTAAACTACTCTTTTTAGCCCGAATGCGGCATTAAGCGGTGAGAGTGCCACCACTGACTGTATTGTGGAACAGTTGGGATTTGCGATTATGCCGTTCTCGTCCTCTATGTCGCCGGGGTTTACTTCCGGAACAACAAGCGGCACCCCATTGTCCATTCGCCAAACGGAACTGTTGTCGATTACCTTACAGCCTTTTTTGACGGCCGCAGGCACATATTTCAGGCTGACCTCTCCTCCTGCCGCGAATATAGCGATATCGATTTCCAAAAATCCTTCCTCCGTCAATTCAATGACCTTATAGCTGTTGCCGCAATATACCAGCTCTTGACCCTCCGATCGCTTTGATGCAAGCAAACGCAGTTCGCCTACGGGGAAATCTCTCTCCTCAAGCGCTTTCAATACGGCGCGACCAACCATGCCGGTCGCCCCGACTACGGCTATATTGTACTTATTCATCTGCATTGCTCCTTTCAGCCGGATTAGAGAAAAATCTGCGGTGTATGGCAGTGACTGCCGCATCCGCATCGCTTTCGCCCACGATAATAGATATTTTTATCTCGGATGTCGATATCATTTTTATACCGACACCGATACCGGAAATAGCTTCGAATACGGCAGACGCCACACCGGGGTTTGATTCCATCCCTGCCCCGACTACCGAAACTTTTGCGGCGTTTTCATCAAACTCAATTTTGCAGAAGTTCAAAATCGTTTGTTTTTCGGTCAAAATTGCCCTGACCTCGGATAAATCTTGCCGCGTCACCGTAAAAGCATAATTTTCCGTGCTTTCCGCCCCCGCAGCCTGAGTTATAAGCCCCACGGAAATGCCTTTCTCCGCCAGCGCCGAAAACAAGCGGCAGCCTCCGCCCGAATGCTTTTTGATGCCTATGACTGACACAACCGCCGTGTTTTTATCGGCGGCGACACCGCTAATATACCTTTTTTCCATTGCTTTCCCCTCCGTTACAAGTGTTCCCGGTGCGTCCGTCATGGCAGAACGCACAACCAAAGGCACTTTATATTGTTTTGCCAGTTCTACCGACCGGTTATGAAGAACACAGGCGCCTGAAGAAGCAAGTTCAAGCATGTCTTCATAACTTATTTCATTGAGTTTGTGCGCGTCCGGCACAATCCGCGGGTCAGCGGTATAAACCCCGTCAACATCAGTATATATCTCGCACTTATCCGCGCCGAGAACGGCAGCCAGAGCAACGGCAGTAGTGTCCGACCCGCCGCGACCGATTGTGACAACATCTCCGTATCTGTTAATGCCCTGAAAACCCGCTACTATCACTATATTGTTCCTGCCTGTCTCAAACAACAGGCGCTCACAATCAACATCTTTTATGCGGGCATTGCCGTAAACCGAAGTAGCACAGATACCGGCTTGACCGGCGCTCAGCGATATTGCAGGGTAACCCATCCCGTTTAGCGTTATAGCCAACAGTGCGGCCGATTGCTGTTCCCCCGTGGAAATCAGAGCATCCATCTCACGCTTGTTGATATCGGAGCTTAGCTCCGAGGCCTTTGCGATGAGTTCATCGGTCGTGTTCCCCTGAGCGGACAATACCGCCACAAGCTTATGTCCGCCGTCGTAATCTTTCGCAATCCGCCCGGCGACACAGCGCAGCCGGGACGCATCCGCCACTGACGTTCCTCCGTATTTTTGCACTATCAGCAATCAAATTCCTCCTCATATACCCGCAGTATGCTTAGCATTGTAATTTTGCGATTTCTCTGCAAAACACCAAGTTTTTTTGCCGTAACGGCTTCTGCCTCCGCCGGTATTTCCAAGGCATATTCGCCGGAGTCTACAATGCGGAAAATTTCCGCGCCTTGCCACAGTTCCCTTATAAAACAGCTTGGGTCTGTTTTGCAGTGCAGGCGCATCACCTTTCTGAACGAAAGATCATCAAGCGAGCCGATAACGGCCTTTTCTTCGTCCCAAGAGATAGTCCTGTGTTTAACAAAAGGTTGCCTCGCCGCATCTACAATATCACTGACAACAGCCGCACCGGTCGGCAGTTGGCCCGCGCCTTTGCCGTAAAACATAACCGGGCCTATCCTGTCCGTATTGACAATAATACCGTTATACACGCCGTTAGCCGTCGCCAAAGGGCATTTGCGGTGAATCAGAAACGGGGCTGTCAATGCCTTGACACCGTCTTTATCCGGGCTGCCGACACCTAAAAGCTTTATGGTATAACCCAACGATTTGCAGAATTCGAAGTCAGCGCGAGTAATGGCAGAAATACCTTCCGTGGGTATCTCATTCCAGTCTACAGTCTTTCCTGACGCGATGGACAGAAGTATGGCCAACTTTCTGCTCGTATCGTATCCGTCTGTATCCGCGGAAGGGTTACTTTCCGCATAACCTCTTGCCTGAGCCTCCTTTAAAGCGTCATCGTACTCTCTTCCGCTTTCATACATTTCCGAAAGTATAAAATTTGTGGTACCGTTTAGTATGCCCGCTACCCCGGTAATCCTGTCTGTCGAAAGGTTGCGGGAAAACGGCGCAATAATCGGCATACCTCCGCCGACGGACGCTTCAAACAAAAAACGCACGTTAAACTCTCCGGAGAGGCGAAGTAATTCTGCGCCATGCTCAGCCACAAGCTCCTTGTTGGAAGTTACCACCGATTTACCGCTTGAAAGTGCGCTCTTTACGTAAGTATAAGCCGGCTCCACCCCGCCGATAGCTTCAACGACTATGCTTATACTCTTGTCACAAAGAATCTCCCCTATATCGCGGGTCATGATTTTTTCTGCCGGATCACCGGTAAAATCGCGTCTTACAAGTATTCTGTTCACTCGAATTTCCTGTCCGGTCAATTTTTCGAGAGTTTCGGTATTTTCCTCCAAATGGCGGTAAACACCCGAGCCTACAATGCCATACCCTAAAATCGCAACGTTTATCACATTATCACCTTTTCCGTCAAAATAAAAAGGAAGCGGTTAAGCTTCCGAGGGCGTGCTTATCAGATTGATACCTCAAATTTTCCGGCTGCTTTACGGACACCGCGCAATTTTCGGTATACAAAACTGAATGACACGGGTGCCCCCGGACATTTTCATAAGCATTCGCATATTCATATCCGATACTGTTCTCATGGTTTCTCCTCCAAACTGTTATATTCATAGTACCGCGTAAGTATTTTATACGGTATTTAACTTGCGCGGTATCAGTTGTAATGCGGCAAAACGGTTGCAGGTTGTTTTCCTTACTAAACTGTAAAAATTTGAGTTTTGCACCATTGTCGAGATAATAGAAATATCTTTACTAAATAAAAAGGAAGCTTTATTTTCTAAAGCTTCCGGGGTTGTCTCTCATTCGATTTGTAAGCCGTCTTAGACATTACCGCTGAAACGGTCATGTTCTGTTCTTGGCGCACGAAAACGTATGACACAGCCACCACCGGACTTTGCCATGTACATTCGCATTGCAAAACAGAACAAATTTTTCACGATAGAATCTCTCCTTGCCAACAAACCGATTTTAGTGATTATAGCATACCGGTATAAAATGTCAATACCCAAGATTGGTGCACTGAAATTTGTGCAAATTGCAAGTTAAACTGCCGCACCCTTACCCAAAATCAAGCGACGAAAGAAGCAGCTATTTCTTTAGAAGTTTTGTAGCCGAAAATCCGTCTCGGATAATTATTAATCCAATGCTCAATTAGCTTGATGTCATCATCTGTGTAGTCGTTGATATCCGCGCCTTTGGGGATAAACCGCCTTATCAGCTTGTTGGCGTTTTCGTTTGAACCGCGCTCCCATGCGCTGTAGGGATGCGCATAGTATACTGTTGTTCTTTGTTTGTCAGGAAGCCTGATTGAGCGCTCTATCAGGCTTCCTGACAAAAATTCGCTTCCGTTGTCCATAGTTATGCTCTTGAAAATCCTCGAAAAGCGTTCTCCGAGCTCATTCTCAAGGTGATCCAGTGCCGCAACCACGTTTTCTTGGGTTTTTGCGTCTAGTTTGAAAATAAGTTCCTCTCTGCTTTTTCGCTCTGTAAGCACCAGAAGACAAGCCTTTGAACCCTTTCCGCTCTCAACGCTGTCCATCTCCCAATGCCCGTAATCCTCGCGTTTTTCCACTTCCCCAGGGCGTTCCTCTATACTACGTCCCTTTGTATTATTAAGCGCAACCTTTCGCACTTTGTTGTATTTTCGAGCTTCTCCAAGCTTTTTTACAGGCAAGTCTTTGTTGCTGATGTTTACGAATATTCCTTTATCAATGTAATTATACAACGTCTTCGTGCAAATGGCTTCAGAAAACTCATGTTTCCTGCACCTATCCGCCCTATCGGTGCATCCGGTGATCCAAACGAGCAGTACACCATTTATGAGGTAGACTCGGAAGAAACCGCCGACGAGAGCATAAACGAAGACGAGGACATCCTCAATTGGGGTCGCACTCCTGAGACTGTGTCAAAACTCAGGCCCTAAGTTAGACTTGAGTAAAAAAAGAATTTTGATATATAGTCAGTTAAATTCAAATCCGTCCAAGCGAAGCTTGAGCGGTTTTGAATTTAACG
>JAVBOO010000005.1:0-127903 GCA_031550435.1 Eubacteriales bacterium
TCGCTTTTCGCGTTTCGCTCGCGGCTGACAACGAATGATATCTTACCATGTAGTCTTTCTCTTGTCAAGCGTTTTTAAAAGTTTTTGGCGTTTTCGTAAAACCCTTTTTTCTCTGACTCTGTTTATGCTTTATATAATGAAAGAATAAGTAGCTTCAAAAGGGAAAAAACGCACAAAGCAATAAAATTGAGTTTAAAAAGCATAATTTTCCAGTATGAAAATAATATTTGCAACCGTTTGACAATTAAAAAATGCCGGTTTATAATAATAGCTTATTAAAAACGGTGTCGAAAAATTATCGCATTGGCTAAGGCAATCAATTATGTAAACGCTGATTATTTGTGATAAGAAATCGACAAAAGTTAATACTTACAAATCGGTTCTTACTCCGCGTAATACCCGGCTTAAAAAAAAACGAGGTGCGACATGCAAACAAAGTATATTTTTATTACCGGCGGCGTTGTTTCCGGATTGGGGAAAGGCATCACTTCGGCATCACTCGGAAGGCTTCTTAAGGCGAGAGGTCTTAGAGTAACAAACCAGAAGTTTGATCCTTATATTAATATTGACCCGGGAACGATGAGTCCTTATCAGCACGGAGAAGTTTTTGTAACGGAAGACGGAGCCGAGACTGATCTTGATATCGGTCACTATGAAAGATTTGTTGATGAAAACCTCAGCGTACACTCAAATATTACGGCAGGAAAAATTTACTGGTCCGTTCTGAACAGAGAACGCGAGGGCTACTACCTCGGCGAAACGATACAGGTTATTCCTCATATAACTGACATGATAAAGGAAAAAATTGTCGAGACCGGTACTTCGAGCGGCTCAGACATTGTTATTACCGAAATAGGCGGAACTGTCGGAGATATAGAGGGCTTGCCCTTTCTTGAAGCCATAAGGCAAATTTCGATTGAGGTCGGCAGAGAAAATGTGCTTTATGTGCATGTAACGCTTATACCTTACTTATCGCTCGGCGGAGAAATGAAAACGAAACCGACACAGCACTCCGTAAAACAGCTTCTGTCTATCGGCATTCAGCCCGACATTCTTGTGTGTAGGACAGAAAAAAAGATGTCTCGTGATATGAAAGAAAAACTTGCCCTTTTCTGCAATGTTTCGAAAAAATGTGTTATACAAAACACCGACGCAGACTCATTGTATGAAGTTCCTTTGCTGCTTGAAGACGAAAATTTCGCCGAACTTGTTTGCGAAAGATTGTCTATACCAAAGAAGCAGCCTGATTTGACGGAATGGCAGAAAATCGTCAAAATGCAAAAAGACATAACAAAGAAAATCACCGTTGCGCTTGTCGGAAAATACGTTGAACTTCACGATGCTTATTTGTCGATAATCGAAGCGCTCAACCATGCCGGGATTCATAATTCCAGCAGCGTTGAAATCGAATGGGTAAGCGCAGAATCCGTCGAAAAAGGAGACGCTTACGCCATATTGAAAAATGCCGACGCGATATTGGTTCCCGGCGGGTTCGGCGAAAGGGGTATAGAGGGCAAGATAAAAGCAATCAGATTTGCGAGAGAGCATAAAGTTCCTTTACTTGGAATCTGTCTCGGTATGCAAATGCTTGTCGTCGAATATGCTCAGAATGTAGCTAAGCTTGACAGCTGCCACAGCTCGGAGTTCTACCCGGACTATAAAAACCCTGTTATAGACTTGATATACGAGCAAAAAGGTGTTGTTAATAAAGGCGGTACTATGCGTCTGGGTGCTTACCCCTGCGTAATAAAAAAAGGCACGCTTCTTGAAAAGCTTTACGCCTGCGATACGATAAGCGAAAGACACAGACATCGTTACGAAGTAAATATCAATTATTCGGACAAGCTTGTTAACTCCGGTCTTATATTCTCGGGCATGTCTCCGGACGGTATGTTGACCGAGGCAGTTGAACTGCCGCAGAATGTTCACCCTTGGTTTATCGGAGTACAGTTCCATCCCGAGTTCAAATCCAGACCAAACAGACCGCATCCGATTTTTATGGGTCTCGTGAAGGCAGGAATTGACAAAAAATTCGGAAGCAATTAGCATTAAAGTAAAAAACTACGCAAGAATTGACATATTTAAACACAAGCGCAAAATTGACACCCCGCAGGCATAACCGTCTGCGGGGCATTTTATTAATATTTTGTACCGTCAGATAATATTTGCTTTATAAGTCGCTTTATGGTAGAATATTCAAAAGTGCAGCCGACAAGACATAAACCCGCCGCAACTGTATCAAAAACGCGGTAGGCATCACACTATCCGACTATACTACTTCGGCAACGAAATGCATCAAAAATGAGATTTATGCTATGGGGCTGATATTTTGGAGTTTAACGTTAACGGAATACGCGATATACTGTTTGACTCCGGGGTATATTCCAATATTTTTGATACGATCAGAATTATTGAAGCTAAAACCGGTGCAGTTTGCGAAATCAGAGACAGTCAGCTGGTCAAAACAGAAGAGATTTGCAGCCGGTTGACAAAGCGTGATGACCGTTGCAAAGTCTGCGTTCCCATGCGTTCGCTGTATACGAATGAACAAACGGTAAGGCTCGAATATATGGCAGGTTCTGTATACTTAGTTTTTTCGGTACCCTTTAACAACAAAGGCGAAACTTTTGTAGCCGAACTTTCAAAAAATATAACAAACACAATGAGCCTGGACGACAACGAAGGAAACGGTTCTAACGATGTTTTAAGCATTATCGACAAGCTTAACAAACTCGCCACGACCGATGAGCTGACGAATCTGATGAACAGACGCTATGCAGATGAAAAACTCCCCGGAATTCTAAGAAGCAGCAGGCAGCTGAAGCAGCCGATTTCGATTGCGCTTATCGATATCGACCATTTTAAGTCGGTTAACGATAACTATGGCCATCCCGCAGGGGATTATATGCTCGAAAAAATTTCCGAGATATTGAAATCTTTTATCCGGAGAAACTCTGATTTTGCGGCCAGATACGGCGGCGAAGAGTTCTTGCTTTGCTTTCCCGGTATGCCGATAAAAATGTGTTGTGACATTTGTGAAAAAATAAGATGCCGTATAGAAAAAAGCGTATTTTTGTACAACGGTGTCGAAATGACAGCCACAATCAGCATCGGTGTCGCCGAAAGCAATATTGACACGAACGACACTCCCGAAAGACTGATAGCCGCAGCCGACAAAAAACTCTACGAAAGCAAGGCCTCCGGCCGAAATATGGTCAGGTGCTGATTTTCCAGAGTCTGCATTACTGCCGAATATATCTAAATAAGTGCCGATTTAATTGAACGGTTGCGCCCGCAAGCATCCCGATCCGCACAAAGGTCGTATAACGGCCATTGCGGATGAAGATGCGCGGGTTAAATCAACCGTGGACCCGTCCAAAGTGATTTAATCAGTGTTTATCTAAATCTAACAAAAACCTCCTTTATCCCGGCGGATAAAGGAGGTTTTTTTCGGTTTATTTATTCCTTTTTTCTTTTCTTTCTTTGTTTTTTGCATTTCTTTCTTTATTTCTTTCTTTATTTCTTTCTTTATTACTTTCTTTATTACTTTTTTACTCACCATTCCTATTTTGGTTCCGCTCCCCAGCCGCCGTTCATCATACTCATCATAAGAAAGAGCATCATCAAATTGTCGTTCATCATTCCGCCGCCTTGCATCATCATCAGCATCATCAGCATCATCATATTATTACCCAAGCTCTATAACCTCCTAAAATTCTTTACATCAAAGTATATTTCCGTAATTTAGAAAAATGACGAAAATATGAAAAATATAGGAGGACGTGCTATACGATGAACTTTGACCTTCTCCTGTTCGGTCTGCGTATCGCAAATATGTCATTTAGCGCCAACGCTTCGACAAGAGCGCGTACAACCCCTGATGCCTCGTCGGATTTGCTTTGCAAACTGTTGATTTCAGGTATATCCTTCTTGGCGGAATCAATGATTTGGTCAACAATCTGCGCGAGCGTCTCCCTGTCTAAATTCTCTTCGTAAAGAGGGCTGACGCTTATGTCATAGACATTCAACACTTCATCGACATAAGGTAACAGCCTTCTGCTCAATTCGTTGTATAGCCGTTTCATAAGCAATATTTCATTATCGCTTATATTTTTCTTTGGCCATTCGGCCTGTAAGGAAACCGCTTCGAATGCCTTATCTTCAAAAAAATCATTCGTTCTCAGCTCGGTTCCGGCCAATGGAGCCGGAAGATTACCCGATATAAAGGAATATTCCAGGTCGTCTTCGGTTACTAGTGTCTTGAAAGAAGTATCTTTCACTTGACTAAGTTCGGTTTTCCTGTATGACTTATTGTTAATGCCGGATACAGCGTTTCGCAATGCAAAGTACTCAACCAGCAACTGCTCCGGGTTCATAGACCTAACATCGTATTCCTCTCTGTGAAAAAACATGGCAACCTCCGGTATATATTTTGTTCTTAAATCATTATATGCCGCAGGTTTAATAGTGTAATTCGACAGGGAAAGTTTTCAACTGACTAAAGGTTGTACTACGGTTCAGAGTTTGTTGCGCTGCCGGCAGCCTCAGTAAAAGTTTTTGAATACATATTGTATGCTTCGTTAATAACGGCATTACCGTCCTTTAGTACCCATAACACTCCCGCTCCGTATTTTTCAGCCAGCTCCTTGCCTTTATCGATAGGAAGCATAAAAAGAGCGGAAGAGAGGAAAACGTTATCAAGCATGTCGTCAGAGATAACGGTAACGCTCAGATATTTTTCGACAGGTTTAAGAGTCTCTATGTCAATAATATCACAGTAAGGCTTGTCCGCCGCAGCGTAGCCTTCAAAAACACCGGTTGTTATAACGAGCGCGTCGTTTGTGTTTACTGTGTCAATTAATCTTCCGCCTTGCCCCGCACTCGGTGTCTTGATATTTACGCCCCAAAAATCGTGCTTGCCTTTTAGCGGTCTGCCCGAAGATACCGTATTGTTGCCGACACTTATAACAAACGAGTTAAAACCCATTTCCTTCAGTTCATCGGCAGCAAGCTTCGCGGCAAATCCCGCCGCAAACGAGCCGATGTCCAGAGACATGCCCTGCTCCGCCAAGAAAACGCTTCCTTCTTCTTCGTTAATTATCAGCTTGTTTATATCTGTATGTTCATTCGCACTTCTGAGCAGCTCATCAGGAGGATAATCTGTTTTTTCGGAGTCTTTATCGGCTTGCTTTAAATAATCACGCCAAATCGAGCTTACCGCCCCGTTCGCAACGTTCAGTGCGCCTCCTGACTCGGAATACGCTTTTTGAGCGTTTAAAAGCAATGAGATGATATCACCGTCAACATATACAGGCTCTGACCCCGCTTTTTGGTTAACGGTCCATATGTTGTTCTCTCCCGGATACTCGACATCCATGCTGAAAAGCCTGTCAAGCTTTTCAAGCCTGTTAAAAAAAACGCCGGCATAGCGCGAAAACTCATCTTCTGATGCTGTGTATCCGATCAGGCTCACATTCGTATTAAACACGTTTGAAAATTCCGCCTGCTGCTTTTTGTAAACTGTGCCGCATGAAGCGCACAGAAAAACTGCAAAGACTATCAAAATAAGTTTAATTATATTCTTAAACATAACTGCCTCCGCAATAATTACCGTCACTTCCTACCTTTACGGCGCAGCGACAGCTTCATTATAATATAATCGGCAAAAATCATTACATATCCGAGTATCAAAATGCAAAGCATTATTACAACCGCGTACGTCAAAGCCCCGCCCCACCCGATTCTGTCGGAATCCAAAAACGGATACGGATATCTAGAGCCCGGAAAAAGTTTCGGTTCAAACAGCGCCCTGACAGTCGCATAAATAAAATAATACAGAGGAAAAACCAGCCAAACAAACGGATCAAAGCGTTTAAAGTTTCCTTTATTTGTGAATAATATCCAATCTGCCAGCACGAGGAGCGGAATAACCGAATGGATTATTACGCTTCCCTCATGCGGAATATAATCAGCAAACAAACGATTAATATCTACGGCAACAAACAGATTATAAACAAGTCCGGATAGCGAGGTTGCTGTGATTACCGAGCCTTTTACCCTCGGCAAAAAATCCGCGTTCATCCTCGCGCCGTTTTTTATACCTACACCGTACATATAAACGATATCTGCCAAATAATAAAACCCCGCAAATATCGTGCTTTGCAGAGAAAAAAAGTTCAGCGGCAAGGCTCTGTACCCGCCCTGTCCGAACAAAGACAGCCCTATACCGAGCAGGCAGCATACTGCGATGACAAACCTGTACCCAAAAACTATCGGTTTATTTTTTACACTCATATACGCTCCGAAATAAATAGGAGCGCTTCAACATGTGAAGCGCCCCCCGTTAAACTATTTAACTGTAACTTTTGCGCCGACTTCTTCGAGTTTAGCTTTGATAGAAGCAGCTTCTTCTTTGCTTGCGCCTTCTTTAAGCGGCTTAGGAGCTGTGTCAACAAGCTCTTTAGCTTCTTTAAGTCCAAGGCCGGTGATTTCTCTGACAACCTTGATAACCTTAATTTTTTCTGCGCCGACATCTGTAAGTTCAACGTTGAACTCTGTCTTTTCTTCTTCAGCTGCCGCGCCGCCTGCCGCTGCACCGCCTGCCGATACAACTACGCCTGCTGCTGCGGATACTCCGAACTTCTCCTCAGCTTGTTTTACCAAATCGTTAAGCTCCAAAACGGTTAACTCGCCTATAGCGGTTAAAATCTCTTCAATAGTTAACTTTGCCATTATGATTTCCTCCGTAATTTAATTTATACTATTCTGCTGCGGACTCGGGAGCCGCATCTTTTTCGGCAATAGCCTTCGCAAGTCTTGCGAATGTTGCCATAGGGGACTTGAAAGATCCGAGAAGTCTTGACAAAAGCTCCGGCTCTGAAGGTATAGATGCTATTTGCTCAACACCCTTTGCGTCATAAGAAACTCCGTCGATAATCCCGGCCTTAAACTCAAGCTTGGGCATAGCCTTAAGCTCTTTAGAAATAAGTTTGGCTGCGGTTACAGCATCGTCATAGCTGATAGCGACAGCTGTAGGACCTTCAAGATACTTTGCCAAACCCTCGAACTGTGTATCTTTTATCGCAAAGTTGACCATCGTATTCTTGTAAACCTTATAGTCAACGCCCGCTTCTCTGAGCTTCTTTCTTAATGCTGTATCCTGTTCGACAGTAAGACCTCTGGAGTTAACAAGTACCATGGATTTAGCGTCTATAAGCTTAGCCGCTATCTCCTGCACAACCACTTGTTTTTGCTCTACTTTGGGCACGATTACACCTCCTTAAAAATTAAAATCCTCTCCGCAAAGACAGAGAGGACGCATAATTCAACACGTATCTCCTAGGCAGGCGGTAAAACTCTTACGCGCAAGGCACCTGCTGTCTTCGGCAGAACATCTATAACATATTACATTCTCATAGCGAATAAGTCAAGCGAATTTGCAAATTTTTATTTTGCTTTTGTTTTGCTTATCTTTCGTTCTTTTCCAATGCCAAAAGGCTTATCTTAACATCGATACCCCCGGCATAACCTGTCATGCTTCCGTTTGCTCCGACAACCCTGTGACAGGGTATCAGCAGCGAAACAGGATTGCGCCCGACAGCACTTCCGACAGCTCTGGCAGATGTTTTTGCGCTGCTGTCTTCAGCCGCGATTTTTTTCGCTATAGCTCCGTAAGTCGCGGTCTCTCCGTACGGTATGCCGAGCAAGTGCCTCCACACCTTTTTTTGAAAAACCGTTCCCTCCGGTAAAACGGGCGGTATATTACCGGGGTTTTCACCGCTAAAATAGCGGTCCAGCCATGCCGAGACTATCTTGAAAACTGCCTGTTTATCGTCAGGAATATACTTATCAATGCTCTTTGGGAAATATTTCTGACCTTCCAGCCAAATGCCTGTTATATTTTCCGCGTCAGCCGTAACCGTGTAAACCCCGAGAGGGGAACTGTATTTCATGCAGTAATTCATGATACACCCCTTTTTAAAAACTGCCGCCGCACAAGTGTGGCGGCAGTTCGCCTTAATCTTTAATTGCGCCGAATTATCAGTTCGTTACCTTCAATGTGAACGATGCTGTCTTGACCGTTCCGAAAGCAGAGCTAACTTTAACCGAAATCACAACAGTACCCGCGGATTTTGCGGTTATTACTCCTTCACTGTCAATATAAGCTATATTCGGGTTCGAAGATGTCCAAACAACCGTTACCGGGCAGGAAACCCCATTAGCAAACGTTATTGTCAGTACCGGCTGCAATACCGCCCCTCTTTTCAGGTTGACAATACCGGTTTTATTGATGCTTATTCCGGTGATATCCGCATAGGCATCAATCGTGAACGAAGACCTAAGAGTTACTCCGCTGTAAGTTACAGAAACGGTTATCACCTGTACAACGGTTGAAGGGCTGAACGGAACGAACGCAAATGTCGCCGTTGCTTCGTTAAATTCATAAGAACCGTACGGGAGAACAGTTTCGGTTCCGCCGTTAATGTTGTATGTAACGATAAACTCCGACTGCTCGGGAATAGTATCCGGAACAACATCAAGAGTTGCAGTTACGCTGCCGTTAACCGCGTCAACCGCGATAAGCTCCGGATCGGCAACGGGAACAACAACGATTTCGTCAGTATTTCTCACGCGAAGTCTTGCACCCTCGGGATTTGTTGAACCAAAGCCCTTTGCACTTACCGTCGCGCCTACCGTAACACCTTCGTTCCAAATTCCCGGGTTGTTTCCGGTACTGTCGGTGATATAACCGTCCAGGAATATTCTGGACTCGCCGGATCCATCGTTAACAAAGAACCAGCCGTTGGAGTTAATCGATGTTACAACGCCGGTAACCTCCATAAATGTTCCGCCGTTGTCACTCGTCATGCTTTCTGCTGTTGTAACCTGTTTTGCCTCGGGAACAGGAAGTGCCGAATCTGTAAGCTTGGTAACGGGTACAACCCAGTCTTTGTCCGCAATGACTTCAATGTCTCCGAGGTATTCGTGTATAGCTCCTGTGATACGAACTTTTTGACCCAGCTTATACTGTCCGTCTCCAATGTTGAACACGTTGATTGTAGCCGTTCCGTCGGATACATAGATACAGTCGAAGAAGCCGTTCTGTCTTCCGTTTGCTATAGAATACTGTTGCGATTCGCTTACGACAACGCCTTCAATAACAACTTTTTTACCCATGTTTTCAGGGTTTTGAGCCTGCTCTCTCACGTCAGCGATAGCTGTTACGGTGTTCGGAGCCGCCATCCAGTCAACAATCTTTTCGAGAAGCATCTGAGCGCCTGTTACATTGTCTCCTCCCTTAACCTCAAAGTCTGAGAAAAACGTTGTTCCGGCAACGACTATCTTAGAGCCGTTCGGCAGAACTTCCGCGCCCATAGCCTTAAGATTTGTGCCCTTTGCGCTATCGATATAAGCTGCCGAAGGCGAACCGTCGAGATCGCTGTCGAGCGATGTCGTTGCTTCGTTGCCCGGTGTTCCGTTTTTCCAGTTGACAGGATCGTATACCCAACCTTCAGGCGATGTGTTCGCGCCGCATATCAGCCAGTCGACGTTTTCATCGCTTCCGCCTTCTTTAATGCCTACGGATGAGCCGCTGTAAAACGAGAAATTCTTCGAAGGGTCAACAGGATTAAGACCGAATTTCGTCGATTCGTTGTAGTTATAGAATGTTATTCTGTACATGCCCGTCGCAGGAACCGTCAAATTACCCGGAGTACCCAAAACGGTGTTTTGAATAACTTCGTCGTCCATAACTCTTAAGTTCGCGCCTATTGCCTCAAGTATCTTATTCTGATTGGCCGCGTTATGTATCCCGCTGCCCGATTTGTTGTCGTTGAAGTCCGCTCTCGAAGTAAGAATCAGGTTGCCGCCTGCCGCAACAAACCTTGCGATTGCCGCTACCTCGGCATCCGTATACGTAAACGGAACGGCGTTGCCGTTGTGCCCCGCTCCGCTTCTTGCCTGCACGGCGGGAGGAGCAAGAACAAGCGTTGTTACGCCGCTAAGAACCTCATCGGTTATATAGCCCGTTCCGGCAGTTAATTCCAGAGTGAGGTTATTTACATTCTTTAATGTTTCTTCGGGTATTATCATTCTGTCTTTGAGAATTTGCTTGAACGTACCGTGATTATTCGCATATTCACCGCTCACATAGTAATTATAGTGAGAGTTGTCGATAAGGAACGTTTGGAGAGAATCCCTGTCTCTGACAGTAAATGCCACGCTTTGAATCGTCTTGTATGTCTTTCCGCTTACCGAAGCTTCCATTTCGGCGTAGATTACATAGTCGCCCTTTTGAGAAGCAAGGTAGTTGTAAACAACCGTCGGAGCGTTTGTTCCCGCTGTGGGAGCAAGTTCGGCGATGGTCTCGGTATACAGCGCGTTTTCGGGAGCGATACCGTTAAGATAAAATGTTATTTTCGCGTTTGTAACCGTCGAAGACGATATATTGTAAAGCTTGGCGGTGATTTCAGCGTTGTTGCCGGTAAACACGAGCGAATCGTTTACCGTAAGATTATTAATACCGGCTTGGCTTGTTTCCCCGTACCAAACCGGAGCGGTTGCCGCCAGATCGTTGTCTGCCTGTGTAACAAGCACGTAGTAATATCCCATCTCAAGCGGAAGCGAGAAGCTGCCTTCCCATGAGGAAGCGTTAACGTTTACTGACCAGGCGACTTTTCCGCCGTTTGTAATAATCTCTATCTTTTCAATCTTATCTTTGGAATCGGGATCGGAAACCGATACAAAGAAGTTAAGAGCCTGAGTGTTGTTGGAAAGAGTAGAACCCATCGGTTTTCCGTTAACCGTGTAGTTAACGGTCATGTTCTTGTCTTCCGTCGCATACATTCTCATCTGCCTGAGAGCATCCAGAACTTCGTCTCTCGTTAGGTTCTCGACAAGAACAACGTCTCTTCCGTCGTTAGCCGTTCCCCATTTGCCCTGATGGTTGTCCTGATTGATAGTGGGAGCAAGGTGCCAGCCCTTATCGAGGGCTCTCGTATAGTAATTAAAACTCGGGAAGTAAGCGCTCGAATGAATCGCGCCTTCGCCGTTGCCGACTTCTATCATTGTGACATACTGATCGATAGTCGTGTCATAATAGTCAAAATCGTCAAATGTACCGAACGTTGTTCCGGGGTGGTTAAGCTGACTGATTGACTCCGGATCCTCTTTAAGTCTTTCATAATACTTGGGAAGAGTTAAAGAAGCATCTGAGCGCGAGCCGAACCAATCCGTAGCAAACGTGTTGATGTGTCCGGGGCCGCCCGACCAAGTCATTTCAAAGCCGGGTACCGTAATAAACGTATTGCCGTCATTTGGGCCGCCCTCCGCAACAGTGTTGTTGAAATCCTCGGCAGTTGATTTCGCGAGCTTCCATTTTGTACTGGTTGACTGAGTCCAGTCGGTGATTCTCAAAGAAGCCGTTGAGTTATCGTAGGAATTGGAGTGATCGGTTACAGCGAAGAAATCAAGACCGGCCACATCTCTTGCGTAATCATAAGCCGTATCTATATTGCCCGCGCCGTCCGAAAGCGATGTGTGGGAATGTAGCTGGCCTCTGTACTGTTTATAGTTCTTAGGAGCATTAGAGTCCATAGTGAACTTCCAGTCTCTAGTGCTTGTAATGCCCGATTGGTTTGTAACGGAAAGCGAAATAGTATAAACGCCTGTATTGTACTGTTGTTCCGCGGTATAAGAAACGATTCCCGTCTCGGAATCATATGTAAAGGCAACGGGAACGGAGTTTATCGTAAGCGCTGTCAATGCTGTATTAACCGGGTCGGAAACTGTAGTTATTTTAGCGGAAACAACGGGGATAACTCCGTCTTCCTTGATAAATACAGTTCCGTTTTCCGGGGAAATAATCGTTATAACCGGTCTTTCGCCGAAATTAAAGTTTGCGCTGCCCGAGCCTTCGATTCCTCTGTTGTTTTTAACCGAGAATGTAAGCGCATGCGCTCCCGGTGCAAGAGTGATCGGAAGAGCGTAAACAAAACTGAGTCCCGAAATAATCTCGGTCACACTGACTTCAGCCGGGCTTACAGTTGTTCCGTCAACTTTTATAACTGCCGAAGCCGCGTCGATTCCGTGCAGGCTTCTTGCTTCGATAGTTATGGTGTCTCCGTTGTTGAGAGGATCTTTCTCCGGTACGCTTATCGTAACCGTCGGAGGAGTTGTATCGGTAACGGGGTTGAACGACGAGTTGCGCGGGAACGGATAAGAAAATACATATTCGTCGCCGTTATCGGGAAGTACGGCAACTCTGATTATTGAGCTTCCTCTCGGCACGGGAGCGGGTGTCGCGCCCTTCCAAGCGTGGTTGGTCGCCGAGTTGTCCCCGTCATAAGGTTGTCCGTAGCCAAGTATATCGGCAAGATTGGGGTTGGCGAGCAAGGATGCGGGAAATGAGTGAGTCCCTGAAGCGGGAGCGGATGATCCGATTGATGCCGTTGTCTTTACAAGTGCCAGCTTTCCTCTTGACGCACTGAAATTAAGGTTGATCGAGTAGTCCGGACTGATGCCGGGATAAGCCTCGTTCCAAGACGGAAGACTTACATCTGCTCCGCTTGTGACATCGGAGCATCTGACAAGGAAATATCCGTGGGCCGGTATTGTTCCGCTGATATTGTACGCGCTGAAATTGCCGACAGATGTCGCGGCCGCATACTGAATCGACCAGCCGTTAAGGCTTTGTGCGGTGTCTGTATCATTGTAAAGCTCTATAAACTTTGATTTTGTGTTTCCTCCGCCGGCATGAATCTGGCTGATGTATATACCCTTGGGTTCTGTCGGAGGAACATAGGCGTTAACGGTGAAGCTCCATGTTTTTTCGTCGGAAGCCGATCCTTTAACTGCCTTGAGATAAAGCGTATATGTGCCCGGAGTAAGATTAGTGAGCGTATAGCCGAATACTCCGCCCGAGAAAGTAAAATCTGTTTTTTCGGCTCCGTTTACTTTAAAAGTAAGTGCTGCCGCAGTTTCGCTTACTTTAGCGGAGACCGCTACGCTGTCTTTAACGGTCTGCCCCTGCAAAAGCTCATAAGCCGTTCCGTCAGCCGGCACAATGTCCGTAATCGAGACTGTGTCTGCGGGTGCGGTTCCGTCTCCGGATTTCTTGGGTTGAACGTTTGCATTAACGACAATGTAGTCGGAAGAGTTGTTAAAAGCATATCCGACTCTGTTTATAGCGTTTGTGTTTGACGGAGCCGGAGCAGCCGCTTGAAGATAGGTTGAAGCCGTGGTTCCGAAACCGACAAAGTCAACCAATGTAGGATAGTACGAAAGTTCTATAGAACCGTTGACAAGCGTAAGTGCGCCTCCGGAAGAAACAAGAGCGAGCTTGCCTGCGGTTCCGGAAAGATTGATATTTCCGGCTTCGTCATATTCGATATCAACTGTTCCGCCGCTTCCGCTTGCTTCTCTGAGCAGGAAGTAATCGTGGGGTTTAATCTTTGCGGACTCGCTAAGCGTGTGTAAGTTGCCCGAAGTCAATCCTGCCGCCGAGTAATACACAAGGCTCCAGCCGGCAAGACTAATTTCAGAGTCGCTTGTGTTAAAAAGCTGAATATAGTCGTTTTTAAGCGTCGCACCGGAGTTTCCGCCGCCGCCGTAAACTTCGGAGATAACAATCTTGCCGATATACGGGTTGCCTGCCGGAATATAAGGATTAACTGTAACAACACAGGTCTTTGTTTCGCTTGCCGTACCGTTGACCGCGGTCAGCGATAGTATGTATGTACCGGCTGCAAGATTTGCGGAATACGAAAACATTCCGTTTACAAACTCATAGCCCGTATAAGGAGAACCGTTTACCGTAAACGTGAGTTCGGCGGTTGAGGGCGCGACAGTCGCGGTTACGTTAACAGCCGCCGTAGCCTGACCCTGTGTCAAATCATATACTTGGTCCTCAAGTCCGCTGACTGAAACCGTATCAACGGGAGGCACATAACTTCCCGACTTTTTGGGAACCGTGGTAGCGGCTTCCGATACGAAATCTGTTGCGTTATTGTTATCGTACGCCACTCTTGTCGCCCTGGTCGTGTTTGTTAGATTGGGAGTCGGCCCCGTTCCGAGATAAGTTGCCGCCGCCGAACCGTATCCTACAAAATCGATAACCGAAGGATAATTGTCGAGGTTAAGCGCTCCCGAGGCGACCGTAAGCGAAGTGCCTGAAATAAGCGCTACTTTGCCTGCCGTTCCGCTCATGGCGATCGTACCGGTTACATCGGCTTCGAAATCTGATGTCCCGCCGGTTCCGGCCGCTTCTTTGATAAGAAAATAATCATGAGCCTTGATAATGTTACTGCCTAATGATGTTGAACCTGCGGAAGATATTCCCGCTGAAGAAAAATAGACGACGCTCATTCCGCTCAAATCCACATCTTGGTTTGTGGGGTTATAGAGCTGAATATAATCGTTCGTCAATACGGCCCCGGAGTTCCCTCCGCCTCCGTAAATTTCAGATATTACAACTTTGCCGACATTCGGGTTTTGTGCGGCAAAGACTCCGGTAATGCCGACCTGTCCGAATATCATAACGATAGCCATTAACAGGGAAAGCTTACCGAGAACTTTTTTGTTTGAACTCACCTTTATTCCTCCTTTGTATAATAATTGCACAATTATTGTACCTCCGAATCTTCGTATTGTCAATGTTTTCAGGGCTTTGCGGCTCCTGCGGAAGCCTTGTAAGAGAAGCATCCGCAAAGATACACATAATAAGTGCCCACCAAACTCAAAAGTTTGTAGAAAATTATCGGATTCTCTAAAACAGCCGCAAAATCCGAACTTTCCGATTCAGTGAAAAGCCTGAATGCCATTTGCTCAACCAATGTTATTGTAGAGTCACGGGTTAGCGCCGTTTGTGTGATGCACTTACACCTATGCGTGATTTTGCGGGAATACAAGCTTGATTTATATTTCATTTGATATAAAAAAAACGACAGAAAGACAAGGTTTTACTTCACCTGTCTTTCTGCCGTTTCATTCTTTTAGATTATTCGCCAATGCAACCAAATACAGCTTTATTTACTTGCCGGCATCGACAGTAATTTCAATGCCGTATAAATCTCGACAACCATGCCTGTTTTTAAACATCTTTCATCTAAATCGAAATCCCTGGCATGGAGGCTGTACTCGTCTCTGCCGTCTACACGGCAGCCGACACTGTAGAACGCCGACGGAACGACTTCGCAGAAAAACGAAAAATCTTCCCCGCCCATGCTCATAAACTCTTTTTCTATCACGTTTTCGCTGCCGAGATACTCTGTCGCTGCCTCGCGCACAACGTCCATAACGTTTTTGTCCGATAAAAGAGCGATATATCCTTCCTCTATATCGACCTCGGCTTTCCCGCCCATCGCAGCAGCTATCCCTTGTGCAACCTCTCTGACACGTTTAAACATCAGCTCTCTTACCTTGGGGTTTGAAGAACGGATTGTGCAGTCGAGTTTTACGGTGTCAGTGATAATATTTTGAACGTCGCCGCCCGATATTTTACCGATAGTAAACACAGCGGAATTCAAAGGCGACACATTTCTTGAAACTATCGTCTGGGCAGCCGTGATAAACTGCCCCGCCATCACTATGGTATCAACTGTCGTATCCGGATATGCTCCGTGACCCCCTTTGCCCTTAAACGTTATTCTTGCGGTGTCTACGGCTGCGTTTAACGGCCCGTCTTTCACCTCGACCTGATTATACGGGATGTACGGCATTAGATGTATACCGAGGACATGCTCAACCTTTGGATTTTCCATGCAGCCCTCTTTTATCATTCTGACCGCTCCGCCGATGTTCTCCTCGGCCGGCTGAAAAAAGAACTTTATTGTCCCGTCAAAGCTCTGTCTGTTGTCGCTGAAAAATTTAGCCGCGTACATGTTGATCGCCGTGTGACCGTCGTGCCCGCATGCATGCATTACACCGTCGTTTTTGGAGCGATAGGCACAACTTCCTCCTTCATGCATCGGCAAAGCGTCCATATCGCTCCTCAGCGCAATGACGCGTCCCGGATTTTTTCCCGTTACTGTCGCGACCAAGCCCGTCCCGGCAATTTTCTTGTATTCGATGCCTTGCTTTTCCAGAAAATCCGCAATATACTTTTGAGTTACGAACTCTTTGTTCCCGACCTCGGGATACATATGAAAATGTCTCCTTGTCTCGACAGCCTCATCAAACAGCTCGTCAGCTTTAGATATTATATAGTTTAAGTCCATGGCGTTCTCCTTAATTGGAAGTGTTGAAAATTGCGCACGAAACCCACTTTAGTGAGTTGAGCGAGCGACGCTCTCCATTGAAAAATGGTGCTTTTCCATTTTCAATGGAGAGCCGCAAGGCGATTTTTCAACATACCATAATTGTGATTTCATTCTGCGTAAACCCTTTTTACTCTTCCGGTCAAAGAGGATATTATCTCATTTTTGTTTGTGCCTGCATACAAAGCGAGTTTAGCGGCCGAAACAGGAGAATCAGCGTCGGTTTCCAGTATAAGAGCCCTGTCGTTTATATCCACTTCGACCCCTGTAATGTCCGCAATCATGCTGTCCATACAGATCAATCCGATTATCGGGCAAACTTTGCCGTTAATAACAACGCAGCCCTTGTTACTCAGTACCCTGATATAACCGTCTCCGTAGCCTATCGCGACAACCGCGATTTTCATGTCTTTGCCCGCAACGAAACTCTTGCCGTACGATACCGCAGAGCCGGCCTTGATGTTTCTGACCTGTACCACCGAGGAATACAGTCTAAGCGAACCCTTGAGGCTAAGTCTGTCATATCCGTCGTAACTGTTTGCTTTAAGTCCGTACATAACCGCGCCAAGCCTTACGGCATCAAGCCTTGCCCAGTCATATTGCACTGCGGCGATTGAATCCGCGATATGCCTCAGCGGAAAATTGACGCCGATAGCCGACAAGTCACCGGTAAATTTATTGAAAAGCTTAAACTGCTCCGTATCCGATTCGTAATCGTAAAGAGCAAAATGTGTATATATTCCTTCAGCCGTAACTCCCGTGCTGCCGCAAATCTCGGCTATTTCCCGTACGGACTGACAGGAATAATCAAAGCCCAAACGGTTGAAACCTGTGTTTACCTTTATGTGTACTTTAACGCTACGCCCTCTTAATCTTGCGGCTGCCAATAACCAAAAATCATAGGAAAAAATCGTTAATGTGAGCTTATTTTCAATAGCGGTTTCAATGTAGTCAGGCGCGATGTTTCCGAAAACAAGTATATCGGCATTCTCATCGATAGAGCGTAGTTCAAGAGCCTCGTGTACGTTGGCGACCGCAAAACGTCTTATCCCCTGCCCAAGAAGAGTTTCAAAGACCTTTGCCGCCCCGTGACCGTAAGCATCGGCCTTCAGTACGGCTATAATCTCGGCCGGCGCAACGGTTTTTTTCAAGAGTCCTATGTTGTGCGCTATGTTTTCGAGCCTAACCTCTGCATAGGTTTCTCGGTATTTCTCTGTGTTACGGTTCGAGTTCAACAACATCTCCTTCTTCCAAATCATAAGGCAGTTTATAAGTTCCTATACTTACCCTTTTCAGGTAAACAACGCTTTTCCCGACAGCCTCAAACATTCTTTTCACCTGATGGTATTTCCCTTCACTGATTCTCACTATCGTTTCGCTGACCTCGGTATCAAAGTCCGACCGACCGGACGCGTTTTTGCGGCAAAGCTTCGCGAACTCTTCTCCCTCTTTTGCAGCGTACTCGCAAAGCTCATACAGCTCAGCCGGCTTGCATACTTCGCCTCCGTCAATGACGATGCCTTTCTGAAAGTTTTTTTTATCACTGTCGGTTAATTCTCCGGTAACAACGGCATAATACGTTTTTATTATATCTTTTTTCGGCGAAGTCAGCCTGTGCGAAAACGCACCGTCATTTGTCAAAAGCAGGAGCCCGACCGTATCCTTGTCAAGCCTGCCGACCGGAAAAAGCCCAGAATATTTGTATTCGTCGGGGAGTACATCTATTACGGTTTTCTCGGTATCGTCATAGGTTGCGCTCACGACGCCTGCCGGTTTATTCATTAACAGATAGACCGACGATTTGTACGCCAGTTTTTCGCCGTCAAAATAAACCTCTGCGGTATTTTCGTCTATTTTCATATCATTCTCGGGGCTTTCTATGCCTTTTACAGTCACATACCCGTTTTTTATAAACTGTTTCACTTCTTTTCTTGTTCCTATACCCAAATCCGATAGGTATTTGTCGAGTCTAATCATATACATATCCTTTTTTCTTAATATTTTGCATAAAATTATAGCACAATTCTCTTTTATAGTGTAATATTATATCGCATAATTTTTTTGTGAGCGCTGCTTGCCGGAAACCGGAATATTTTTTCCGCGTAACCCGGCGGTTTGGCCAACGGCTTGTTCGGCGCTTACTTCACACTGCATTTTTAAAGGAGAAGAGAAATGTCTTTATACGAACAATGGGCAAGACAGGCTTATAACGCGCAGGGACAGACAAATTCCAAACTTTGGAAATTATACTTGCCCAAAGAACAACAGATCTATGAGCACATTTTGAACAACAAAATCGAAGAATTCAGCTTTACCGTAAAGGGTCTCGCCGAGCAGTACGACATACCGGTATTCTATGTTTGCGGCTTCGTAACAGGGATATCGGACTCGCTGAACAATGAAATCAAGCCGGAGGACTGCACCGAGGATTCGGAATACACGCTTGAAATTAACTTTGAGCTGCTTTATAAAAGAATGATCGAATACAAAGCGGAACATCTGTATACACTGCCGCAATGGGACAACATACTTGACCAAGAGATCAGAGACAAAATCATGTTTAATATGACAAAGGGCAAAACCTTTGAAAGAGTTGAGGACAAAGTCGGCAGAAACGACCCCTGTCCTTGCGGCAGCGGTAAAAAATACAAGAAATGCTGTGGAGCTTAGATGTTAACACTGTACGAAAAGGTTGATGCCCTAAACCCTGAAAATTCAATGCCCGTATTCAGAAAGGCCGCTGAAATAATTAAAAGCGGCGGCATTGTAATCTTCCCGACAGAAACGGTTTACGGCATAGGCGCGGACGCTTTTAACGAAAGCGCCGTAAAAAAGATATATGAGGCAAAAGGCAGACCTTCAGACAATCCGCTCATAGTTCATGTCTCAAAAACGGACGACTTGAACTATCTTGCCGCAAATATACCCGAAGGCGCAAAAAAACTGACTGACAGCTTTTGGCCGGGGCCTTTGACGGTTATACTTGAAAAAAGCGCGAATGTGCCTTTTTTGACCACCGGCGGTCTGAATACCGTAGCCTTGAGGCTTCCGCAAAGCAAAGCGGCACGGCTGTTTATCGAGGCATGCGGCTGCCCTGTTGCCGCGCCATCTGCAAACATCTCTGGGAAACCCAGCTCAACAGACGCGAAACACGCACTTTTGGACTTTGACGGAAAAGTTGATATGATAATCGACGGCGAACAAAGCGTTTGCGGCATCGAGTCAACGATAGTCGATTGCAGCGATGATATAACGCTTTTGAGACCCGGTTCCGTTACGTTTGAAATGCTCAGAGCGGTTTTGCCTGAAATCAAGGCGGACAAGTATATCAAGCTTAAGCCCGATGATGATTTTAAACCGAAATCACCCGGCCAAAAATACAGACACTATGCACCCAAAGCCGAAATGACGCTTTTCTGCGGAAATCATAGCAAGGTTGTCTCAGAAATAAACAAGCGCATAGCAGCTTCAGTCGGAAAACGAGTCGGCGTACTATCGACAAGAGAATCCGAACGCGAGTATAATTGCGGCATTGTTATTTCTGCGGGAAGCAGGCTGGACCCCGCTTCGGTCGCGGCAAATTTATATGATACGCTTCGCAGGTTTGACGAAACGGGAGTCGATATGATTTACTCCGAAACGTTCGGCTCCGAAGGTATAGAACTTGCGATTATGAACAGACTCAGCAAAGCTGCGGGATACAGAATAGTTGAATGTAAATGACATCATAATTTAGAAGGGTACGATTACTTTGCCGAAAGTACTGTTCGTATGTACCGGAAACACATGCAGAAGTCCGATGGCAGCGGCAATAGCCGCCGAGGTTTATAAACACACACCCGGGTTGACGTTTTTTTCAAGAGGAATTTCCGTTTCCATGCCTTCCAGAGCCAGCGAGAACGCGTTGCAGGCAATGTCCGGAATGAACCTGTCGATAAAAGAACATATATCCAGGCAATTGAAGCAATCTGACATCGAGTCCGCCGATTTGGTTGTTACTATGACCGTTTCGCAGAAAAAATACCTTCAAAGCGTTTATGCCTCGCATTCTAGGAAGGTTCTGACTATCAACGAGATATGCGGCAGACAGGATACAGATATCTCCGACCCTTACGGCAGCGACCTGTATACCTATAAAAAATGCGCGGAAGACATCAAAAAATGCTTCGGAAGAGACTTCGAAAAAATGCTCAACCTTCTCGCATTAACCTCAGAGTGAAAACCATTTTTCAACACCTAAGCTCGATATAAAAATTACTACCGAAACGGAGAATACAATGATCGCTTTAGCTTGCGACCACGGAGGTTTTGCCCTCAAGCAACAGGTCATGTTATATATGAACGAGAAAAAAATCGAATACACCGACTTCGGGTGCTATGACGAAAAAAGCGTCGATTATCCGAAGTATGCCGATACTGTCGCCGAGAAAATCCTGTCCGGCGAATACGACAAAGGCATTTTGATTTGCGGAACGGGAATCGGTATCTCTATAGCAGCAAACCGGCATAAAGGTATCCGCGCCGCTCTTTGCTCCGATGTTTTTTCGGCAAAGGCTACAAGGCAGCATAACAATGCAAATGTGCTTGCTCTTGGCGGACGGGTAATAGGTCCGGGTCTTGCTTGTGAAATAGTCGAGGCGTTCTTGAATACCGAATTTTCGAACGACGAAAGACACTTGCGAAGAATCGAAATGTTTGATAAACACTGCTAAAAACCTTATATGAACAAGCCGACGCGCAAGAACGAGGCGGACAGTTCATTCGCGATTATCGGTCTGACGGTATTTTGAACCGGGTATCGCAGCGAAAAAATATTAAACCGTAAAGGAGCCAAAAATGGGAGTTTTTATCACGCAGCACCCTCTTGTGGCACATAAAGTAACTATGCTCAGAAACAAAGACACGGGGAGCAAGGAGTTCAGAGAACTTATAGAGGAAATAGCTATGCTTATATGCTACGAAGCGACAAGAGAACTTCCTCTGACGGCTGTTCAGGTTGAAACTCCGATATGCGAGACAACAGGCCGGATGATAACCGAGCGCAAATTCGCCTTGATTCCTATACTGCGCGCAGGCATAGGCATGGTTGAAGGTATGCTCAAGCTCATGCCGACTACAAAAGTCGGACATATAGGACTGTACCGTGACCCCGAGACTTTAATGCCTGTAGAATATTACTGCAAACTCCCTTCCGATATAGCCGAAAGAGACGTTTTCCTGCTTGATCCCATGCTTGCGACAGGCGGAACCGCTTCTGCGGCGGTAAGCTATTTAAAAAACAAAGGCGTAAAGAATATAAAACTCGTTTGCATACTTTCTTGCCCCGAAGGAATAGACCATATGCAAAAAGACCATCCGGACGTTGATATATACGCTGCCGCAAAAGATGAGTACCTCAACTCGCACGGCTATATAGTACCCGGGCTGGGAGATGCCGGAGACAGACTGTTCGGAACAAAATAGGCAGTAAGCGCTGCCTTTAGCAAAAGCCCGCAAAACGGGCCAAAATTCCCGGCGTTTTTGCGCCGTTCCCGCGCGATTATTAATCCCCCTTAACCGAATCTTAAGGGTTCTGAGGGGGTGCGCCGCCAGGTCGGTTGTCTGATTAGTCGGCGACGTAATAACTATCCGAGAGGTTATCATGGATAAAAACTATCTGCTATACTTAGCGGCCTTCTTCGTCGCCTTCGGCGTTTCTTTGTATATGACGCCGGTGTGCAAGAGAATATCAATTAAGCTCGGAGCGATAGCCTATCCGAAATCCAGAGGGATGCATAGCGAACCCATACCCCAAATGGGCGGGCTCGCTATATTCTGCGGCTTCATGGCGGCAACCGTTATTTTGATGCCGATCATACCCGAGTACAGAACAACGCAGTTTGCAGGCTTTCTTGCCGGCGCGATAATAATTGTTGTTTTGGGCATGCTTGACGACATATACATACTGAACGCAAAGTTTAAGCTGTTGGTGCAGATTGTGGTTGCGCTTATCGCTATATACAGCGGTATTGTTGTAAACACATCGTTTCTTCCGTTTCAGGACATCACGAAAAACCTTTCGGGTCCCTTAACGTTTATATGGATTATAGGGCTTATAAACGCAGTTAACCTTATTGACGGACTGGACGGACTGGCAGCGGGCGTATCGACGATATGCGCGCTCTGCCTTACGGCGCTTTGCTTTATTTCCGGACAGGTTTCGGCCGTCGTGTTCTCGGCAATCATTGCCGGCTCTTGCCTCGGCTTTTTACCTCGGAACTTTAACCCCGCCGAAATAATAATGGGTGACACCGGTTCCACTTTTTTGGGCTATGTTCTGGCTGTATCCTCTATTATGGGCGTTTACAAGAATTATGCCATTCTTTCTCTGGCGATCGCCGTTCTGGCGCTGGCGCTTCCGATTTTTGACACATCTTTTGCGATGATACGCAGAATACTGAACGGCAAGCCGATAATGCAGGCCGACAGGGGGCATTTGCATCACAGGTTGATTGATGCCGGCTTCTCGCACAAGCAGACGGTAATAATACTCTATGCGATAAGCGCGATAGCGGGTGTAATTGCCATACTTCTTGCAGTGCATGATTACAGAGCAATACTTATTGTTATAGGCGCACTGGTTATTTTTGCATTCATGACTTTCGTGTACAGGAAAAGACTGGACTGATAAAAATGAAGTTTAACGTCGGCGACATCATACGGATGAAGAAACCACATCCCTGCGGCTCATATGATTGGAAATTGCTGCGAGTCGGTATTGATTTCCGTATGGAGTGCGTTAAGTGCGGACATCAGGTTATGCTTACGAGGATTAAAGTTGAAAAAGGCTTCAAAAAACTTGTGTTTGCGGCAGAAACCGCAGGCAATACCCAAGAAGGAACAGGAGGGGGCAGCGATGAGCAACTATAAGGACATCTATAACGAATGGTTACAAAGCAATGTGTTTGATGATGCTACCAAGGCCGAGCTGAGTACAATCTCGGACAACGAAAAAGAGATCGAAGAACGATTCTACAAAACTCTCGAATTCGGGACCGGCGGACTGAGAGGAATTATCGGAGCCGGAACAAACCGCATGAACATCTATACCGTCAAAAAAGCGACACAGGGACTCGCAAACTATATTTTAAAGCAAAAAACAGATGCAGAACCCGCAGTCGCAATTTCCTTTGATTGCAGAAACATGTCTCCCGAATTTGCATCGGAAGCGGCTTTAACGCTTTGCGCAAACGGTATCAAAGCATATGTTTTCGAAGCTTTGCGCCCTACTCCCGAGCTCAGCTTCGCCGTCAGACATCTCGGATGTACCGCCGGCATAATGATAACCGCGAGCCATAACCCGAAAGAATACAACGGCTATAAGGCCTATTGGTCTGACGGAGGACAAGTTCCCTACCCCAGAGATGCGGAAATTATCGACGAAGTAAACGCCATTGCCTCTTTCGGCGATGTTAAGACCATGCCGATCGAAGAAGCGAAAGAAAAAGGTCTTTATATTGAAATAGGAACAGAGTTAGACGACGAGTACATCAAAAACGTCAAACAGCAAAGTATATGCCCGGAAATCACCCAAAACGCGGCAAACGAACTAAAGATAGTATACACGCCTTTTAACGGCACCGGAAACATGCCCGTCAGACGTGCGCTTGCCGAAGCAGGGTTCAAAAATGTTACCGTTGTTCCGGAGCAAGAGCTTCCGGACGGCAATTTCACAACTGTCGGCTATCCTAATCCGGAAGACCCGAAGGCCTTCGCCCTAGCGCAAAAATTGGCTCTCGAAATCGGAGCCGATCTGGTTATCGCGACAGACCCGGATGCCGACAGAGTCGGCGTGCTCGTTAAAAACTCCGCCGGCGAATACATGGTTTTAACAGGGAACATGACCGGCGTAATACTCACCGAGTATATATTGGGACGCAAAAAGGCCAAGGGCTTACTGCCCGAAAACGCCGCTGTCGTGTCAACAATAGTTTCCACCGATCTGACGAAAGAAATCTGCTCACATTATGGCGTTAAATATTTCGACGTATTGACAGGATTCAAATACATAGGAGAAAAAATTAAAGAATTCGAAATTGACGGCTCATACAGCTTCCAATTCGGTTTCGAAGAAAGTTACGGTTATCTCGCGGGAACATACGCCCGCGACAAAGACGCGGTTTCTGCCTGTATGCTTATATGCGAGGCCGCAGCATACTACAAGACACTTGGCAAATCGCTTTATGAGGGTTTGACGGATATCTACGAAAAATACGGCTACACAAAAGAAGGAACCCACTCTGTTACCCTACAGGGTAAAGAAGGCATAGAGAATATGCAAAAAATCATGGCTGCTCTGCGCGGCTCCGGTCTGAAAGTCGTAGGCGACAAGAAGATAACAAAGCAAATCGACTACAGCACGCGCGTCGTACACGATATGGAGCTTGATATACGCCGCAATTCCGACCTTCCGGCTGCGGACGTGCTCTACTATACGCTTTCTGATGACAGCTGGTTCTGTATACGCCCATCCGGGACGGAACCAAAAATCAAGGTGTACTGCGGAGTCAGGGCTTCTTCCGAGCAGGAAGCGAACGAGAAATACGAAAAACTGTCCGCTTCCGTAATGCCGCTGTTGAAAATTTAACAGAAATTATATTGAACCGAGTGTGGCAGACTTGCCGCACTCTTTTTACGGATTTGAAGCAAAGCTTCAGCTCTTGGCAGCATGCATATGCTTTATTCGTTTGGACGGTGATTATTTGGGTAAAATACTTGTAGTAGCGGAAAAACCTTCGGTCGGCAGAGATATCGCAAAAGTTCTCGGCTGCAAGCAAAAAGGCGAAGGCTTCTTGTCGAGCGATACTCATATCGTTTCTTGGGCAATCGGCCACCTTATAACTCTTGCCGAACCCGAGGACTACGACAAGGCCTATGCAAAATGGAGCATGAAAACACTTCCGATAATTCCGCCCGTTATCAATCTCAAACCCGTAACAAAAACCGCAGCTCAGCTGAAAACACTGAAAAATCTTATGAATTCACCGGAAGTCTCCTCCATAATCTGCGCGACAGATAGCGGACGTGAAGGTGAACTGATATTCAGATATATTTACACATATGTTAAATGCAAAAAACCGTTTTCGAGACTTTGGATATCCAGCATGACCGATGCCGCCATCAAAGCGGGTTTTGCCGATATTAAAGACGGCAGTGAATACGATAACCTGTTTCATTCGGCAAAGTGCCGTTCGGAGGCCGACTGGCTTGTCGGGATAAACGCTTCCAGGGCGTTTACGGTAAAATATAACGCTCTGCTCAGCCTCGGAAGGGTTCAGACCCCGACACTCGCGCTTATAGTCGAGCGCCAAAACGAAATTACGCGCTTTGTCCCCGAAAATTTTTACGAGGTTTTGGCCGAATTCGAACCGAAATACCTCGGAAAGTACTTTGACAAAAAAGCAAACTCATCGCGTATAGATAACGAGGAAAAAGCGGACGCAATTGTCGGTAAAACGAACGAAAAACATGGTTTCGTCAAATCGATCGAAAGTGAAGAAAAAAAAATCCCCCACCCTCTGCTTTATGATCTAACCGAGCTGCAACGAGACTGCAACAAGCGCTTCGGATATTCCGCCGCAAAAACATTGAGTATTGCTCAGGATTTGTATGAAAAGAAAAAACTGATTACATACCCGAGAACCGACAGCAGATATTTGAGCGAAGACATGGTACCAAAGCTTTCGGACATATTGAAAAGACTTGCTGACACACATTACAAACCATATACCGATCATATACTTTCCGCGGGAAGCCTTTCTGTAACCAAACGATTTGTCGATGGTTCGAAAGTCAGCGACCACCACGCGATTATTCCTTCGGAAACAAAAATCAACGTGGGAACACTGACAAAAGAAGAGCTGAACGTGTTCGACCTTATAGCCAGGCGTTTTATCTGCGTTTTTTATCCCGCATATGTTTATAACTCGGTCAAAATAACAACCGAAGTTGAAACCGAGCTGTTCATAACAAAGGGTAAAACTATCGTCGAATACGGCTGGAACGAGATATATAAGAATGAACCAAAACAAAAAGACGAAGCCGAAGAGGCAGAACTCCCGAATATCTCCGAGGGCGACAATGTTTTCTTGAAAAAGGCAAAAAAAGAAAAGAAGACGACAAAACCTCCGGCTCAGTACACAGAAGCGTCCCTGCTTTCCGCTATGGAAAACGCGGGCAAGAACATCGACGACGAGACACTCAGGGAGCAAATGAAAGATTCAGGCCTCGGAACACCCGCGACAAGAGCGGCGATTATTGAACGGCTCATTGCGGTTAACTATATTTTCAGAAAAGGAAAGTCGCTTGTTCCGACAGAAAAAGGACTGAAAATCGTCGAGATAATCCCAAACGAGCTGAAATCGTCGGAAACAACCGGAAAATGGGAAAAAGGGCTTGCAAATATCTCAAAAGGCAGCCTCGATTCTTCAAGGTTCATGCAGAGTATCGAGCGTTATGTGCGATACCTGGTAGACTTTGCAAATAAAAATGATATAATGGTTGCGTTCCCCGAGGAAAAGAAAAAAACCGGTAAAAAAACAGCGCAAAAGCCTCTCGGAACCTGCCCTCTTTGCTCGAAAGGCAGCGTTCTCGAAAACACAAAAGCTTATTACTGTTCCGAATGGAAATCCGGCTGCAAATTTAACATCTGGAAAGACGCGTTAAAAAACTATTGCTATGAACTCAAGCCGGCTGCGCTCTCTAAGCTTTTAACCGATAAAAAGCTTACCGGAATCGAAATAATTATACCCGATGTTAAGCAAAAACGTCTGTGTGATATAGTGTTTGACTGCAAACTGCCGATAACATTAACGGTGACAAACATCAGAACGCATGAAGCTTCAGCATCGTCCGCAGCAAGGGAAACAGTATAGCCCGGAGATGATAATATGTCATATGAAAGCCTGTTTGATATTATAGGCCCGATAATGGTCGGACCTTCAAGTTCACATACCGCAGGAGCCGCCAAAATCGGCAAAATCGCTTACGAATTGTTTGGCGGTATTCCCGACAAAGCAACAATAATACTTTACGGCTCTTTTGCCAAAACTCATAAGGGTCACGGAACAGATATAGCGATAATTGCCGGACTTTTGGGCTTCAGCCCGGACGATGAGCGGATCAGGAATGCGTTTGCTCACGCAAAGAAATCCGGAATGGATTATAATTTTGTAATATCGGATAAGCCCGTTCCAAACCAAAACACCGCGGAAATCAGGATGAAAAGCGCTTCGGGCAAAGAGATGACTGTTGTCGGCGTTTCCGTCGGCGGCGGTAAGATCAACATTATAAACATTGACGGTTTCGCTGCGAATATAAGCGGGGACAATAATACCCTGCTCGTGTTTCATACGGATGAATTCGGGGCAATAGCGCTCGTAACCGGCGTTTTGGCGGCTAACCGCATAAATGTCGGTCATATGGAAAGTTCAAGGGCAAACGACAAGGAAAACGCTCTGATGATAATCGAAGCGGACGCGGACGTAAACGAATCGCTCGTCGATGTTATATCCGAGCTGCCGCTTGTAAAAAGAGTTATTTTTATTAAAAATACCATAATGTAAACGTAAAACACTTGAAGGTGACAGACTTGTATTTTAGATTTGAAACTATCGAAGAACTAAACCAGATGTCTAAAGAGCTTGACATGAAAATCAGCGACATAATGGTGGAACGCGAAATGCTGACATCAGGGCTGAAGAGAGAGGACATCATTTATCAGATGTCTCAAAGCGCCGATGTTATGAACAATTCGATACAGAAAGGTATAGCCGGGGTAAGCTCGGTCACCGGCCTGACGGGCTTTGATGCCGCGAAACTTTATAAATACCTGAGAGAGGGCAATGAAACCGTGAGCGGCTCGGCAACGCTTTATGCTGTATGCTATGCGATAGCCGCAAACGAGTTTAACGCTTCGATGGGTTTGATTTGTGCGAGCCCGACAGCAGGTTCCTGCGGCGTTTTGCCGGGAGTTTTGTTTGCTTTGAAAGACAATTTTGAACTTTCCGGCAAACAAATTGTCGAATTTCTCCTGACTGCCGGAGCATACGGGCTGGTTATAGCAAATCTGGCTTCGATTTCCGGTTCGGCAGGCGGCTGTCAGGCAGAGGTAGGCTCCGCAAGCGGAATGGCCGCAGCCGCGGCTGTCATCGCAAGGGGCGGCTCAAACGAGCAAGCCGCTCATGCTTGCGCTATGGCTCTAAAAAATCTTCTCGGGCTTGTTTGCGACCCTGTCGCGGGCCTTGTTGAAATACCCTGCGTAAAGAGAAACGCAATCGGTGCCGCAAACGCGTTGATGTGCTGTGATTTGGCGCTTGCCGGTATAGAAAGCCGCATACCCTGTGACGAAGTTATAACGGCTATGGGCGAAATCGGCGGACTTATGCCGCTTGCTTTGAGAGAAACAGCTCTCGGAGGTCTTGCTTCAACGCCGACAGGTAAACAAATTGAGACCCGTGTTCTCCACAAAAAAGGCAAGAAAACAGGCCTTTCTTCCGACGCGCCGGAGAGAAAATTTATTGCCGAGTAAAGCCTGACGGTAACCTCGGCATCTTTAGTCCTATTTTGGATAAAACGATTTTTAACAACCAAATACAATCGCTTTTATTACCGCGCCGCCAATCTGACAACAGTTTGCGGCGTAACCTCTCGGGCATTGGGTTCGTTTAAAGGGGTGGCTAAATCTTTCACGGTTTAGTCCGGAAATAGTTCGGAGGGTAACATGGCATTTGACGGATTTATTATTGCAAACATTGTACACGAGCTGAGAGAAAAGCTTGTCGGGGGGCGTATCGAGAAAATATCTCAGCCCGAATCCGAAGAGATTGTTCTGGCTGTCAGAAACAATAACGGGAATCACAAGCTTTTGCTGACATCAAACGCTTCTCATCCCAGAATATGCCTGACAGAAACTGCTAAGGACAATCCCATGACTGCGCCGCTTTTTTGCATGGTACTAAGAAAGCATTTGAAAAGCGGAAGAATCGTTGACATAACTCAGCCGGACTTTGAAAGAATCGTTCATATCAAAATTGAAGCCGTAAACGAAATGGGCTACATGACAAACAAGACGCTTATAGCCGAAATTATGGGCAAGCACTCAAACGTCATTCTCGTTTCAGATGACGGTATTATACTGGATTCCTCAAAACATATCAGCTTTGACAAAAGCTCCGTACGTGAAGTTCTGCCGGGGAAAAAATACGAAAATCCGCCTTCGCAGAATAAGCTTAACCCTATGTTTTTCGATGAATCCGCATTTTATGAAAAAGCAAAAGCATCGCCGGGAACGAAAATCCAAAGTCTTGTTTATCAGGGCTATACAGGTATCAGTCCCGTGAGCGCAAGCGAACTTTGCTGTCGCGCGGACATCGACGCTTCGTGCTACTGCGGTGAAGCCGACAGCCGAGCGCTCGAAAGGCTTGCAGGAGAGATGCGAAGTCTTTTCGACGATACAAAAAACGGTGTTTTCCGCCCCGTTGTATACTTCGATGAAAAAAAAACCGCAGTTGAATTTTCGGCATTTGAACTTCGGCATTTTTTAGTATATAATAAAACCAATTACGAAAGCGTTTCTCAGGCCGTCGAACTGTTCTATTCCGAGAGGCGGGGCAGCTCCTCAGTCAACCAAAAAAACCGGGATACAGCAAAACTCGTAAAATCTAACATTGAGCGCTGCCTGAAAAAAAGAGAGCTGCTTGAAGTCTCGTTTAAGGAAACCGAAAACCGAGAACAATACCGTATTTACGGCGAACTTTTGCGGGCAAATATTTACCTTGCCGAAAAAGGTATGACCGAACTCACAGTTCAAAACTATTTTGACCCTGAGTGCCGCAATATTACTCTCGAACTCGACAAGGACAAAACTCCGTCTGAAAACATGCAATCATACTTTAAGCTGTATAACAAGCTGAAAAGAACTTACAGCGCAGTTTTGCAGCAAACCGACCAAAACAACGAGGAGATCGCGTATTTTGAGAGCGTGCTCGACTCACTCGAAAACTGTTCGAGTGATGCTGATATAGACGAAATAAAGGCGGAGCTTGCCGGCGGAGGCTATGCGGGCAAGAAATCCGGAAAACAGCAGAAGAAAAAGAAAACAGGTCCGCTGAGATATACCGCGACTGACGGAACTTTAATTTATGTCGGCAAAAACAATATACAAAACGATGAGCTTACGCTAAAAACCGCAATGCCCTACGATATTTGGCTGCACACAAAAAACATACCCGGTTCGCATGTTATTATTAAGTTAGACGGAAAAAGCGCATCAGACCAAACAATTACCGAAGCGGCAAAGCTCGCATGTTATCACTCCAAGGCAAGAGGAGCCGTGCCGACGGCTGTTGACTACTGTCAGCGCAAATATGTTAAAAAACCTGCCGGCGCAAAACCCGGCAAAGTCATATACGACAACTATAAAACAGCCTATGTTTCCTGCGATAAAGAGGAAGCCGAAAAAATGCTTACAAAACAGTAGCTATCCGTGAAACTGCGGCTTGACAGGGTTTTGCTTAAACGACAAAGACTCGGGTGAAAATATGGAATACGTTGTATCTCTTGAATCGATTGTTAAAGAGTTTGAACTGACACAGCTTAATACTCAAGTCAGCCTTGAAGATAAGTGCGTTTACCGCGCCGACGTTAACAGGCTTGCTTTACAGCTTACAGGCTACTTTGATTATTTTGAGTGCGAAAGAGTGCAGATACTCGGCTTGGTAGAGCATTCGTATCTTAACCATATCGGCGAACAGGCTCGTTCACTTCTTTTTGAAGAGCTTTTTAAATGCAATATACCCTGTCTCGTTTTGGCGAGAGATCTTGCTCCGTACCCCGAGATGCTGTACTATGCGACAAAAAACGATGTGCCCATATTCTCGACCTCGATGACCACAACAGATTTTATGGGCGAGATTATAAGATGGCTTAGAGTTTGTCTAGCGCAAAGAGTGACCATACACGGCGTTCTGATCGATGTGTACGGCGAAGGCCTTCTCCTGATGGGTGAAAGCGGTATAGGCAAAAGCGAAACCGCTATCGAGCTTATAAAAAGAGGACACAGATTTGTCGCGGACGATGCCGTCGAAATCAAAAGAGTGTCTAATCAGACTCTTATAGGCTCTTGCCCTGAGATCATCAAATATTTCATCGAACTTAGGGGTATCGGAATAATCGATATACGCCAAATGTTCGGCGTCGAATCCATCAGGGCGACTCAAACTATCGACCTTGTTATAAAACTCGAAACATGGGATCAAAATAAGGAATATGACAGATTCGGTTTGCACGAGGAGTATATCGAAATACTCGGGAATAAAGTTACCTGTGTAACCATACCTGTCCGCCCGGGCAGAAACCTGGCCGTAATTTGCGAAGCTGCGGCCATAAACCACAGACAAAAGAAAATGGGCTACAATGCGGCAGAAATGCTTAACGAGCGAGTATCGAACAATGTTAAAGCAAACTCTCCTAACGGGAAGTAATGCGTCACTGCTCCCCGCATCTTAGCAACAATGCGTGAGCCTGCCGAAAAAACAAACACGGCTTTCGACTCGCTACTTTAAAAGCGCCAAAAAACGCCACATAAAAGTAAAACACCGATATCGTAATTATTCGGTACCGGCAATAATAGAATTTTTGTAAAGCAGTTAAGGAGTGCCGTAAAATAGAACATATATTATCCGAGCTTATAAGCTTTATTCCAAAAGAAAACATTCTTCCGAACGAACCGATGAGCCTACATTCAACTTTCAAAGTCGGGGGAAACGCGGACTTATTCATTGTACCCAACAGTGCGGAAGCACTGGTAAAAGCAATCTCCGTATTAAAATCGCATATGCAGCCGTATTTTATAATCGGCAACGGTTCGAATCTCGTTGTTTCGGACACCGGAGTAAGGGCAGCCGTAATATCGACCTGCGGTATAAAAGGCATAGAAAAATGCGGCGCTAATTCCGTAACAGCGTATGCAGGTGAATCTCTTGCCGCCGTTGCGGCATTTTGCGCTGCAAACAGCCTCACGGGTATGGAGTTTGCTTCCGGCATACCGGGAACCTTCGGAGGTGCGGTTTATATGAACGCGGGGGCATACGACGGCGAAATGTGCGGTATAGTCAAGACCGTAACGGTTACCGACGAAAACGGTAATATACGGGAGCTTGATAATTCCGGCCTGAAGTTCGGTTACAGATCGAGCTTGCTCCAAAACGAAAAATCGGTTATGCTTAGAGGGACGATAGAGTTATGCCCCGGGGATAAAAGCGCTATCAAGGCCAAAATGCTTGATTTTAATTCGAGAAGAGCAGAGAAACAGCCGCTTGATTTTCCCAGCGCCGGAAGTACGTTTAAACGTCCCGACGGATATTTTGCGGGAAAACTGATTATGGACACGGGACTTTCCGGCTTTTCTGTCGGCGGAGCTCAGGTTTCTCCGAAGCACTGCGGTTTTATCGTGAACACGGGCGGAGCTACGGCACATGATATTTTAACGCTTATAAACACTGTCAGAGAAAAAGTCAGCGACAAGTTCGGAGTAGTATTGGAGCCGGAAGTCAGACTTCTGGGTGACTTCTGATAAAAGACAAAGGAGGCAAGTATGCAGCTGATTATTGTAACGGGCATGTCCGGCGCAGGCAAAACAACGGTTCTTAAGATACTGGAAGACATGGGCTATTACTGTGTCGATAACATGCCTCCTCAGCTCATAACAAAGTTTTCGGAGGTATGTTTTCAGTCAAACTCCCTTATCGAGAAAGTCGGTTTGGGTATAGATATTCGCGGAGGAAAGCTTTTTAACGACCTGCTCCCGGCTCTGGAACAAATGGACAAAGAACAGTACCAATATACGATAATCTTTTTGGACTCAAGCGACGACACACTTGTAAAAAGGTTTAACGAAACCCGCAGAAGCCACCCCCTCGCAAAAGATATGCGAATTATCGACGGTATAAAGCAGGAACGCGAGCTTTTAAAAAATGTAAAAGATAAGTCGACCCATATTATCGACACCAGTCACACTTTGACACGCGAACTGCGCGAGAAGGTCGCCGAAATCGCGACAGGAAACAAGGCATTTGACAGCCTTATGATAACCGTTCTATCCTTTGGCTTTAAACACGGATTGCCGACAGATTCCGACCTCGTTTTTGACGTTCGCTTCCTACCGAACCCGTTTTACATCTCTGAGCTTAAGGCCCTCTCTGGAAACGACAAGCCTGTGGCCGACTACGTTCTCGGGTTTGAGGTAAGCAAAAAATTCCTGTCTATGACGAACGATATGCTGAAATTCTTGGTGCCGAACTATATCAACGAAGGCAAAAACCAGCTTGTTATCAGTATAGGCTGTACAGGTGGCAGACACAGGTCTGTTGCACTTGCAAACGAAGTATATAACGAACTGCTTAATTCCGGCTATAACGTCTATCTCAAACACAGGGACTGCTCTTTGGGCGGATAAGACTGCGGCATTCGGCGGATTATTAAAGGTGGCATCATGTCATTTTCTTCAAAAGTAAAATTCGAAATCGCTGCTATATACGATAAAAACAGGCATTGTCAAATCGCCGAGCTTGCCGCCGTTATTAACTATACGGGGATAGTGACGGGCGAAGCCTCTGAACTTAGGATACTTGTACACTCCGAAAGCGAACTCGTCGTAATAAAGTTTATTAAGCTTGTACATCTTCTTTTCGGCTACAGCTGCAAAAAGGTTTTCATCGACGAATCACTGAAACAGGCCACTGTTAACGACAGCGAAGTCTCGGCAAAAATTTTGTTTACGACAGGGTTGATACACTCAGGCCGAGCCATACCCGAGAAACATGTAAACAAGCTTGTTACCAAGAACGAGTGCTGCAAGAAAGCTTACATACGGGGAGCGTTTTTCTGTTCCGGTTCGGTAAGCGACCCCGACAAATGCTATCATCTCGAGCTTGTCCACGACACGCTGCGGCTTGCGGCAGACCTTAGCGAGACTGTTAACAGCTTCGGGCCCGAAACCAGAATAATCGAGCGCAAGGGCAGCTTTGTTGTCTATGCAAAAGAGGCCGGGCAAATTGTCGATATCCTAAACATCATCGGCTCGCATACAGCGCTTCTGGAATACGAGAACGCACGCGTCGAGAAAGATATGAACAACTATATAAACAGAAAGATAAATTTTTCAAACGCCAACGACGACAAAACTATTGCCGCTGCTGTTACCCAAACAAGCGACATCGTGCTGTTAAAGGAAAGGGATATATTAAAAACCTTGCCGGCTCAGCTTCAGGCAATCGCGGAAATCAGGCTCGAGAACCCTCAGCTGTCTTTGAAAGAACTAGGAGAAATGCTCAATCCTCCGCTTTCAAAGTCGGGAGTTAACCATAGACTCAGAAAAATAACGGCTATAGCCGAAAAAATAAAAAATGCTATTAATACCACGGTTAAATCATAAACGATTTGATCACCCCCCTTCACCTGACTAAGAAGGGGTCGAGAGGGTTAGCCGCCAAAAAAGTTGTCGATTTAGTTGGCGATGTAATACCCTATAATTTTTTTCAACATGATGGAGGGCAAACAGATGACAGAGAGAACAGTAAAAGTAACAACCAGCCTTGAAACCAGACCTGCCGCATTATTTGTTCAAGCGGCAAGCAAATTCCGCAGCAGTATTTATGTTGAAGTCGATAACAAGCGCGTTAACGGCAAAAGTATAATGGGTATGATCTCAATGGGCATACTTGACGGCCAAAGCGTTAAGATTATCGCGGACGGAGCAGACGAGAACGAAGCGCTTAACGAACTCGAAAGCTTTTTCAGGTAGCAAGCTGGATTTATAAACGAGTTTAAACCGGCAAGCGATAATATTACCGCGGTTACTTGGACCGAGCAGACGTGCTTAGATACGCCGCAGCGCTTAGGTGCGGCGCATCTGCGTCTTAGTGAGGGAAAAACAAAGCAAACTGTAACTATAAGCAGCTTTGCTGACTGAACTGCAACGATACTACAACACGAGGTTATTGACATATGGAATTACAACAGTTACTTAGTTATGTAAGAAAAGCGTGCGACGAGTATAACATGATAAACGAAGGCGACAAAATAGCGGTCGGCGTTTCCGGAGGAAAAGACAGCCTCTCTCTCCTTGTCGCGCTTAAACATCTTCAAAGATTCTATCCGAAGAAGTTCGAACTGTGCGCAATTACCGTTTCACTCGGGCTTCCGGGAAGCGATTACGGCTCTGTGGAAGAACTGTGCCGCAGCTTGGGTGTGGACTATCATATTGTAAAAACCGATATCGGCAAGATTATCTTTGAAGAAAGAAAAGAAAAGAACCCCTGCTCTCTTTGCGCAAAAATGCGCAAGGGCGCACTTAACACAGAAGCAGAGAGGCTGGGCTGCACTAGTGTAGCTCTCGGTCACAACAAAGAGGACGTTTGCGAAACGTTTTTTATGTCTCTGTTTTACGAAGGCAGGGTCAACACTTTTGCGCCGGTCACATATCTGGACAGGATGAAACTGCATTCGATTCGCCCTTTAATATATACTCACGAACGAGATATTATTTCATTTATAAAGAAACAGGGCATAAACATTGTCAAAAGCCCCTGCCCTGTCGACGGCTTGACTAAACGTAGGGAAACAAAGGACTTTATGAAATCCCAGGCTCTTGTTTACGACGATTTTTGCAATAAGATTTTCGGCGCGATACAAAGAAGCGCAATCCAAGGTTGGAGCAACCATAATGGCAGAAGATTACCATGAGGAAATGAAAATAAAAAACACGCTGATGCTGAGGGAGCGCTTGAAAGAACTGCCCCCTTTTATCGCTGAGTTTTTCAGGGGCATTTCCGAAACAACGCTTGCAAGAACTCGGATTAACTACGCCTACGATTATAAGGTGTTTTTTGACTTTTTGCTCAGTGAAGGCAATATCTACGAAGGAAAACAAATGCGCAGTCTGACGCTTAGCGATCTTGCGCTTGTAAGCGCAGATGATCTCGAGGCTTTTACCGAATACCTGTCGTATTATATAAAAGATGAAGACGGGAAAGAGGTCGAACGTCACAACGAAGAAAAAGGCAAGGCTCGAAAATTGTCGGCGGTAAGGTCTCTATTTTCATATTTCTACAAAAAGCGCAAAATTCCGGCAAACCCGGCCGAACTTGTCGATCTGCCGAAAATTCACGAAAAAGTTATAGTCAAGCTCGAAGTTGACGAAATTGCGAAGCTTTTGGACACGGTTGAAAGCGGAGAGCATCTGACCGAACATATGAAAAAAATACATAGGCTGACTCAAGCGCGTGACCTGGCAATAATAACACTTTTGCTTGGTACCGGAATGCGTGTGTCGGAATGCGTCGGTATCAACTTGGAGCATATAGACTTTGAGCAGAGCGCAATAAAAATAACGCGAAAAGGCGGCGACGAGTCGCTGATTTACTTCGGAAGCGAAGTCGAAGAGGCGCTGAACAAATACCTTGACATTCGCGAGGATACTGTACCGCTCGAAGGTCACGAAAGCGCGCTTTTCATATCTTTGCAGCGAAAACGCCTGACAGTCAGGGCAATACAAATACTTGTGAAAAAATACTCGTCGCTTATAACCGGACTGAAAAAAATCTCGCCGCATAAGCTAAGAAGCACATACGGCACAAACCTCTACAGGGAAACCGGTGATATTTATCTCGTCGCCGAAGTTCTGGGACACAAAGACGTTAACACGACAAAAAAGCATTACGCCGATCTGGGAGAAGACAGAAAGCGCATGGCGGCAAATGTGGTTAAGCTTAGAAAGGACTAGACGGTCGCCGACTCGCCCGGCTCCGCAACACCGGGTTTCGTTTTTGAACGGGTGTGCTGCTTTGAATGATAAAAGACACACGCTATCTAGCTGCGTCTTTCTCTTAATGCGAACATGATTTGATTTTCTACACACCATTTCCCCGGGAAATACTGCGTCGTACTTTAATACAATCTTGCGACAAGCACGGTTATATCGTCTAAAATCAGATTGTCGGATTTTTGTTTCGCTTCTGTAATAAGATAATTCGCTATATCTTTCGGCGAACCATCCCCGGCCTTTCTTATCAGGTCTGCCAGCCAGCTTTCTCCCTCGGCTGATGATATATCCAAATCTGTCAGCCCGTCTGTCGCCATAACTATTACATCTCCGCTCCTGAGCGTCTTTTTTATCGGCTCAATTTCAATATCCGACAGCACACCCACGGGAAGCGTATAGGATTTTATCATTGAAAGCTCGCCATCTCGCAGGATAAAAGACGGCGCGGCTCCGATTTTAATAAATTTCGCCTCTCTTCTGTACAAATCTATCTTGCAAAGGTCAAGAGTCGAGAACAAATCTTCCGTTGACTTCATAAGCAAAACAGAATTAATCAGCTTTATTGATTTTTCCTCATCAAAGCCTGCTTCGGAAAAGCTTTCCAACAAAGTAACCGTTGTTTCGCTTTCCTTTCTTGCGGCTTTACCTGAACCCATACCGTCGGAAAGAGCTATCAAGCAGCCGTCTTCTGTTTCGGTATATGTGAAGCTGTCGCCGCTTTCTCTCTCGGAATCTTTTGTAATGGCGGCTACGCCGTAAACTACCTTCAGCTCCTGCTCCTCCGTGAGTTTTACTGCGCATACCGAGTTTCCGCCGTGCCTCCTCGGCGTACATTCTTTAACATCGTATTTCATATGCCTGTCAAGAACTCTGCTTGCTATCAGCGCTATTTTTTTGTGGCAGCTATGACCTTCCCTGCAAGGCTTATGAGTCAGATTTACTTCGTATTTTCCTTCCCCGTCGAGTGAAATGCCGAGACTGTGGACTTCAATTCTGTGCGATAGCAATTCGTTCAGGAATATCTTTTCGGCTTCTTCGTCAAAAGACGCTCGTATGTCTAAATCCTTCGAAAGCTTTGTAAGCATACCCGATACACTCATTAGCTGCCGGGAAACCAGTTCCCTGTTTTCCTCAGCCCTTACGCTCACCATTCTCATGGACTTGTATAACAGATAATTATCCGCTACGCTTGCGCATACTTCCTTTAACGCGATACAGTTTTCGCGCATGCTTAGCCCTATGTCCTCTGCGCTCAGTCTTCCTGTTTTTTCACAGGCCGCTATCATGCCTAAAAAAGCGCGATATGTATTGTAGTAATTATCCTCCCAACAAACATCTCTGTTTCCGCATGTCTCGCAGCTGTCGGCAATTATGTCCTTTACAAGCTTGTCCGCTTCCTTTTGGCCCGCATCCTGCTTTTCCGTAAGCAGTGATATGTTTTTTGCGAGTTTTTCAAAGGCCTTTGACACCGAATCCAGCTTATAAATAACGATTTCCTTAACTTTTTCGCTGTAATCGGCAGCGCTTGCCACAGTGGGTCTCAAAGTCTCGCCCAATATGTCGAAAACCTTTGTAGGTATCAGCATAAACAGCGTTCCGGCAAACAGCACGGACAGCAAATATCCTATATCGGCAAGCCTTCCGCTGAGAAAAAATCCTGTGAGCACGCTTGTTACTATAAAGGCTATAGCAGAAAAAAATCTGCGCAAATCGTGAAGAGTTCCCGCAAAAAATCCCGATACCGACATTGCGACAACATATTCGAGACTTTCATACCCGGCCATATAAAGCATTACTCCCAGCACCAAGCCCGCCGTAGCCCCGACAGTCGCGCCGCCCTTGTAAGCAAACATGATTATTGCAAACGCCGAAAAGCAATACCTCAGTGCAAACTCACCGATGTATATATCCGCCATACCCGTCACAAAGCCGCAGGCTAGTAAAACAACGCTTATAAGCTCCTCGCCCGAAAATCTTCGCGCTACAGTATGCATATGCGTTAAAGCAAAGCCCTTAGACATTATCAGGCACAGACTGAACGACAAAACGCTTTCCAAAACCGACATAAGTGAAAGGTATACATAGCTTCCGTTTATGAAGGCAACGGCAAGTCCTGAAACAGCGACCGTCACAGAACATATAATTGCCCTGCTCAAGTCAGTCAGAGCGAGTTTAAATTCCTTTATAAAAAAATGAACGACACCCAATAATACAACGCATATCAAATACTTAGACATGCCGGCAAAGCTCAGTTTTGTGAGTATACCAACGACTGCAAAAAAAGCGGCTATGTATAATTTATTGCCTCTGCCGATAAAAAGCGAAATGTATGCCGCTGTCAGCGGGCTTACGTCTCCGAAAACTATAACCCTGCCGATAAAAAAAGCGGCAAATGACAGTAAAAAATCCGTTATTTCAAATCTCGTCAGGATTGTCTTCTTTTTATTATTAGCGGCTGTTTTCCCGCTCTTTTTCGTTAGTACCTTCTCCAATAAAATCACTCCGATGAATAAGTAGGTATGCGCCGAAAACGGCAATAATACAATTTAAAAAGGTTTGTCTCTATAACCGCGAAAGTAATATTTGCGATACCCGTTTACTGTGCTGTTACGGTCTCCCAAAATCAACGTCTACCTAATTATAAAAAAGCCCCGGTTGTTTTTGTGTCAAACCGTGGATTTCGAGGTTTTTTTTTGCGACAGGGTTTGACACTGCTTTGTAGAGCTGACTCGAAAAGTATCAACAGTTCTAATAATGTAGTTGAAACTCTTTAAATAAATGATTCTTCCCTGTTGACAAAATGAGCGGCTGCGCTTATAATGATTTTAAGCAATTGAATTTTGCAAAATGCATTTTGGAGGAAACTATGTCTATTTATGATTTTGAGTACACATCAATCGAAAATAACAAAGTAAAGCTGTCGGATTACGCCGGCAAGGTTTTGCTTATCGTCAATACTGCAAGTAAATGCGGCTTCACCCCGCAATACCAAGGCCTTGAAGAACTTTACAAAAATTATAAAGACAGAGGACTTACCGTTATCGGCTTTCCCTGCAACCAATTTATGGAGCAGGAACCGTCAGGCGAAGCGGAGATATCTGAGTTTTGTCAGCTCAACTACGGTGTAACTTTTCCTTTGTCGGCTAAAGTCGAAGTACGCGAAGAAAATGCCATTCCGCTTTTCAAGTATCTGTGCGAGGAAAAAGGATTCTTGGGTTTCGGAAACGGGGACAAATCCAAAATGATGGAAGATCTGCTTAGAGGAATATATAAGGAAAGCTATTCCGACAATCAGATAAAATGGAATTTCACAAAGTTCCTTATCGATCGTCAGGGAAAAGTTATTGCTCGCTTTGAACCGACCACGGAACCGAAGGATATCGCCGCTCATATCGAAAAGCTTCTGTAAGGCAAACATATGAATGATGACATGCTAAAGCTCGAAAACCAACTCTGTTTCCCGCTCTATGCGGCAGCAAAAGAGATAATTAACAAATATAAGCCTTTTCTTGATGAAATCGGCCTAACCTATACTCAATACATTGCAATGATGATACTATGGGATAAAAAAACAGTTGGCGTCAAAGAGCTCGGCGAGCATCTCTATCTGGACTCCGGAACTCTGACTCCTCTTTTGAAGCGACTCGAAAACAAAGGTATTGTGAGACGCGAGCGCTCGGATAGCGATGAACGCTCGGTAAAGATTACGATTACCGATGTCGGCATGAAGATAAAAGAAAAAGCGCTCGATATTCCGAAGAAGATGAGCGCTTGCATACAACTATCGCAAGAAGAAATCGGAACGCTTTACACGCTTCTGTACAAAACACTCGGGCAACAGCGTGAACGCACCGTATAATCAATGACTTATACTGCCCGCCTGCTATTACGCCGATTGACCGGTGATGAAACCGTCTGCTTTTGTGCGACAGTCCCCCTGTCAAAAGTTTAACACCGCTTATGCCCGTAAGAAATATAAGCGACGATTAAACCGCACAGTTCGGAGGCCGATACTCACCGTTTAATTGAAGGAACAGATTTTTTTGCCGCCTTACGGCACAATTAAAAAATCTGTTCCTTTTTATTACAGCGATCTGTTACTTCGGCAATCAGACCTTTGAGCAAAGAGGAAAAAGCCGCAATCCCCAGAGGTATCGCATCGAGAGATAGGCCGATCAAAATCAACCCCGGCGCATCTTCCGAATCCGCAACGACAAAAACAACCGGCATAGCACTAAACAAATACAATATACCGAATATGACGGAGCATTTGCAAATACAGCTCAGGGTTGACAGCGATTTTGAGGAATAAGCATCGTTGTTGGCACAAAGCTTAATAAATCCCATAAAACGGTACAGCGCGATGAAATACACTATCGCGGCCGCATAAACCCCTACCGTGACAAAACACCGCAAAAAAGATAGCATGGGATACACATCGGTGATTATTTTTGGAAACCACGGCAGCACAAAAATACATAAGGCAAACCCCGCCAACCCGAAAAGCACTGTAACACAATACAGCAAAGCCGACAGCAAATTTCTATTTTTCAAAATTAACACCTCACGCTCGTCAAAATGCCCTGTCCAGCTCTTGAACAGTAATATGAACACTGTCACCGGGCTGTTTGCCGATTTTGGCTCGGATGTCCTTCCGTATACCTATAATATAGCACACCGAGCCGTCAGGATTTTTAGCGCCCATATTGACTATACTCCCGTCATAAGGTTCGCCGTCAAAAGTGACGTGAACTTTTACTCTCCCTTTTCCGAACTCGGCTCTTATATCATAGGGAAACGCGACAAAAGCGCCGCCTTTGTTTTTTTCGTCCGACTCGGCAGACTGAACAGTTGCGTCATATTCGTAAATTTTTGTGTTCATAATGTCCTCCCTGCAACAATATTGCTATTACTTCGGCCAAGTAACCGCGTAAGTATTTTGTGCGGTATTTAGCTCACGCGGTAAGATTTCCTCGGCAGCACTGCTATGTTTTACATGTAAAACACAGCAGTTTCTGTCGGCATCGTTTAATACAGTTTTTAGCTTAAATGACTACAAATACTATAATCGTTTTATCTGCAAAAATAAAGTAATTTTCTTGTTTTATATCTTTAATTTACAATTCATGTTATAATTATTCCTGTCAAAATTGTTTGTGTGAAAGTGCTTTTCAGACAGTAGCGCTTTCACGCGTTAAAATCAAGGGGTGTCACCGGAATGGGAGAATCCGATAACGACAACATGCGTCCTCGACATTTGAGCTGTCTTATTGTTGAAGATAATTTTTTTGCGGCAGATGTATTGTCGATATATCTCAAAAGAAACGGAATCGAATGTGAAATTGCGGAAAACGGAGAAATCGGGCTGAATATGTATCTTGCGAACCCATTGCGCTACGATTTGATTCTTTGTGATTTGCAGATGCCCGTAATGGATGGATATGCTATGATGAGGCGAATCCGGAGCAGCGGGTTGGAAACCGCGGTTACGATACCGATAGTGGCCATGTCAGGTACTTTTAGCGGAGATACGGTCGGGCAGAACCTTTTCAGCTATTTTCTGAAAAAACCTTTTGAGTTGAATTGTTTACTTGGCATTATTGTTAAGGTCTTGAACTGTCAGACATATTTTAAACAGGAGCAATATTAAGCCGGCCAAAGTATATATATTTAAAATTAGACTATTTATTTTCCACTATCTTTTGACAGCTTTTATGTGTCTGCCAACAATAACAGAAGATGATAGTAAGTATTTTATTCGGTATTTTACTTCCGCGGTAATGCAATAACGCTCTGTCTGTTGTTCCCTCATTACTTAGCAGATAAAACAGGGCTTGAGTTTTGCTGTTTCTGTGGTAAAATTATCATACTTTCGATGAATGTGTGCCGTGTCGCCTTCGGCATTGATTATTATTAAACTTTATCAGGCAAATTCAGGCACGACAATCCCTCAAACAAAGACCAAAAAGTTGAGACCGTAACTAATGTTTAAGCGGGGATTAATAGCAGTTGATAAACGATGGGGTTGGCGGATGAATATATTGTTCTCTGAATTTGCATATTCTCATGAAATGCAGGTCATACTTATGTTTTTTTCATTTGCGTATAATTTCATGATAATGTACATTATCGCAAAGCTTATTCTAAGGATTTACGGAGAAAACGCAAGCCGAAAACAAAAAGCGCTTTTCGCCTTTTTAGCCGGTACCGTTATGCAAAGTGTTTGGATATATGTAGTCTATTATATAGGCGGCATGATATCATTTTCAAAAATCCAGAACCTACTCGTTGCCAGTCCGAATCCGGTTACTGCGCTTTTGTATTGCTACATTGGCATAAAGATACTCAGCCTGTCGCCCAAACGCTCTATTGAGCTTATGGGACATGTTTATCTGTATTTTATGATTATTGTTACAATGAACAGGCTGGCGGGATATCTATTGTTTGTACAGGATCCTGAACGCTTTAACTACATGATGGATGCCATTCGGCATTTTTCCAATCTTGCGATTTCTCTGACGATTTACCTTTTAACCTGCCGCGCGATCGACCGCAATCCGATGCTGTTAATCGTCTCTAAGACATCATCTTTCGCGACTCCGAGAAAAGATTTAGTTAATTTTATACTAAGAGCGTTTTTTATCTACGGCTGTGTCGTATTAGTGCCGATATTGGTTCCGTCATCCTTGATTGCAAATTTTTTGATTTTGATCATTCTCCTGCTCTTTTTTACCGCAATGGTTTTACACAGTGTTTATCAGCATGAAAAAGCAGATAATCATAACAAAGATGCCTATATTCATTCGCTCATAAAAAGCTCAGACGAGTTTCGTACGGTTAAGCACGATTTCTACAATATATTGCAGACATATAGCGGATATCTCTCACTGGGAGATATAGAGTCATGTAAAAAATACCATTACTCGCTAATCGGAATTACAACGCAGGCCGGTGAAAAACTGGAGCTCAGCCGCCATATAAATGAAAACCCGACCTTAATATCGCTCTTGATCGACAAGTTCGAACGCGCGGAACATATGGGTGTACATATGGACATATCCGTAAAATGTTCTCTCTCCAACCTTCCAATCGATGAAATTGATTTAAGTCGCGCTATCGCCTGTTTGCTTGATAATGCAATCGAATCGGCAGTAGAGACGGTTCAAAAACGCGTTTACATGACGATCGAAGAAAAAACGCCTGTTTCCAAACTCTTTATTATTACTAACAGTTCATTGCTCCCGGTCGACGTTTCCAAAATTTTGACTGCCGGGACAACAAGTAAGATCGGGCACGAAGGAATCGGTCTTAACAACGTTCGAAGGATAATCGACCGTTACAATAACTGTACGTTTAAACTGAACTACTATAACAACGAAGTAACCGCTTTCATAGAAATTAGTCAGGCGTGATTTAGCAGCTTATCAAGATGCAATAAATACAGCAGATTTATTGAGCGTTTTCTTCCTCGTCTAGCAGCTTTTTGATTTTATCCTGCTTTTTTTTGTTAATATAGCTGATAGCGAACAAAACCGAAAACGACCCGATAGTTGCGCTTATGAAGGTTATTGCCAGCACTGCGAAAAAATAACCTAAGCCGTCTTCCTTATAGCGATCCGCATATTGCGTATAATTCAAAACACCGTTGATTGCCGTTACCACAATACCTGCCACAATACCGTTTATAAAAGGGATGCTTTTTGCCATTTTCCCTTCCCCGTATACATTAAGTCCGAGCACCAAGTAACGTATTACTATATATATCGATACCCCGAAGAAGCAAATTGCCTCAGCTGCGTACTGCTCAAACGAAGCGTTCAGCAGAAACTGCTGAATTAGTATGGAAGCCAAAAGCGCAGTCATAAGAATGACCCATGCTTCATTGTAAACTTTGTGACGCTGCGCCGAAACTCTTTCATCATTTATATTTTGTATATTTTGCTTTTTCATATTGACTCCTCCCAGAACAAATCGTTTAGTGTTTTTCCGAGCGCCTTGCAAATCGCGACGCAGAGGTTGAGCGTTGGGTTATACTCCCCGGATTCTATCAGCCCTATGGTCTGCCTCGTGACACCGACGGCCTTCGCCAAGTCATCTTGTTTCATGTCGGCTTCCATGCGAGCTATTTTCATTCTCTTGTTTTTCATGCGATGACTCCTTTCATAGTCATATTATACGTTATAATTTGCTTTATGTCAACTATATATTGCATTAATCGTTTTTATTCTTTTAAAATTACCGGCAATTACTTTTATAGTCGTTTAAGCCAAACAGGTCTTAATCGACGACGCAACATTCCAGACGCAAAAATTCAGGGCTGTATCCTCGCGATTTAGAAAATCATCGGATACAGCCCTTTTAACGTTTGCGGTAAAAGTCTTAAAAAATACGGATTAAATTGTCGTTTAAGCCCAAAACGGTTCTAACCGCTTCCGACAGCAACTGCAATATTTTACAAGTACAGTCGTGTAAGTCAAAATCAGGCTTAAAAGGCTGTAGGACATCGGACGTTAAATTCAAACCCGCCCAAGCTTCGCTTGGACGGGTTTAAACTTAACTGACTATAAAACATTGCAAAGCTAGTTTCCATTTAACTTAAAGATCAGCAGCATAATTCCGATCAAAATCGCAAAACCGGCAGCAAATACAAACCAGACAAGAAATGCAGCCAAAGTTGCGCCGCCGATAAAATGAAGCCTTTCCCTAAAGGATAGTTCGGCGACTCCGCCGGAGCTATTGTCATTTTTCATATAGTCGGGTTTCTTGGCGTACCAAGGCATACCTTCGACGTTCATGTTAACAATAGTCCTGTTGTCATCTTTAAAATCCGGTTTTGCTTTTCGTGCCATTTGCTTTCCTTTCTGCCGGATACCGGTAGTCTGTTGTTTTGGTCTTTATGAATAAAGATGGCAAACCGTAAAGTGGCCGGGCTCGACTTCCTTTTTCTGCGGAACTTCTTTTTTGCATTTTTCCATGCAAGAAGCGCAGCGTGTATGGAACTTACAGCCTGAAGGCGGATTCGCGGGAGAAGGTATGCTTCCTTCCAAAACTATACGCTTCATCTTGACAGACGGATCCGGTATAGGTATAGCGCTGAACAGCGCCTTAGTGTAAGGATGGAGCGGATTACTGAATATATCCTTCTTGCTTCCGTACTCAACCAGGTCTCCCAAGTACATAACCCCGACAGTGTCCGATATATACTCAACGACCGAAAGGTCATGAGATATAAACAGGTACGTCAGTTTATACTCGTTCTGCAAATCTTTTAGCAGATTTATTATCTGAGCCTGAATCGAAACGTCAAGTGCCGAAACGGGCTCGTCGCATACAACAAATTTAGGCTTTAGCGCAAGCGCTCTGGCGATGCATATTCTCTGCCTTTGTCCGCCTGAAAACTCGTGGGGATATCTGTCCTTATGATAAGGACGCAATCCGCACTGAGACATTATAAGATCCAAATGGTCTTCATAGTCTTTCGGTTCAACAACTCCGTGCTCTTTTACCGCCTCGCCGATGATTTCTCCTACCGGCAGACGAGGCGAAAGGCTGGAATAGGGATCCTGGAAAATAATCTGCATTTCCGTACGCAAATCGTTCAGTTCTCTATGGTTCAACTCGAAAATGTCATTGCCGTTATAGAAAACACTGCCTGAGGTCTTTTCGTAAAGTCTGAGTATTGTTCTTCCTGCAGTTGTCTTTCCGCAGCCGGACTCTCCGACCAGACCCATGGTTGTTCCGCGCTTGATATTAAACGAGATGTCGTCAACCGCTCTGAGATTTCCGACAGTCCTTTGAAAAAAGCCGCCTTTTATGGGGAAATACTTTTTAAGATTCTTGATCTCCAAAATGTTCTCGGGATCGTGAAGAATATCCTTTTTCTGCTTCACATTCGTCTCGCCCATTACTTGGCACCTCCTTTTCCCTCAAACCTGTAGCACGATACCTTGTGAGTCTCAGACAGGGATATTTCCTGAGGGTATGAACCGCGGCAGCTGTCGACACAGAACTCGCATCTGTCTCTGAAATAACAGTAATCGGGCATGTTAATCGGATTGGGCACCTTACCCGGTATACTGTAGAGCCGATCCACAACCTTGTTGACAACCGGCTTCGAACGCATAAGTCCGAGAGTATACGGGTGAGAAGGATTATGGAACACATCATCCGCCGTGCCTTTCTCGATTATCCTTCCCGCATACATAACGACGACGTAGTCGGCCATTTCGGCAATAACTCCGAGGTCGTGAGTTATAAGCATAATGCTGGAGTTAATCTTGTCTTTCAGGTCGCGAAGCAGATCCAAAATTTGGGCCTGAATCGTAACGTCAAGCGCAGTTGTCGGCTCATCGGCAATTATAAGAGAAGGATTGCACGCAAGTGCCATTGCTATCATTATACGCTGGCGCATACCGCCGGAAAGCTGATGCGGATAGTAAGCGTATATACCTTTGCTGTTGGCAATACCGACAAGCTCAAGCATCTCGATTGTTCTGTCTTTCACGGCTGCCGGCGTCATAGTTGGGTTGTGCAGCGCTATTACTTCATCTATTTGACTGCCAACCCTGAAAACCGGGTTAAGGCTCGTCATAGGCTCTTGGAAAATCATTGAAACTTTGCTGCCGCGCATTTTCTGCATAACAACCTGAGGGGTTTTGGCAAAATCATAGGCAACGTCTCCAAGATTAAAGCGTATCTCACCGCTTACAATTTGCCCCTGCGGGCGCTGTATCAGCTGCATCAGAGACAGGCTTGTGATAGACTTTCCGCAGCCGGATTCACCGACGACACCGACGGTTTTTCCTCTCGGCACTTCGAAAGATACGCCGTCAACTGCCTTTACCGTACCGATATCTGTAAAGAAATAAGTATGCAGATCATCAAACTCAACAACATTGTTCGGGTCGCGCATCTTTGTTGTATATTCAGACACCGGTACGTTTTTCCTGTTATACCTCTTCATCATTGCATTTGTAATTTTTCGATTTTGACTGGAAATTTTACGAGATTCGGAGGCGGAAATATAATTTGCAGATTTTTTCTTGCTTTTTTCTGTACTCATATAATCTCACCTACCTTTTCATTTTGGGGTCAAAGGCATCTCGTAAACCATCGCCTATAAAGTTAAATCCTAAAACGGTTATAAGAATGCATATTCCGGGCGGAATCCAGATGTGCAGGTACTTGACCATTACGTACGAGTTTGAGACCTCGTTTATCGCTCGGCCCCACGAAGCAAAAGGATATTTAACGCCGAAACCGAGGAAGCTCAGTGTCGCCTCGGTAAGTATCGTCGAACCGAGGTTCATCGTTGCGTAAACTATCAAGAGCGGTATAACATTCGGTATCAAATGCTTAAATATTCTGCGGTAAACAGACAGGCCGGTAGCTTCCGCGGCTATCATGAACTCCTGCTCGCGCAATGTGAGTATCTGACCTCTAACCATTCTCGCAACGCCGGGCCAGCCGAGAACGCCGAGTATAATCATCAGGTAGAACAGTCTGACCTGAGACTCAACCCTTAGCTGGTCCATTACCGCGCCGATGATAATAAGAATCGGCATAAACGGTATACAGTTAAAAACGTCAACAATACGCATTATCAGTTGATCCACAAGGCGCCCGAAATAACCGGAAATACCACCCAGCACAACACCTATAACGAGCTCAATCGCGACAACTATAAAGCCTATTATGAGCGAAACGCGTCCGCCGAACATGAGTCTCGTCATGTTATCCATACCGTTGCTATCGGTGCCGAGCCAGTGAGCTTTTGTAGGATATGAATAAATATCCAGAACTGTTGTCGGATATTTTTTCTTTATCTTCCAAATTTCGTTTTCTCTTTCGATGCTGTATGTGATGTCCTGTCCTGCTTCGGCAAAAACGAAGGAGTCCTGCTTCGCGACTATTGCTTCCTTAACAGCTTCTTTAAACTGAACAGAAATATAGTCGGAAGGCGAAAAATTTTGAACAAGATAAGTGGACAAATTCGCGTAAGGTGTCTTAACCCCACCCTCGTTTGAATAAATTGTAGCCGTTCCGCCGTCAGTCTCGATGGCGTAATTGACTCCGTCCGCATTAAAAGTTGCCGCTCCGCTGTTCAAGGCCGTTTCCGCCTGCAAGTAAAAATCATATGTGATAACCGAACTCTCGGAATATGTGTCAACGAGCAGCTTTGTTACAAGAGAAACAGGCTTAAACACGAAAACAAACGTATCTTTCTTTACAGAGGTTATCGCGTACTCATCATCGCCTACAAAAAATACTTTTGAGCGTTCACTCACGGCAGTGTCGTACGCTTTTTGAATTTCGGCGCTAAACGTCATACCGGGGTATTCGGTTACATTTCCGACCGTATTTATCTTTGCTACGGTTATCCCTTTGTAAACTTGATAAAAATCGGTTCCGATAGTTTCGACCCTATACGGCATCTTGATTTCAGAGCCGCTTGCATCTTTTTTATCAACTTCGAATATACTCTCCGAGGCTCTGATTGCACTGATAAATTTTCCTCTGTCAGCCGAATCAAACGAAGCGTTGGGATATTCGATATACCTAAACTCAGTGTTGTTGGTAACGGAAGCATACATTTGCTCCATCATATCGACTTTTGTAAACTGCTGCCCCTGGCCGTAAGGCGATATGAACGGTCCGATTATCGAAAACAAAGCCATTCCGATTATACAGCATAGACCGACTATAGCCAGTTTGTTGCGAATAAACCTTTTTGCGACCAACATACCCGGAGAAAGAACTTTTATTCTTTGCTCGTCGTCCAAGCCCGGTGCGGGAGCATTATTTACCTGATTATCGGCAGCGGGGGTCTGAGTCTCAATTTTTTCGGTGTTCTTGTCGTCATTTTTCATATTATCACTCATTTTTCTCCCCCCCCTAACTTACTCTTACACGCGGGTCAACAACCGCGTAAAGAATATCGGATATAAGTGTCCCGACAAGTGTCAAAAGCGCCATGAACGAAAGGTAGAACATACAGAAAGGTATGTCGCCTCTTTGTATAGCCTGCAAAGATATATAACCGATACCGTTTATCTGGAACAACTGCTCGGTTATCATCGCTCCGGTGAACAAGCCTGGAAGCATTCCGCCTACCATCGTTATCAACGGCACGAGAGTATTTCTGAATGCATGATAGTTTATAACTCTTTTTTCTGACAAGCCTTTTGCTCTTGCAGTCCTGATATAGTCCGAGTTAAGAACCTCAAGCATATTTGTTCTGGTATAACGCATCAGCGAACCAACGCTTATGAGTATCAACGTCGTAACAGGCATGATGTAATGCAGCGCATAGTCAACTATCTTGCCAAACGCGTCCAGGTTTTGATGATTACGGCCGACTGCGCCGTAAAGGTCAAGCCAACCCAGTTTCATAGAGAATATCAGTTTTAAAATAGTCGCGAAGAAAAAGCCCGGCAGCGAAATACCGATAAGCGCGAAAACCGACACCGCATAGTCGGTCTTGCTGTACTGCTTTCGCGCTGACAGTATGCCTAGCGGAATCGCTATTGCCAGCTGTCCTATCAACGTCACGACATTTAAAATAAAAGAGTTCCAAATAACACTGCTGAACTTCTGAGTTACGGGAATACTAAAATGCCAAGACTCGCCGAAATCGCCTTTTACGGCGTTTTTGAGCCAGCCCAAGTAACCTGAAACAATGCCTTTATCGAATCCGTATATAGCGTTCAGTTCTTTTAAAGTCTCGGTATAGCTTTTGGCGCCGGGCTTGGCCGCACGCTCTCTGGCTATACTCTCGGCATAAGACGTCGGAATCGAGCGCATTACCGTATAGATAATGAGCATAACGAAAAACAATATCACGACGCTTAGCAAAAGTCGTTTTATAATGAAATTACGCAAATTAACCCCACCCTAATTAGCAATTTGCAAAGAAAAAAATATAAGACGCACCCGGACTACAGTATCTGTAAACGAATGCGGATTTTTCAAACTGATCAAAATAAAAAACCAAAAAATGTAATTTTGTCAAAAACCTTTGTAAACACCTGCAAACCTACTTAAGCAAATATCCGCTGCTGTGCTGCTGTTCGACTTGTCCGGCTCTTTCTTTGACAAAACCCAAAAGAAAAATTTCTCAACAAATCGCCAAGAAATTTATCTTTCGTTCATAAACATGGCATGAACTCATCTCGTGATGAGTTCATGCCTAAAAAGCTGTTTACTACTTCATTTGGAGATTTTCAATTTCAGACATCCAGCCATAGAATGTTGTAATATCCGGAGTAACCGTATCCATGTTGATACGCTCGCTACTGAAAATTACGCAGTTCTGTCTCTGGTAAACAGGTACTTCTACTCCCCAGTCAAGAACTATATCAAGGCAAGCCTTGTATGTTATTCTTCTGAATTCCTGGTCTTCGCTTGTTCTGGCCTCAAACATAAGTCTGTCAAGCTCAGCGTCAGCAATACGATAGTGGTTCGAACCCGAAGAGTTCGGTGATGCGCCTACAGCGTTAAGGCTATAGTAAACCTGGTACATATCGGGATCAAGAGTAGCACCCCAAGCTGCACACCACATTTCCTGAGTTCCCGCGTCGATTCTGTCCCAAAGAACATTTGTGTCGGCGGGGTCGTTGATTATCAAGTTGATTCCGATTGATGCCAAAGCTTCTTTTGCTCTCGAAAGCAAAATGAAAGACGGGTGGTTTCCGTTTCCGTTAGCGGGGATAATTACTTCGTATTCAAGTTTTGCGCCTTCCGGAGCAGCGGTAAACTTGCCGGTAGCATCGTCAAACGTGTAGCCTGCTGCCTTTAAGTAACCGATTGCTGCCTGAAGAGCTGCTGCGTTCTTTTCTTCCGAAGACATGGTAGAAGTGTAGATTTCGTTTCCGTCAACATCAAGCGAGAAAGCTGTGCGGTAACCCTGGTCGGTAGGACGAGGAGCTGCCCAAGATGTATTGGAAATCGGATAGTTTATAACGGAAGCTCTTTCGCCGTAGTAGCTGCTTACCGTAAGTTCTCTGTACGATGCGAATATGGTTGCAAATGCTTTTCTCAAATCTTTGCTTTCCTGTGAATCCGCTACGCCGCCTACGCTAACCGTAGATGCGCAGATACCTACGTAGCCGTATCCGAGGTTGTTAACGGTTGTTGTAACAATCTTATCTCCGCTGAGATCTCCGTTGGAGTTATAAGATTTTATTTCGTTAATAGCAGGTGTCGAGAACGAAGGATCCGAAATGTCGATTGTGCCTGTGTAAACACCGGGGATCATGTCGGCATCGGCAGTCTCTTTGAACTGAACATACTTAGTTTTAGGCTCTCCGAGATAGTAATAAGGATTTGCTTCAAAGTATATAATCTTGTTCTCATACTTAATAAACACATAGGGGCCTGCACCCATCGGGCTTGCGAGAAGCGATTTTTGCTTTGAAAGATCTCCTCTGTCAAAACCGAACTTGTTGTTGTCATAATCATACTTGGAAACATCTCCGTAATAGTGAAGCGGAGATACGTCGATTCCGAGTCTGTAGATAGCTGCCGCGTCGTACTTGTTAAGCGTAACCGTCACAGTGAGGTTATCGACTTTTTTGATACCCTCAATGTTAGGAACGCCTTTGCCTGCCAATGAAGAGTCTTTGGAACCCCAAGCAATAATAAATGCCTCTCTGGGATCCGCAATTGTCGTTCCGTTCGCGGATTCTACAGAGAGAAACTCTACTATATCTCCTTCATAAGCCGCGTATGTCTCGTTGTAATAGTCTTCAGGTGTCGGGAAGTCTGTTCCCTGAAGAGTCCAGGTCTTGCCTGTAACCGCAGAGGTGAACACTCCGTCAGCCACTTTTGCAAATCCCCAGCCCATCATGGCTGCGGCAACCTTGAGACCTTCATTTGCTGCAATGTCTTCAACTGTAACGTTCATCCTGGGAGCTACGGAAGCAAGGATTTCGCCGTCGCCTACAACATAGTCGATAATTCCTTGAATTTCTTCTTTCCAGAGCTGTTCGTTTTCCGCTGCCATCTCAAGATAGCCTGCCTGAGCTTCTTCGCTCCAAGGATCGGAGGAGCTCCAAACATGGTCCTTTCCTGCCGTGACAAGCTGGTCATAATACTCGCCGTACTTCGTATATACTTCGGGGCTCGTCTGTGTCTTGTAGTCTCTGAGCCCGACGATGTTAAGCGCGTTGAGTGTGGAAGCGCCGCTGTAATCGCTGTCGCAGTATGTGTACAGTGAGAAGATAACGTCGTCGGCTGTAACATCAACACCGTCGCTGAACTTCATCCCGGGGCGAAGCTTCCAGGTATATGTAGTCTTGTCGGCTGTTTTGTCATAGTCGATAGTGACATCTGTAGCGCCTTGATAAAGATAATCTGTTCCGTTGTAAGTATGTGTTTCGCCTTCGATGGCATTGAAAATAATCGCGCCGGTACGGTCAGTGGTCAGTAAGCCAATCTGGGTCATTTTTGTCGCATCCATGTCATACGCCGTTTCACCGAAAAATGGGCTGAATTTTTGGCTGAACTGAGCATATCCGACTACGAGAGGAGTAAGATTCGCCTGAACCTCGGGACTTGAACTCGGAGTCGTTTCGGAAGTATTGGTTTGCGTAGTTTCGGTTCCTGCCGGCGGCGTTGTAAAGTTGTCTTTGTTGCTGTTTCCGCATCCGCTCAAAGCGCCCGCAAGCATCATTGTTGCTAACGATAACGCAAGCATTTTCTTGTTGAATTTCATAATGTGATTATCCTCCTTAATTTTTTCTGTCAAACAAAACCAATTTAATATTACACCTTATTTTGCCAAGTGTCAAATGAATTTTGTACCGCTATATTTTACGATGGTCAACCGCGAAAAATTACTTTAAGCCTTATTTAGTATTGCTAAATTCATCACGATATTTTCTGCTATAATTCATGACAAAATATTGCAGAACAGCTATCGCTGCACAAAAAGTCACGAAAATCACAGGTATTTCTCTGATGCTTCCAGACATGATGCTATAAGAAAACGTTCCCACGACGCAAAATAATGCACACACTACAGTCAAAGTTGATGTGAATTTCAAACGCATTACAGTTCTTTCAAAAGCTTTTTCTTCATAGCTTGTTTTCCCGGATGCTATCGTCCAAACCGACAGAACAGTAAAAAACAAAGGAAGAAAAATAACGGAAAGAGGCAGAGAAATATAGAGAACTCTCGTCACCTCAGCGTTAGAAAAACCACAGAATACGTAGGCCGACACGGAAAGTAATGTCAAAAGAGCAAACCGGATTCTATAAGCACTATTCTCGTCCGGAGACAGCTTGAGTGAATAAACTTTTCCCGTGTAAACATAACGGCTTTTTCCGGATTCATCGTTTTCCTGCTTATAATCATTCAGATAACTGCGACGATTTTTTTTAACTTTTTTCGGCTCTCCGGCATTTTTATTTTCCAAGTCTGCCGGTTCCTTCGTTACTTGACTCATAATGCACCTCGTATGTAAATCTGTTAATGCCGTTCATTTTGCAGCAAAAATCAGTCCTCGGGATACGCCAATGCGTAAACCCTGTCGTAAATATCGTATTTTTCAGCCAGGAGGCAAATTTCGGCATTTTGCCCATACTTGTAATAGATATAATCTTTGTCCGGTGCCTTACTTACAATCCTGATTGTAAAAATGTCTCCGAAATACAACTTTATCGAAGGAAAGTCGGTTATTTTCGGCTTGAATACTTGAAAATTCTTGTTGTTGTTTATAAGTGCCTTGCAAATCGTATAGACGTTTTCCTGCGGAACTTTAGTTTTTACGCCGTCCTTTTCCGCCGTAACAGCATTGTTTATTCCTTCAGTAATGCCGAGCTGATACATGGTCAACTCTTTTTCGTACAAAAGACATATATTTCTGATGACAATCGGACCGACAGCAAGGGCAGAGCCAACTGCAATAAACAGCAGTGAAACCGCCAATATCAGCCACATTTTTTTGCTACTCTTCTTCATGATTCACTCTCTTTCGTTTTGAGTTTAGCATTGAGAACACAAGTTGTCAAACAATCGGGTACAGTAACGGTACCAAATGCTTGCCTGAAATTGGTGTTATAACTTGTACTCAAGGCATACATATAATATAATGTTAAGCGTGTAAAACGAGCAGCGGGATTACAGTCCATGGGGGGATGACTTTGAAAAAAGCAGTTTTGAACTTCTTTAAGGGAATATTCGTCGGAATCGCAAACATCATACCGGGGGTAAGCGGCGGAACAATTGCCGTCGTCTTGAATATTTTTGACGAACTGATTGAGTCAATTAATAATATATTTAAGAATTTCAAGAAATATTTCTTGTTTTTGCTCCCGATAATACTGGGCACGGTAGTCGGAATCGTAGGTTTCAGCTCTTTGCTGGAATACTGCCTGGATAAACACTCGTTTCCGACGAGTATGTTTTTTGTAGGTCTCGTTGTTGGAAGTTTGCCGTTGATACTGAAAAAAGCTTCGGCAAAGAAGTTTGATTATAAAAACATCGCACTTATATCCGTCGCCTTCACGGTCGTCGTCGCGGTTTTCCTTATCAAGGGCGGAGATACCGTGGAAACAACCCGTGCAATCAACCCGGGATACATGATTTGGCTGTTTATCTGCGGGACTGTGGCTTCGGCTGCAATGGTTATACCCGGTATAAGCGGGTCGTTCGTAATGGTAATGCTGGGCGTATACAGTACGGTCCTTACCTCGGTATCGCAGCTCAAAAACTATCTTGTCAACCCGTCTGATACTGAACTGCTTTTTTCACTGCTGAAGGTTCTTCTTCCACTCGGGCTCGGGGTTATCGCCGGAATAATCCTGATATCCAAGCTAATCGAGTTGTTGTTCAAAAAGTTTCGCACCGAGACTTATTATGTCATATTCGGTCTTATACTCGGCTCGATATTCGGAATATTTAACGATCCCGTAACATATTCGAGCGGAATAAACGTGTCTGTTGCTGTTGCCTCTGTAATCTTTTTCGCTCTGGGAACAGTTCTCTCTCTGATTTTGGGTAAACGCTGATTCTCGGTAAATCTTTGGCGCACTTGTTTTATTTTTCAAGTGCGCCGTTTATTTTTTTCAGCCTATGGCTGAGGGCTGAAAAACGCCGGATTTCACGGTTGTTGTCAATCATTTTCTTCAAAGCCTCTTCCGTACCAACCAGTACCACGAGTTTTTTAGCCCTTGTAACCGCCGTATACAATATGTTTCTGTTCATAAGCATATACGGCCCGCTGTGTACCGGCATTATAACCGTGTTGTACTCGCTTCCTTGAGATTTGTGAACAGTCACGGCATACGAGAGCTCAAGTTCGTCCAACTGTGAGAAGTCGTATTCAACTTCACGCCCGTCGTCAAAAAGCACGGTAAGCTTTCCTTCTTCGTTGTCGATAGCTGTAATCATGCCTTCGTCGCCGTTAAAAACTCCTTCACCCTCGTCAACGGTTACACCGCCTTTTGCAACCCTCCAACGAATATTGTAGTTGTTTTTAATATGCATGACCTTGTCTTTTTCTCTAAAAAGCGTATCTCCCCGCTGTTTTTCGTTCTTCGCATTCGTCTGAGGGTTAACCGACTTCTGAAGCCTTTGGTTTAGGTTGACTATGCCGAGCGTTCCTTTTCGCATCGGCGACAAAAGTTGGATATCCTTCTTGGAGTCGATATTATAATAGGAAGGCAGACGGTTTTTAACCAAATCAACAATCGTGTCGGCAACATCATCGGCGTTAGCTCTTTTCACGAGGAAAAAATCTTTATCCTGTCCGTTGAGATGCGGAAACTCGCCTCGGTTTATCCTGTGCGCATTCACAGTTATCAGACTTTCCCTGCCTCGCCTGAATATTTCGTCCAGCTTGACCGTTTTTATGATTCCCGAAGAAATAATGTCTCTCAAAACATTGCCCGGTCCGACAGAGGGCAACTGATCGGCATCTCCGACAAATATCACCTTAGTGCTCGGTTCAACGGCTTTGAGCAGATTAAACGTAAGCAGCAAATCGAGCATAGAGCTTTCGTCTATTATCAGTACGTCAGCTTCTATCGGGTTTTCTTCGTTCTTTTCAAATGACTGCCTTGTACCTTCGGTATTTTGAAACGCAACACCCAAAAGCCTGTGAACCGTTTTTGCTTCAAACCCTGTCGTTTCCGTTATGCGTTTGGCTGCTCTGCCTGTCGGAGCGGCCAGCTCAGTCTTATACCCTCCTTTTTCAAGAAGTTTTAGTATCGTATTGATAATAGTCGTCTTTCCGGTGCCCGGTCCGCCGGTAATAACAAGCACACCCGACACAAGAGCATCATTAACGGCTTTTTTCTGTTGACTCGCAAGCGTAAAGCCGGTTTCGGCTTCGATTCCGCCGATTTCGGCAGAAATGTCGAACTTGAACTTATGCTCGTATCTCGAAAGCGTAATCAGCTTTTTCGCGACATAGCTCTCCGCATAATAATAGCCGTTTAAAAAAATCATTGTCTGCTCGTCGATTTTTTCGAGTGTTATCGATCTGTCCATCTGTAGAGCAATGAGACCGTTTTCGATGAGTTCCCTCCCCGCTTCGAGTATCTCTGCCGCGCTTTCGAGGAATATGTCTTTGGGCAAACAGGTGTGTCCGTTGTTCGACGCTTGAGTCAACACATGTTTTATGCCCGATAATATCCTTAAAGGGTCATCCTTCGAAAAACCGATTTTAAACGCTATAGTGTCGGCGGTCTTAAACCCGATACCCTCTATCCCGTCCGCCAAGACATAGGGGTTTGTTTTTATCGTATCGATTGTATCCGCCTTATACTTATCGTAGATTTTCATGGCATAAGCCGGAGATATACCGTAGACCTGTAACGCCATTACCACAGCCCTCTTGCCGGACTGTTCCTTAAACGTCTCGCCTATGTAAAGCGCTTTTTCTAGATTTATGCCTTTTATCTCGGCAAGTCTCTCAGGATATTCTTCTATAATATGAAGAGTTTCCTCTTTGAACACTCTTACTATTTTCGACGCAAGCTTTTCTCTGATGCCCCTGATTACTCCGCTCGCCAAATATTTCTCAATTTCGCGAAGAGAAGTCGGTTCTTTCCTGATATATTTTTTAACGCTGAACTGCTTGCCGTACGAAGGGTGTACAACAAAACTACCGTAAAGTTCGACAATTTCTCCTTCGCTCGCATCGGCCATATATGCTACACAGGTGAACCCTTCGTCCTCGTCTTCGGAGTCTCTCGGCATAACCGAAAAAACAGTGTAGCCGTTATCCGGGTTGTTAAATATTATGCTCTCGATTGTACCCTCAAATGTAATCTCATCAGACAATAAAATTCTCCTATCGCTTTTTGATTTGATGCGCATACACCCGCCGAATGTGAAATCCTATTGAGGCGATAATTAAACTTCGCTAGACTTGTTGCGCTTCCTCTTCGGTTTTGCTCTGCGCGTCTTCCCCTTTCTTCTTCGGAGGGAAAATCAACAGGTTTATAACTATCGCGATAACTGAGCCGATCAGCGTTTCGGTTATACGTTTTACACCGTATACTCCGGCGCTCTCCGCAGTATTCAGAAAAACAACTGCAAAATACACAATGCAACCCGGTATTATAGACTCGTTTTTCTTTATGCGATTTATCAGATAGATAACCGGAATTATACCGAATGCCAAAAAGACCGAATTGTCGGAAACAGGCCCGCTGAAAAGATATGCGATAGCTATACCGACAACTCCGCCTACAAACGTTCCGAGGTTTCTTATAATAGCTGCCTGCACAGAGCTTGCAATCGTCCTTTCCATCGCGACGACCGCTCCGATACACGCAAAAAACGGCGTGCCGTTCATCAAATATTTTACAACTGCGGCAGATATCGCTACAGCTAAAACAGACTTGAGCATTCTCAGCCCAAAAGGAAACTTAAACTGTTTCATGCCTGATCCCCGTAAATATAGTATAATGTTTCTCTATTCGTACTTATAAAAACCCTGCTTTGTCTTTCTTCCCAGGTTTCCGCTTCTGACCATTTTTCTGAGCAGAACGTTTGCCCTGTACTTCGAATCACCGGTCTCTTTTAACAATACATCCATGATGCCGAGAACCACGTCTATTCCGATAAGATCTGCAAGCTCAAGCGGCCCCATAGGATGGTTGCAGCCTAGTTTCATCGCCTTGTCTATATCCTCGCAGGAAGCAACGCCTTCGGACAAAACGCAAACCGCTTCGTTAATCATGGTTATAAGTATCTTGTTTACAACAAAGCCGGGAGCTTCGTTTACTTCAACAGGCTCTTTTCCTATAACCTTTGAAAGGCCGTAAACGGCATCAAAAGTTTCCTTTGAGGTTTTACTGCCCTTTATAACTTCAACGAGCTTCATTACGGTCGCAGGGTTGAAAAAATGCATTCCTATAAACCTGTCCGCCCTGTTTGTCGCTCCGGCAATCTCGGTAATCGATATTGACGAAGTATTCGAGGCAAAAACGGTTTCAGGCTTGCAAACCGCGTCAAGCTCTTTAAATAACGATTTTTTTGCCTCAGCGGACTCGTAAATGGCTTCGATTATGAGGTCGCAGTCCGAAACCGCGTTTATGTCAGTCGAAAAGCTCATGTTCGCCAGCGCAGAATTCTTGCAGGCCTCATCAATTTTTCCTTTTGCGGCCAGTTTTTCCAAGTCGGCATTGACCTTTGATTCAGCCTTTGCCAAAACAGCCTCAGAAACATCTCTGACGACGACGCTAAACCCTTTTTGCGCAAATGTTTGGGCAATACCCAGACCCATAACTCCGGAACCGATTACAGCTATTTTTTTCATAAGAGCACCCCTTTTATAATACTTCTCAGCACGATCCCCGCACACCAGCCTTAGAATCAATCTGCTGTTTCCGTATACAGAATTCTACCGGGAAACAGGACGATTATCAAGAAGCATGTGTAAAAAACAACGTCATAACCGAAAAAATAAACAGGCATTATGCTTTTTATAGCGTAATGCCTGCCTATCTTTTAATTATCTGCCAAAATTCTTCACAATAAATGTTTCTATTCTGTCCATTCCTTTTTCGATTTCGTTCATAGACGTTGCATATGAGAGACGAATATAATTATCCGCTCCGAAATCGGCACAGGGTATTACCGAAACCTTTGCTTCTTCAAGCATTAGCGCTGCAAGATCTCCGGCATTGTTTACGGGCTTGCCGTTAACCGTCTTGCCGCATAAAGCGGAAATATCGATAAACAGGTAGAACGCTCCGAGAGGTTTTCTCATGCGTATATGGGGAATTTTTACCGCTCTGTCATAAATATAGTCTCTGCGTTTTTTGTATTCAACGTTCATCGCGTCAACGCAGGATCTGTCATGCGTGTAAGCCGCGACAGCAGCTTTTTGCGTAATTGAATTTGTATTGGAAGCCTGATGGCTCTGAATATTCGTCATAACACCGGCAATCTCTAAGTTGGAAGCCGAAAATCCCAAACGCCATCCGGGCATAGCATGACTCTTCGAAAGACCGTTTATAACAATCGTTCTGTCATAAATCTCCTTGCCAAAACTTGCAATGCTATGGTGCTTTACGCCTTCATCATATATAAGGCATTCATATATTTCGTCTGACACAACATATAAGTCATTCTTAACCGCAAAGTTCGCGATATCTCTCAGCTCGGACTCGCTGTATACCGAACCCGTCGGGTTATTCGGAGTGTTAATGAGTAATGCCTTTGTCTTGGGCGTGAGAGCTTTTTCCAATTGAGACACTGTGATTTTAAAATCATTGTCAAAATCCGTATCAACGATAACGGCAACGCCGCCGGCTATCTCGATAAGCTGTTTATAACTCAGCCAATACGGAGCGGGAATTATAACCTCGTCGCCTTCTTCAAGCAACGCCATAAATGTATTTGAAAGAGAATGCTTTGCACCGTTTGAAACAACAATCTGCTTAAAATCATATTCAAGGCCGTTGTCGTTTTTAAGTTTTTGGGCTATAGCCTTTCTGAGTTCTTCAATACCGGCAGCCGGTGTATACTTCGTAAATCCGCCTTTCATTGCCGAAACAGCGGCATCGATAATAAAATCAGGCGTATTAAAATCGGGTTCGCCTGCTCCGAAGCTCACAAGGTCGATACCTTGCGCCTTCATCTGCTTTGCCTTCGCGGTTATACTCAATGTTGAAGATTCTCTAACTCTTTTAGCCTTTTCAGAAATCGGTTTCATTCTAACCTCCGCTTTTGTTTTTGTTGCACTTGAATAAGACTATTCTACATATTTAGCTGCAAAAAGACAAGCAAAACCGCCGATTATCGTTTTTTTCTATCGAATCGAATAATGGTATAAACTATAGTTATCCTAAATCGGCATTTGGGTCTTTGGCAAGAAGAAAAAACTTTTCCTGTTTTTGGTATTGATTTTGCGTTTGGCGTTATGTTAATATATAAGTAATATTTATGATACTCCTCATTCTTGTCAAAAAAGTTGATAAGAAATTTTTCGAAAGAACGTGATTGGAATTAGTCTGGATATTTCGTTGGATCTGTATAAAATATTCTGTGTGGTCGTCAGAACAGAAAACATGTCTCTTGCCGCAAAGGAGCTTTTTATTTCGCAGCCCGCGGTAAGTATGGCTATCAGGCAGTTGGAGGATAAATACCGAAAGCCGCTTCTCGTGCGCTCTTCTAAAGGCATACGCCCGACCGCAGAAGGTAAAATGCTCTATGACTACTTAGTTCAGGCTCTGAGCCTTATCCAGACAGCGGAAGACAAATACTTCCAGATGGCCAGTCTTAACGACGGCGAGATAAAGATAGGCGCAAGCGACACTATTCTTAGCAACTATCTTCTTCCTTATATAAATGTTTTTATGAAACGTTACCCCAAAATAACCGTAAAAATGACTAACAACCTGACGAAAGAAACGATTAATCTGTTGAAAATCGGAGAGGTTGATATAGGCTTTATTAACTTGCCCGTAACACACAATGACCATTTTGAGCTTAGCGAATGCATGCAGCTTCATGATTCTCTTCTCTGCGGAGAAAGATATAAGCACTTAAGACAGACCGGAATAAACCTGAAAAACATAAACGATTATCCCTTGCTAATGCTGGAAAGAGGTTCGAGTACACGCAGCTTTTTGGACGGTTACGCCGAAATGAGCGGAGTTATACTCAAACCGGCAATAGAGCTCGGCAGCACCGATCTGTTGATTAAATTCGCTAAAATTAATCTGGGGCTTACTTTTGCCGCACGCGAATTTCTGACAAAGGAAATAAACAGCGGCGAACTTTTTGAAATACCGATTACGCCGAAAATCCCTCATCGTTCGATCGGGCTTATCAAGCTTACCGGCATACCCCTATCGTATGCCGCGGCAAAATTTGTCGATATCCTTAAAGAAAATAATTGTATTTCCTGACAGATGCAGTTTTAGCCTTGCAAACGCCGATATGTTACAGCGCGGCGTTTTTTGAGAGCGAATACACCTGTATTTGCCGGGCATATAGTTGTTTATCGGAGTATTAAAGCCGAAAAATATTTTCGGCGAAGCAAACTAAGATTTTATGCCCTGTATTTTAAGGGCATAAACGGTTAAAACGCGAATACCCGATTAAATCAGTAAACGGAGGCTGGATTATGAAAAACTACTATTTCGGAGACATTGAGCTTATCGTATGTGACGATTACGAAAAAATGAGCAAGGCATGTGCCGATTACATTGCGGAGACCGTCAACAATACCCCCGGGGCCGTACTCGGACTTGCAACCGGAAGTTCCCCTGTAGGAACATATAAGGAGCTTATTGCCTTGAATAAAGCAGGGCATGTTGATTTTTCGGACGTTACGACATTTAATCTTGACGAGTACTACCCGATCGCCGAGGAGAACGACCAGAGTTATCATTATTTTATGAACGATAACCTGTTTAATCACGTTAACATCAAAAAGTCAAACACCAATTTCCCAAAACTTGACGCGCCGGACGCAAACATCAGCGCTTCCGACTATGAGAAGCTTATTTGCGCAAGCAAAAGAGTCAATCTTCAGCTTGTCGGGATCGGCTTAAACGGTCATATAGGGTTCAACGAGCCCAATGATGTTTATCCGGCCGAAACGCACTACGAAAAGCTGACGGAAAGCACAAGACAGGCGAACTCCCGCTTCTTTAAGTCTATAGACGAAGTTCCGACGCACGCCATAACAATGGGAATCGGTACTATCATGCGCGCAGACCGTATCGCGATGGTTGTTTCGGGAGAAAACAAGGCAGAGATACTTTATAAAACGCTGAAGGGCGATATTACACCCCGAGTGCCCTCAACCGCGCTCAGGTTCCACAGAAACGTCAAAATTTTCGCCGATGCGGCGGCAGCGGGCTTAATCGAGAACGGTACAGTCGTTTAGACAAAATCAGTCTTAAACGATTGCAGGATGCCGGGCGTTAAATTCAAAACCGCTCAAGCTTCGCTTGGACGGTTTTAAATTTAACTGACTATAAATAATCAAACAAAAAGGGTTGTTACCCGGCGATTTCAAAATCGCCGGATACAACCCTTTTTTACAGCCGTTAATCCTCTTCGAACAGTATCGTCTTTGTCATCCTGTCATAGCCGGTTTTGGCGTTCGGGAAAACAGATGTCGCAAACTTGATATAATTGTACGGGTCGGGCATAGCCGGAGAAAAATGAGTCAACCAGAGCTCTTTAACATTACCTTCTTTCGCTATTTGCGCCGCCTCCGAAAAAATCATGTGCTTATGCTCTTTGGCCTTTTGAAACTTTTCGTTGTCTCCGTAAAGCCCCTCGCATATAAATAAATCAGAGTTTTCGACAAACTTCGGCATTGAAAGAACCGGTCTTGTATCCGTTATATAGGAAATCTTGATGCCTTTTCTCGAATCCCCGAGTACCATATCGGGAGTATAATGCCTTCCCTCAAAATCAATTACCTCGCCTTTTTGCAGCCTTGACCAAAGTCTGAGAGGTATGTCCTGAGCTTTTGCCCGTTCCGCGTCAAACTTTCCCGCCCTGTCAACACTGTAGCTGTAACCGACGCAGCGTATACGGTGATCCAGCGGTAAAGTGGAAATTTTATAACCCGAAAGCTCAAAGCTGACGCCCTGGCTCGGCGGAAGTTCTATAAATTCAAGCTTAAAAGGAAGCTCCGGCGCAATAACGCAAAGGCTTTTTACGATATTGCCCAAACCGCACGGCCCGACTAACGTTACAGGCTCGCTTCTGTCCGAGTTCCCGATAGTTAGCAGCAGACCGGGAAGCCCTGAAATATGATCGGCATGGAAATGAGTAAAACATATTACATCTATATTCTTAAATCCCCAGCCCAGCAGCTTTAAAGTTACCTGCGTGCCCTCACCGCAGTCGGTCAGGAGCATGCTCCCGTTCAGCCTGGTTATCAGAGATGTCAAAAACCTGTTCGCAAGCGGCATCATACCGCCTGTTCCCGCTAAAGATACGTCTAACATTAATACACCTGTATTTTTTTGATTTTTTTGATTTTTGTTTGCTTGTTTTTGCTTCGTGACAAAATCGTGCCGTTTCATCGGCTTTTACACGCAGCTGCGCCGATATTATTCAGTCTGCGGCTTATCTCCTTGATCCAATAACAGCTCGGCATACTTGAAGTCGGCCTCGGTGTCAATATCCAAAGAAGTTTTTTCGTCCATTACGTATGCGTAGGTGCTAGGCGGCTGGAACGTAGAATACTTTTTCAAAGCGGCACACGAAAGAACATATATGGCACCGTTTAACCTGAACACAGGCTCAAAATCCTGCCTTCTTGCATATTTTTCGCTGTCATACTCGATGAAATTTTCTATTCTTCCGTCTTTGTCGATTTTTTTCAGCCAAAAAGGCGGATGCTCCTCACGGCATACCGAAACAACACCGGCATTTTCAGACTCATTCTTGTAATACAGCTCCACGGCTTCCTCGATTTGACGTGCGGTTCTAAAAGGAGAAGTACATTGCAAAAGCACAAAAACATCGCTGTGGATACCGTTAAGAGCTATCGCGTCAAGCGCGTGCACTACAGTTTTAAACATCGGAGTATCATCGGCGGCAAGCTCATATGGCCTTTTGATAACCCGAACTCCTTCTTTTTCGCACAGAGCCGCTATTTCGCAGTCATCCGTAGTAACGATAATCTCGGAAATACAGCGCGAAGACCTCGCCGCATTAACCGTCCTCATTATAAGAGGTATACCGCCCAATTCCCTGATATTTTTCCTCTTGACACCTTTCGAACCGCCCCTTGCGGGGATAATTGCCAAAACGTCTCTTTTCATGTCAACACCCGGTTAAAATATGTTCCCATGTTATCATTTCGTTTTCGGCAACCGGCTTTATCAGCCTCGCTCCGACTACCTTATCGTAGTCATAAGGCTTTATACCTATACCGGAACGCTTGAAGTCAATCGAGTCATAACTTATGATTTCGCCCTGCCCCAGATCTCTTTTCGCGACTATACATCGCCCAATGTTGCCTTCGCATTTCTGCGGGACCTTCATTCCTGTCCCCAGCATTATTTCTGCAGTCCTGATACTTTTTACCATTTCAAAAAACTCGAATTTATCGGCTGAGGCCATATGGTCTGGGCCTGCAAGCTTTTTATCGAGAGTGATATGCTTTTCGATAATCCGTGCTCCGAGTACTACGGCCATAGCCGCCGCCGTTATGCCTAAAGAATGATCCGAATATCCTATTATGCAGTCGGGAAACGCATATTTCAAGGTTGTTATCGCGTTTAGGTTAAGCGAATTGTCCGGCGCGGGATAAGTCGACGTACAGTGCAAAAGTGCGATACGATTTATGCGGTTGTGCTTTCTGACAAGCTCAACGGCTCTTTCGACATCGGAAAGATACGATGCGCCCGTAGAAATTATCAAATCCTTGCCGGCTTTTGCAGCTTTTTCGAGAAAAGGCGTATGCGTCAGTTCTCCCGAAGCGATTTTTATAGGATCGCTCCCGAGTTTAACGACATCTTCAAAGCTTTCGTAGTCAAACGGCGTTATTATAAAATCCAGATTCTTTGAAGCGACATATTCCTTGACTCTAAACATGAGATCCAAAGGCATAACATACTTGTGCAGCATCTCGATCTCGCTTTTTCTGTAAACCGAAGAACAAAGGAGTTCCGGCGTGAAAAGCTGAAATTTAACGGCATCGGCTCCGCCGGCCGCTGCAACATCCACAAGCTCCCTTAGAAGACCTTCGTCGCCGTTATGGTTAACCCCGACCTCGGCAATGATATAAACAGAATCTTTAATTCGGAACATAAATACTCCTAACTGCCGTATTTTTCTCTGCGCTTTCGGCTTTTCTCCTCTTTTACGGCCTTCATCGTTTTCCATTTGCCGGTGTTAAACCTGCGCTTTATTACAAAACTTCTTACACACTGATCAAACAAAAATGCCGACCAGCCTCCGAGTATGCCCCACTTGAACACGATAACGAACAGATATGCAAGAAACAAACGACACACCAGTATTCCGAAGAACGAAGAATACAGCGGATACATGGTGTCTCCCGAGCCTCTTAAGGCTGCTGCCGTTGACATTTGTGACGACTGCACATACTGCACCATCGCGGCTATCACAAAAACCGGCGCGGCCGTCCTCGCTACGTCAAACGAAGAAGCCTGATTCGGATCAAGAAACAAAAGAGCGATATAGTATCCAAGTCCCGCAATAATCACCGCGACCACAAACGTAGTGATTCTTGCAAGCCTTCTGGTTACGAGTGTTATTTTTTCTGCAAGAACACAGTCGTCCGCGCCCATAGCTTGGCCGACAAGAGCTGTTCCGGAAATCGAAAACGCCTGAGAAATAGAAAACGTCATAGAGTTTACACTGCTTACGATCTGATGCGCGGCAAACGCTATAGAACCCAAGCCGGACAAAATCCTGGTATAAACCGTCAAACCGCCTTGAATAACAAACTGCTCGCCCGCGGAAGGCATGCCTATGGAAAAAATATCTCCGATAAGCGCAAAGTTCGGCTTCCAGCTGTCTCTTATCCTTATTCGAACCTCGCAGTTCTTGTAGAAAAACAAAACGCCCAGAGCAAACAAGCAAGCAAGCACCCTTGAAATCGACGTTGCGGTTGCCGCTCCGGCAACGCCCATTTTCGGAAAACCGAGATGACCGTAAATCAATAGGAAGTTAAAAATTACGTTTATGCCGTTTGCAGCCAGATTATAGAACATGGGAAGTTTTGTCTGCCCGCAGCCTCTCAGAGCGGCCGATACCGCAAGAGTCAAGGCCGAAAAAACTACGCTCATGCTGATTATTTTGAAATATTCCGTTGCATACCCGAGCATAAGCCGGTACGAGGCTATTTGCTCCGGTGTCTTTGCGTTTGCGGCTGCCTGACTTGTCATAAACCTCATGATGGGTTCCGAAAAATAGTAACCCGCAAATGTCAGAACTATACCTATTACCAAGTTAAAAATCAGCGCTTGCCTGGCGATAAGCCCGCTGCGCTTTTTGTTTCCTTCTCCAACAGCCCATGCTACGAGTGTCGTAGTTCCGACGTTAATTGCGGAAAATATTGTTATGAGCAGAAAAAACGGCTGATTTGTTAATCCTACGCCTGAAATTGCTTCCGGACTAAGTTTTCCGACCATAACAACATCCACAAGATTAAATAACGATGATAAAAACAGCTCGATAAACGCGGGTAATGTCATTAATCCGATTCTTTTCAGCAGTGCTTTCTCTTCTTCGTCCTTGGCAATCATACCTTTCACCTTGCCAAAGGCAGAAGAAGCAAGCTTCGAGATATCCAATACGCTTCCTCCTGTTATCGCGCCGGTTTTCCCGGCAGCGCAAAATTCATCAAGCAAACACCGATTACCGAGTGTTTACGTGTTTCCCCTATCCCCTCCCTTTGAATTCTTTATTCTGACGACAAACTTTTTAAAGTTTATCATTTTATCTGTAACGGCTGTCAGCGTAAAGTGCAGATTCTTGCCGTTTGTCAGCATAATTGCCGAAAATTCGAGATGATTCCCGGTATTGGCCAAAAAAGTATTTCTCGTTTCCTCGTTAAGACCAACAAGCGAAAACATATCTATGCCTTCAGGTTCGTCCACTCCGAGCAGTTCTTTCGATTCCGCGCTGTAACTCTCGATTATGCCCTGTCCGTTAAGCGCCAGAACAGCATCGTTGCCGCTTTCGAGCGAGATGTCGAGTACTTTTTTCAAATAGCTTGATTCAATTTCCATGAAGAGTTCGTGCGTAATATCTTTTGTTACGCTCGTCATACCGATTATTTCGCCGTTTTCGTTATAAAGCGCCGTGACGTTTATATCCGAATAGAACATCGTTCCGTCAGCCTTGCGTTTCCAGCCTTTGTCCGAGAAACTGCCAGTTTTCAAAACGCAGTCGATTCTTGCTCTGACCTTGCCCGACCCGATTTCCTCATCGGTGTAAATCATGCTTATCATTTGTCCCACAGCCTGCTGTTCACTCAGTCCGTACATCAATTCCGCGCCGCGGTTCCATTCCAGCACCTTGCCGTCTTTGTCAAGCACATATATAGCATATTCTTTAACGCTGTTCACAATATTTCTTATGAAGTTGCTCTTATCCTCGAATTTAAGCTTTAGCTCTTTGTTTAGCTCCTGAATAAGGTTGTTTTGAAACACGGTTTCATTTTTCGAACGCTCGGCCTTTTCAAAAGCAATGCAATTTACAACGGCTATAGCAACATAGTACTTAAACAAATTGCAAATGTCTATGTTCGCCTGAGTATATCTGTTCATACTCGCAAGTACGAGTATACCCAGAAGCTTGCCGCTGCTCAGTATCGGAACAAACATCATTCCGGCCGGCACAAAGTCGCCCGTTATACCCTTTATGTTTAGCACGGGGTTATCCGGCAGACTGTGTATTACGGTTATCTCGGGAACCTCGGCTGCACTCCCGACAAGGCCTTCTCCCATACTTATATCAAATTCTTCGTAAATACCTCGTCCAAAGCCCCTTGAAGACCTGAGTTCAAGCTTTCCCGTAGAATTATTCGCAAGATAGAACGCTCCGCAACTTGATTTTGTCGTGCTCAGTATTCTCGGAAGTATATCATTCATCATTGCAGACAATTTGTTGTTTGAAGCAATCGAATTAACTATATACTGTATTTCGCGCATGTTATCGTCCGCGTGTTTAAGCAGTCCGTTCAAGGTCTCAAGTTCTTCGAGCGCTTCCGAAATTTCACTCGGTATATCAAGCGGCGGAACAAACTCCTTGTTTAATGCAATGGATTTCAGTAATTTAAGCAGCATTCGGTACATATTTCTTGTTTTTCTCTTATAACTGAAATAGAAAAACGACCATGTGACACTGTATACAACGACAGTGGTTATAAGTAGATAAAAAGCCGTATGGTCGGCTGTTCCCGATGTATACGAAAAAAAGACAAGAATAGCCAAAATGGCTACCTCGCCAAGTAAAACCATTATCTCCGAATACGATTTGTCTTTATCGCCGTTCAAAGCACATGCTCCTCTCTCTTATAAGAGCCGCAGGCACCGGCACGTCAAGCCGCAAATACGAAAGCACCTTCCCTTAAAAGGCGTTCCCGAACAGCACTGATAAAGAACATTACGAGCCTGCTATAGAATCTTACTTATAATGATATCCCTTTGTTCGGAAAGATTAATGACGGTATCATCAACCCTAACCATGGGACGGGAAAGATCAAGCTTGTTTATATACACAATCTGCCCTTGTCTTCCGTCACTCAGTCCTACATAGCTTCCAACATAAGTATACGCTATATTCTGCAAAAATGAAAGTAAAAATTCCGTATCAAGTTCACCATAGCTGTTGTTTTCGAATTCTCTGATGACATGGAACGGGCAAATACGCGAACGATAAACGCGGTTTGATGTCATTGCGTCATAAATATCGCAAATTGCCAGCATTCTGCCGAAGCGGCTGATTCTTTGACCCTTCAGCCCAAACGGATAACCGGTGCCGTCAATTTTTTCGTGATGCGTAAGCGCGGCAAGAATTATCTCGTTTGGTATATTTTGCTCCTTCAGTATTTCATAGCCCATAACGCAATGATGCATTATTATGTTGAACTCTTCTGCCGTCAGCGGCTCTTTTTTATTTAAAATACTCGGCTCGATCCTCGTCTTCCCAACATCATGCAAAAGCCCGGCAGCCGTAAGATTTATCGTATCCTCGTCGCTGAGATTCAGCCAGGAGGCGAACAGATTGCAAAGCAGCGATACGTTATTGCTGTGAGTATAGGTATGCTCGTCCGACGATGAAAGACAAGCAAGATACGAAAGCAAGTCGCTTTTGTAATTCAGCTTTGACATCGTATCCGTCGTTATATTTACAATCGTGTCAACCTTAACAGAGCCGCCGTTTCCGATATCGATAAGCGCGGCTTTCAAAACCTGAGTTTTATTGTCGTACTCTTTCTTAAAAGCTTTGAACTCTGGCTTGTCTTCGATTTTTTCAACTATAAGCTCAGGCATACCGCCCATGCCACCCATAAAATGACGCTTTGAATAATCGATACTTGAGGACTTGATAAAAAGAAAGCGAATATTATTAAGAGTAAGCCTGGAAAAATTTTCAGACGTCAAAGCGGCACCCTGCGGTAAAAGCACAGCGCCCCAAGTGTTGAGAACATCCCTGCCCAGAACCATTCCTTCTCTGAGTTCGTTAATGCTCATCTTCTGTATTATGTTGTCAGCTTTGTCCATTACTATCACCTCAATAAACTTGACTAGTGAACATTATATATCGCCGCGGATGTGACACGCAATTTGCCGGAACAATATGCCGATTTCGGCACAAAACACACCGTTTATCTGCCGTCTGTTAAAGTACCGGCAAAACAACGGCGCTTAGATACCCCTTTGTCACATACATATTTTTATTGACGCATCAATCATATAACATATATCGTCATTTTTCAATAATATTATATATTATAGTGAATAAAGTTGAAATCTGACCAAACGAGTTGATACATTTTGTTTCTTTCGCTTTATAAACCCTTTAAAGTTCGATGCCCGAGGGTGTTGCAGCCTCAGAGCCTTAAGCCCGGCCGCAATAAACTAAAAAGTTCATTATATTTTTGCGCCGATTTTTGGCAAGTTAATCAGCTGTTCCGCGATACTGATTGTGTCTGAAAATTTTGGAATAATTTACAGTTTCTGTGAGCATAATAGAAGCGATAAAACTCGGACGGTGAAACAATGACCACTCAACGTATCCAAAAAAGCGGTATCTACATCAATTCTCGGGACGGCAATTCGATAAGACAGCTCGGAAACGGATTCTTTAATTGCCTTTCGGAGATATATGACGGAAAATCCCCCATAGTAGTCCTGTGTATCGGGACAGACAGGGCGACAGGAGACAGCCTCGGGCCTTTGACCGGCACTTCCCTTTCCAAGCACAGTTACAAAAACGTTAAGCTCTTCGGAACTTTGGACTGCCCTGTCCACGCTCTAAACTTGAAAGAAACACTCGTAAAAATACACTCGCTTTGTGAAAACCCATTTATTGTCGCGGTTGACGCTTCTCTGGGCACAAGCGAAAAAATCGGTTACCTGAGACTGGACCGTGGTTCGCTTGAGCCCGGTCTGAGCTTGAACAAAAAACTGCCGCCGGTAGGCAACATGCACATTACCGGCGTCGTTAATTTCAGCGGAATGATGGAAATGCTCATACTCCAAACAACAAAGCTCAGCACTGTAATAAAAATGTCCGAAGTGATTTCCGGCGGAATTCGCTTCGGACTGTCTAAGCTGGCGTTCGGTATCGGCTGACACATGCAGGCAATACGCTTCTCGCGTTTTTTCGCCAAAGCCGAATTTTGCTTGCGGCTAATTAATCCGCAAAATATATGTTTTTGTTTGAGTCCATTTCGAGACTGTTCCCCAGTCGGACAAAATAACCGGGAGATATATACGTCCTATCCTTTATTATCTTGACCTGATATCCTCTGACAGTCGTTGTGTTCGGACCGGCGACAAAACTGTCCTTTGTTGCGCCTTTTTGGACGGTAACCGTGTTTGTCGCCGCGTTCCATGAAACTTTGTAGCCGAGCGCTTCACTGACTTCTCGGAGCGGAACAAGATAAGACGTGCCGACAACCTGGACTTTGTTCTTTAATGGCTTTCCCACGACAAAAACTGTATAGCTGAACTCAATCGTCTGGTTCGGCGGCAAGGTCAGACATTCCTTCATCAGATCGACCGAACCGATACGGCTTATGCAAAACTTAAAAACATTCCTGTAATACTCGTATGAAAACGTATTTTCCTTTTTTTCAAATGCAAAGACATAGTCTTTTGTTCTGAAAATCTCTTCACAGCCGAGGTTGGAGCTCCAAGCAAGCTTTTTAAACGCATAAAGCGAGCCGAGAAGCTTTGGGCTTTCAGGGTACTTGGGATCCAAATCGGGGTTGCAGTATAAATTTATCTTTTCGAGCAAAGGTTGGTTCGTACCGTAAATTTCGCGTTCGGCAGTGATATACTCAAGTATGGCTTCGGGTATCTGCAAATAGTAGCCCACGCGTTCTCCGACAATCTTTCCGTTTCTTATTTCGACTTTTGATGTTGTCTTGACGACCGAATCCGTCATTTCTTCGTTCGGCTGCTTCGCAAATACATACGCTCCTGAGAAAGAAGAGGAAAAAAGCATTACCGCGGCTGCAAAAAATATAATGTATCTGCTTTTCATATAACCTCCCCCGAAAATTGTAACATTAATACATAATTTAAGCCCTTTGAGGCGTTTGCTCGCATAGTTCAACTCTTTACAGGTCAAACGGCCTATATCGAGATTTAACATATACATACGCAACGTCCGGCCTAATGTTCCGTCAAAATTTTGTTTTCTCCGATTTAACCACGGGACAAGCACTGACACAAGCTTGAGAATATCGGCTTTCCGCTTGGTCTATATGTGCTGCCTGTCTTTTTACAAACATATTTATTAAGACGCAATTAAACCATTCGATAAACTTGTCGCCTCGATCACCTTAGACCTGCATAGCCGGTATAATGGTGATTAAACCGCATGGTTTAACCGGGGGTTCAACAAGCAGTTCGTCAGATAATATACGCGCTCTTCTTTACGGGCTTTTGGTCAAGAGCCTTTTTCTTTTCTTCATAGCCCGGCCTGCCGAACATCGCGTATGTAGCGTTTTTACCTTCCTCAACTCCGGGCTGGTCAAACGCGTTTATGTTCATCAGTTCCCCGGCAAAGCCCGTGGCGACTTCGAACATATATAAAAGCTGGCCTATCGTAAACTCGTTTACTTTCGGAAGCGTTATCGTCATATTCATTTTGCCCGATACAGTCAATGCATATTCAGTCGCAAGCTGTTCAACCTGAATGAGCTTATTTTGAGTTGCGCCTCCGAGAAAACCTATCGAAGGTATATCGGCAAAAATCTTAGGTATAGTAATAGTTTCTCTGTACTCGTCTACACCGATGAGCACTATCATCTTATCAAAAGGCCCTTCGGTATAGAGCTGTACCTGAGAATGCTGGTCGGTAACCCCAAGCGCACCGACAGGCGTCGGCCCAACGTTTACTGTCTTTCCGTCATTGTCGTATTTTTTTCCGAGAGATTCCGCCCAGAGCTGTGAATACCAGGCAGCAACATATTTCAGGCTATCGGCGTACGGCATTATTACACCGATATTCTTACCCTTTGCCATACCTAGATAGTGCAGTACAGCGTACATATACGCAGGATTTTTCGTAACGTCGTCGCTGCTGCACAGCTCATCCATAAATGCCGCTCCCGCAAGCATTTGCTCAATATCAACCCCGCACATTGCCGCAGGCAGCAATCCGACAGGCGTAAGCTCGGAAAATCTTCCTCCGACTCCGGAAGGTATAATAAAGATTTTGTTGCCGTCCTGTTTTGCTATCTTTATCAAATTACCGCCGACAGCGTCCGTCGTCGCAACTATATGCTTTTTCGCCTCGTCTTTCCCGAGCTTTTCCTCAAGTATATCCCTGATTATCATATACTGAGACATAGTCTCGGATGTGCTTCCCGATTTTGAGATAACATTGAAAAGCGTCTTTGTAACGTCGATAGTGTCGAACAGATATACAAGACCCTCCGGATCGACATTGTCGCAAACATAGAACTTCGGGAAACCGTTTCTTTTTTCTCTCGTAAGTTCGTTGTAAAACGGATGGTTAATCGCTCTTTGAACCGCCATCGGGCCTAGGGCCGAACCGCCGATTCCGAGAACAACAAAAGCCTCGAATTCATCTTTAACTTCATTGACATAAGCGATAATCTCTTTCGCGACTTCCGCATGGTTATACGGCAAGTCTCTCCAATCCATACCGCCGTTCTTTCTCTTCTCTTTCATAGCGGAGCAGGCGGATTCGATTTTAGTTGAAAGCGCCTTGATTTCGGAAGGATCTATGCCTTCTCTCCCGACAAATTCGGTCAGCATGTTGTTATAGTCCATACGTATTTTCATAGCTTCTTTAAATTCTTTATTCTCGTACTCTCTCATAACAAACCTCCGCAAATTTAGTATTTTGTATGATTCCGTGACTAAAACGAAGCTTAATCCGGCAGCTCGTCCAGCGTTTTAAACTCAAAACCGTTGTTCAGCAGCGCGTCGATGATGTACGGCAGCGCTTGCGCGTTCGACTCGGAAACGGCATGAAGCAACACAATCGCGCCGTTATGCATGTGGGTTACCGTTGTGTTAAATGCTTTCGCCATGCCGGGCTGAGCGCTTGTGTCCCAATCTTTATACGCAAAACTCCAAAAAATGCTCTTATATCCCATCCTGTCGGTTATATCAAGAGTTCTCGCGCTGTACTCACCCATAGGCGGACGGAAATACGGCGCAATATCTCTGCCTGTTTTCTCTTTGAAATACCTTGCCAACTCAGCAAGTTCGTATTCCATCTCTGAATCCGTAAGATCCGGAGAGCTTTTATGATTTACGCTGTGCGAGCATACCAAATGACCTTCATCGAGCATTCGCGTTACCAAGTCCAAATTTGACTCCACAAAAGGTTTTGTCACGAAAAAAGCAGCTTTTATACCTTTGTCCTTCAAGCAGTCCAAAATCGCCGGTGTAAAACCGTTTTCGTAGCCCACGTCAAACGTGAGATAAATCTCCCTTTGAGTTATATCACCGAGATAATACCCGTTAAATTCCCTGATATCAAACTTACTCTGAGCCGTCGGAGGCAGGTAATTATCGTTTATGCCGAAATACCACGCCATTTTTTCGTTTGAAAGCACATTGTCTCCCGTGATCGGGCTGCCGTATTTTGACGGATACGGGCTGTTCGGGTTCTCAGGCAAATTCAGCTTAATATCAGTGTTTATACTTTCGACATGTTTTTCTGTCGTCTTTTCTGTCGGAGCCTCAGTCTCCGGCGCCGCGGTCTGTGTCGGCACGGTTGTAGCCGGCGCCGCGGTCTTAGGTTCCGGCGTACTTGTTTTCGGCTTTTCCGTCGGAGCGGCCGTCGGCGAAACTATTTCCACGATAAAAGGTGATTCTGTTTCACCCGTGTATGTTTCAAGAGTGCAGCCGGAAAATGCAAGCGATAACACGCATATCGCTCCGACAATCGTTTTGTTAAGCTTCAAATTTTTGCACCTCAAATATAAATAATATGAGTAAATTTGTTTAGCACACTGTAATACTATACCATAAAACATAACAAAGTAAAACATATTCGGCAAAAACAACAAAGCTTATAAGGAAGTGTTGAAAATCGAGCACGAAACCCACTTTAGCGGGTTTCGTGCTCGATTTTCAAGGGAAAGCCGCAAGGCGATTTTTCGACATGCCCTATAAACGACTGAGCAAAACATGTAAAAATACCCGGCAGCCGAGGACAATAGCTCGGTTTGCCGGGTATATCGCTTTAAGTTTTGTATTACCTTGCGTAAAGCTCTTCCGCGCGTTTAACAACATTTTCAACCGTGAAGCCGAATTCCGCGAACAAAGTCGCCGCGGGCGCAGAAGCTCCAAATGTGTCAATGGCGATTATTTCGCCGTCCAAGCCCGTGTATTTATGCCAGCCGAAAGAAGAGCCGGCTTCAACCGCGAGACGTTTTCTGACGTTCGAAGGCAGCACGCTCTGCTTATAATCGTCAGGCTGCTCCTCAAATACTTCAAACGACATCATTGATACAACTCTCGAGTCTATGCCTTTTCTGAGCAGCTCTCCGTGAGCCTTGTATATTAACTCTGTTTCCGAGCCTGACGCAAGAAGTATCATATCGGGAACGGATTTTTTACTGTCGATTAATATATAACCGCCTTTCAGGCTGTCTTTGCCTGTTTCAGGCAGAAGCGTCGTGTTTTGCCTTGTCAAAACCAGCACACTGGGAGACTTTGTTCTCGTAAGCGCAAGATACCAGGCAGCAGCGGTTTCCTTCGAATCGCATGGACGCAAAACGGTCATGTTCGGCATACTTCTCAAGGCTGCAAGCTGTTCGATCGGTTCGTGCGTCGGACCGTCCTCTCCGACGCCTATGGAGTCGTGCGTCAATATATTGATGACAGGAAGGTTCATTAAAGCCGAAAGTCTCATGGCAGGCTTCATATAGTCGGAGAACACGAAAAATCCCGAGATATACGGTCTAAGACCGCCGTGCCTGTAAATACCGTTTGCTATCGCAGTCATGGCAAATTCTCTGATACCGAAATGAACGTTTCTGCCCTCCGGAGTCTGCTTTGAAAAATCGCCCTGCCCCTTCATATACGTCTTTGTCGAAGGCGAAAGATCGGCGGAACCACCGAAAAGGTTCGGGATAACACCGCACAGCTTGTTCAGTACGGTTTCCGAAGAGACTCTTGTTGCCGTATTGCCCTCGTACTTCCAAAAATCCTCTTTTTCGAATATATCCGGTAATTCTCCGCTGAAGAAGCTTTCGTACAGAGCATAATCTTCGGGGTATTTAGCCGCGTATTCGAGTTTCAGCTTGTTATATGTCTCCTCTTTCTCGGAAAACTTAACTTGCAGTTCTTTAACTCGTTCGTAAACCTCTTGCGGTACGACAAAACACTGTTCGGGGTCAAAGCCGAATGCTTGTTTTGTCAGCTTCAACTCGTCTGCTCCGAGCGGTTCGCCGTGAGCAGACGCTTTGCCCTGCTTGTTCGGAGAGCCGAAGCCGATTTTTGTCTTTATTTCAATAATCGAAGGCTTGTCGCCGACGCTTTTTGCGCGGTTGATCGCTTCTAGTATCGCCCCGGTGTCATTTCCGTCTTCTACAAGCTCTGTATGCCAGCCGTAAGCGTCATAACGCTTAATAACATTTTCGGTGAAAGCAAGCGCAGTGTCGCCTTCAATCGTTATGTTATTGCTATCGTATAAAAGAATCAGCTTTCCCAGCCCCAGCGTCCCCGCGAGAGAGCTCGCCTCACCTGAAACGCCCTCTTCAAGGCAGCCGTCTCCGCATAAAACATAGGTGTAATGGTCTACTAATTTGCAGTCGGCTTTGTTAAATACCCCGGCAAGATGCTTTTCCGCCATTGCCATACCGACTGCGTTTGCGATACCCTGTCCCAGAGGCCCGGTCGTAACCTCAACACCCGGAGTATGCCCGAATTCGGGGTGTCCCGGGGTTGAACTCCCGAACTGCCTGAAATTTCTCAGGTCATCCGCGGATACTCCGTAACCGAAGATATGCAAGAGCGAATACAAAAGCGCCGAACCGTGTCCGGCTGAAAGTATGAACCTATCGCGCTCTCTGAATTCCGGGTTTTTCGGGTTATGAGTCATTACTTCTCCGAAAAGCGTATAGAGTGCCGGCGCAGCCCCAAGCGGCAGGCCGGGATGTCCGGAATTAGCTTTCTGGATACTGTCGGCCGCCAAAATGCGAACTGTGTTAATCGATAGTGCTTTAATGTCCTGCATGCTATCCTCCGAAATAAAAATTAATTTATGCCGAAAGCTCGGCTTTGTTTTCAAAGTATGCCCCCGGTATATGAGTTTGAACAGCAAAGCAATTTTTCGGCATGCCTATATACCAGACTAGATTATTCTAGTGTAAGAATGCATTTTTTGCAAGCCCGTTCGACCTATTTCCATATAATGTAAATTATAATGAATATAGTTAAAGGTTTAATCGGGGGAGCAATACATGTAAAGCATAACAGTGACTCAGACAACGTTTGGGAACGTTTTTGGCTAAAACGACTATTGGGTTTTGCCTTGAGTTTTACGCCGCCATTGCTTTTTCAGATGAATAATTGTATACTCTTAAGTAATTGTAAAAATATGAATTGCCGAATTTTGAATATTCACTCTAATTTATTTTCCCTGTAAAGCACACCATATTACCGCAGAAGTTAAATGCCGATAAAATACTTACGCGGTTACTTGGGTCTTACAGACGCGCTTAGATACGCCGCAGTGCTTAGGTACGGCGCATCTGCGGCTAAGCCGTGGAATACCAAAATATAGTGTTTTCCTATATTTTGTTGCCGAAGTAATATAATCGACAGCCCGATAAGCGAGGTTTGCGGGCTCGGACACGAGAGTTTTTTAACACGGCAATTTAAAAAAGTATCTTCAGGAATGCCGGAGATCTGCCTCCGCATTTCAAACAGACAGCACAATATAGACAGACGACATAAAATACGATAATTTTATCCGGAGGATATATGTTTCCCTACATAGCGACACTTTTGGCCGGAGCTGTTGCGGCCTGCATTCCCGGTTTCATTGCATATAGGACTAAAATAAACAAGATGAAAGCCGAGATGCGATTTCTTGCCATTAAGGCCTCGGTCATGGACTCTATTCCGCACTATATCGCTTTTGACTATCAAGGTGCAAACGATTTATATACAAACGCCTACGGCAAAAAAATGGCCGGTTTTGACTCGAACGAGAGAACACCAAAAGAAAAAACGCACGACGAAAACGGCCTTCGCATTATTAGGGATATCGCAATACCTTCAATGGAAAAAAACGGAGTTTGGCACGGAGAAAACGAACTTGTACGAAAAGACGGTTCAAAAGTACAGGTGAGACAGGTCATGTTTCCTATTCTTGACTCGGACGGAAAGCGCGCGGGAATCGGAACCGTCATGTCTGATATTACGGAAGAAAAAGCGCTCAGGCATGAACTTTACACAAAATCTTCCGTTGTTAATTATTCCGATAACTGCATAATCGCTATTGACATAAACAGAAAAATACTGTTTTCGAACCGGGCATCCCTGCATGTTCTGGGTTACCACCCGAGCGAAATATGCGCAGATACTCCGCTTTCGTTTTTGTTTCCGGAAAACTCCGAGCAAGAGATTGACAAGCTTTTTTCCGGTCTGTCCGACAGAAATGCTCGTCACAGCTCCACAAAGATGAAAAAAAAGGACGGAACCGTTATTATCGCGGATTTAAACGTTTTTCAGCTTTTTGAGGACGGGCAAAACGCTTCCGGCTACGGTTTTATTATAAGCGATATCACAGAAGATAAAAAGAAAGAGCAAGAGCTGCTGATTAAATCCGCCTTCATTGATTACGCGATTAACGGCATGACGGCGCGCAGAACGGACAGTGAATCCGTATTTGCAAATCCCAAGCTTTATGAGCTCTCCGGTTACCCGGAGAACGACGAAAGTTACAGTTTTCTTCAAACACTGTATGGGGCAGACGTCGCTGCAGAAATTGCCAAAGCTCATGATGAATGTATGATCTCTTCTTCGCCCTGGAGAAAAGAAACTGTTCTTAACCGCAAAGACGGAACAAAGCTGAATGTTGATTTGCAGATTTTCCCGATTGCGGGTGAATCCGGAAAGACGGAATTCGTCGGTACGCTTGTCAGCGATATAACAGAGCTTAACAATGCAAAACGAGAAGCTTTAAAAGTAAACGAAACTCTCGAAATTGCACTTGCAAACTCGAACGCAGGTGTTTGGGAAATTGACTATACGTCTAAAATGACGAATTACGACAAAAACACGGCCGGGATGTTCGGTCTGGACCCCGAAAACCGCTTTGTAACAAACGAAGAATTATTTGTGCATCTTAATAGAGTAATGGTTGACCTATCGGGAACCGATTTCTTTAAAGGCCTTTTGGGCAACGATATAGATGTTAGCAACATAAACAAGGACTTCAAGCTACTTTTGCCGAGCGGGGAAATCTACTATGTCAAGAACTTCGGAAAAACGATAAGAGGCAGGGACGGAGTCGCGCTCAGGACTATCGGAATGACCATGGATGTAACGGACTATGTTACACTCGAGAATGAACTGAAAAAGTCAAAAGAGGCCGCGGAAGCCGCAAATTTGGCGAAAAGCCAGTTCTTGTCAAACATGAGCCATGAAATAAGAACACCGATGAACGCAATTATAGGCATGACCAGAATGGCAAAATCTTCGTCCGATTTGGCAAAAATACGTTCTTACCTTTCAAAGGTTGAGCTTTCGTCCGAACAGCTTTTAAATATCATAAACGATATACTCGATATATCCAAAATCGAATCCGGTAAGATGGAGCTGTATAACGAAGTTTTTGACATAGAAAAAGTTGTTTCGAACATCACAAATATAATCTCGGTAAAGGCCGAGGAAAAGCATCACGAGTTAATAGTGAAGATAGACGCAAATGTTCCCAGGAATCTGTGCGGTGACTCTAACCATTTTACCCAGGTACTGATAAATCTGCTTTCAAATGCCGTAAAATTCACAGACAATGAAGGTAAAATCACTCTTTCCGTATCGGTGCAGAGTATGGCCGACAGACGCGTTGTTCTTCATACTGCTATAAAAGACAGCGGTATAGGGATAACCCCGGAACAGCAAACGTTCTTGTTCAAATCATTCTCTCAGGCCGACAGCAGTATAACAAAGCGTTTCGGTGGCACGGGGCTCGGGCTTGCGATTTCGAAAAAACTCGTTGAAATGATGGGCGGAGAAATAAGCGTTCAGAGTGAATACGGAGTCGGCAGCACGTTCAGCTTCACCGTTAACTTCGGCATTGCCGACGACCAGTCGTCAGGCCTGTTTATGGTACTGAAAAACAAGATGGAAAAGGTTAACATACTCGTTGTCGATGACAGCGTCGAAATAATATCATATGCGGAAGCTATACTGACAAATGTAGGAATATCGTGCGTTACGGCTACAGACGGCCTCGAAGCTGTCGAAACCGTTCAAAGGCTCGCCGGCACAAAACAGGAGATTAATCTGGTTTTTGTGGATTATAAAATGGACGGCATCGACGGTATAGAAACTACAAAACTGATAAAGAAAATTAATCCCGACATTAACGTAGTCCTTATGTCTATGTACGACATGGAAAAAATTGAGCGCGACGCGGTTTTAAGCGGTGTTACAAAGTTCTTGGGTAAGCCGCTGTTCCCCTCTGCCATGATTAAGGTAATCAATGAAATAGTGGGAGTTAAGACTCAGGAAGCAAGTCCCGAAGTAATACAAACCAACAACTTCGAAGGCAAATGCGTTCTTGTATTTGAAGATATCGAAATTAACAGAGAAGTACTCAGATATATACTGGAACCTACGGGCATCAATATGATTACCGCGGTTGACGGTGAAAACGGGCTGAATATTTACCTGAGCAGCCCGGAAATGTTTGACATGATTTTTATGGATATACAGATGCCCGTTATGGACGGTTATACTGCCGCCGGAATGATACGCAACAGCAATGCCCCGAATGCTTTAAGCATACCGATTATCGCTATGACAGCAAACGCTTTTTCGGAAGATATTCAGGCTGCCTTTGATTCGGGAATGAACGGTCATATCAGTAAACCCATCGACGAAAAAAATATTTATTTCCAGTTGAACAAGTTTTTGAATAATACCGATAATCTTGTTGTCTCCAGAGACCGTACAAAAACACCGGATGTTGATATTATTAACTTGGAAGACGGTATCGAGGCATTCGGAACAAGGGATAACTATCTAAAAACTTTGAAATTATACCTAAGAAACAGTTTGGTTTCCGATATTGCAAAGGCATTTGAAAATAAAAACAGCGCCGAGCTGGAAAACCAACTTCACGCTTTAAAAGGCATTGCAGCTAATCTAAGATTCCCTGCCCTGCTCAAGGCAGCAAACAAGCTTGCCGAAGACATATCCGCCCGTACATTCGAAGACAGCGCAGACAAGCATATTAAAGCGCTTGAAAGCGCTCATTACTCAATTTGCGGCACTATAACAGAACTGATTGATAACCGTGAAATTTATGACGACATTAAGAACAGTGAAAACTTTTAAGGAGTGTTAAAATGGACTTTACGTTTGAACAAGGAAGGGCCGCGGTAAAAAAAATGACCGAGCGCGCGTCATGCCGCAGCTTCTCGGATAAGAGCATACCAAAAGACATTCTCGACGACCTGCTTGATGCCGCGCTCTGCGCCGCAAGCGGTGGAAACCTTCAGCCCCTGTCGATTATTCTGCTTGATAAGAAAGAAGACAATGAGAAGATGGCAAAAATATGCGGGGAGCAAAAATTCATTGCCGAGGCTCCCGTTAACTTCCTATTTGTTCTGGATTGGTACAAAATGAAGATCTATGCAAAAAGCCAAGACGCACCTTATACCTGTGACAAGAGCTTCATGCATTTTCTCATAGGTCTGGAAGACGTCATGTGTACGGCACAAACCGTTGAAACGGCAGCTCATCTTCTCGGTCTGGGTTCATGCTATGTCGGAACTACAAACCATGAAGGCGCTGTTATCGCAAAAGAATATAATCTGCCTCAACACACCTACCCCGTACTGCTGCTGTCCGTCGGGTATCCCAAGGTAACGCCTGCAATCCGCAAAAAACTCCATAGAGATATAATGGTGTTCAACGACCGTTATCCAAACTTAACCGACGAATTTGTCATTGAGAAGTATGCCGAAAAGTACGGCGAGGCTTCAATGTCTTTGACAAAAAACGAACCCTACCGCTCTGAAACACTCGAGGATTTAAGAACTGCGCTCGAAACGTCTTTTGACAGCGCCGAGACCTCGCGCATACTCAGGCACATAGAGGAAACAAACACTATACTGGAGACTCAGCGCAGATTCGGGCTTCACTACCATGCTGCCGGAATGCGTGAAGCAGGCAAAGAGATAATCGAAATGATTGAAAGGCAAGGTCTGCGTCCGTTTGATAAACAATAAATCCGTATTAATACCGTGAATGCCTTCGAGGCGCACATTGCGCCCCGAAGGCATTCTGCACTTGTTATACTTCATTTCTTGTGAAAACCTGAAAAATAAAGAACTTCAAGTAATACGACTCACTCGAACCCCAAATCACCGGATGATCGGGCGACTGAGCACGAACCTCAATTTGCCTCAGGTATACGCCGGTATCAACGGACGCTTCGTGTACAAGCGAGCGAAACAATTCATCACCCATGAAATGTGAGCAAGAGCAGGTCGCAAAGTAGCCGCCGTTCTTGACAAGGCGCATTCCCCTTATATTAATCTCTTTATAACCTCTCACAGCCGCTTCAATCGAGCTGCGGGATTTTGTAAACGCCGGAGGATCCAGTATTACAACGTCATACTTCTTTCCTTCGCTTATCTGCCTGGGAAGAAGCTCAAATACATCAGCACAAACAAAGTTGATTTTGTCGGAGCAGCCGTTGAGCATGGCGTTCTTTTTCGCAGTTTCGAGTGCAGCCTCCGACACATCCACCGCAGTTACTTCGCTGGCCCCGCCTAAACATGCGTTCAGAGCAAAAGATCCGGTATGCGTAAAGCAGTCCAGCACGGTTTTTCCTTTGCACAGCTCCGAAACCGCCTTTCTGTTCAGCTTTTGATCCAGAAAAAAACCCGTTTTCTGACCGTTCTCAACATCAACGCTGTATAAGACTCCGTTTTCTTTTATCAGAACCGAAGAAGTATCAAACTCCTTGCCTATAAACCCTTTTTTCGGCTCCATCCCTTCAAGCTTTCTGACCTGAGCTTCACTCCGTTCATAGACCCCTCGTATTTCGATTCCGTCTTTGCGAAGTATATCAATCAAAGTCTGCACGATAAGTTCCTTATACCTGTCGATTCCCAGCGCCAGAGATTGTACAACGAGAACGTCCGAAAACTTGTCGATAGTCAGCCCGGGCAAAAAATCAGCCTCGCCGAAGACTATACGGCAGCAACCTGTGTCAATTACGTTCTTTCTGTACTCCCATGCATCGGCCAGGCGCTTTTTAAAGAACCCGGCATTTACTTCGGCCTTTTTGTCACGGGTAAAAAGCCGGACTCTGATTTTCGAATTATCGTTAATAAATCCGAGCCCGATCACCCTGTCTTTCAGGTCTTTGACTTTTACTATATCGCCGTTTTCGTATTCACCGTCAACCCGATCTATCTCGTTGTCATAAACCCATTGCCCAGCTGAATTCAGGCTTTTAAAACATTTTTTACTTACATAAACGGAAGCCTTCAAGATATCTCCTCAAAACAGTACTTGTACAAATGCCAACAATTCCGCTAAAAATCAGGCAAATCTGACTAATATGCTTTTCCCCAAATTACATGTTTTTGAGCCGGTTTTCCGCAGCAGACACACTTTTCGGAAATCTGCTTCTGTTCAAACGGCATACAACGGCTCGTTGCGGTGGTCTCTTCTTTGATTTTTGCTTCGCACTCCTCTGAGCCGCACCACATGCCGTTAATAAATCCCGGTTTCTCCGCAGCGAGCTTAACGAACTCGTCATAATCATGAGCGTCATATGTGTGCTCGAGACGGTTTTTGAGCGCTTTGTCAAACATGTTCGACTGTATATCGCAAAGAAGCTTTTCAATGGAAACTTCCAAGTTGTCAAGCGCTACAATCGTCTTCTCTCCCGTATCTCTGCGGACGAGAACCGCCTGGTTGTTTTCTATGTCCTTCGGGCCGATCTCCATTCTTACGGGAACGCCCTTCATCTCATATTCCGCGAACTTCCAGCCCGGATTCTTGTCGCTTTCGTCAAGTTTTGTGCGGAACTTGACTGCAAGCTGCGATTTAAGTTCGCGGGCTTTATCGAGCACACCTGCTTTGTGCATGGCGATAGGAACGATAACAAGCTGAATCGGCGCAACTTTTGGAGGAAGAACAAGCCCGTTATTATCACCGTGTACCATGATAATGGCTCCGACAAGTCTCGTGGATATACCCCAAGACGTCTGATGGACATGCTTTAACGCTCCGTCTTTGTCACTGAACTGTATGCCGAATGCTTTTGCGAAGCCGTCGCCGAAATTGTGGGTAGTTCCGCCTTGCAAGGCTTTTCCGTCATGCATCATGCTTTCAACGGTGTAAGTCGCCTTTGCGCCCGCAAACTTTTCTTTGTCTGTCTTTTGTCCCGAAATTACGGGTATTGCCAGTAGATTTTCGCAGATATCCGCATAAACATCGAGCATTTTTAATGTCTCTTCCTGCGCTTCTTCCGCAGTCGCATGGGCAGTATGCCCCTCCTGCCAATTAAACTCTCTCGTACGCAGAAAAGGTCTTGTCGTCTTTTCCCAACGAACAACAGAGCACCATTGGTTGTACAGTTTCGGCAAATCTCTGTAAGACTGGATAATATTTGCGTAGTGGTCGCAGAACAGAGTCTCGGAAGTCGGGCGTATACATAGACGCTCCTGCAATTTTTCGGAGCCGCCGTATGTCACCCAGGCAACCTCGGGCGCAAAGCCCTCAACATGATCCTTCTCCCTTTGGAGCAGTGACTCGGGGATAAGAAGCGGCATAGACACGTTTTCATGCCCAGTCTCTTTAAATCTGGCATCGGCATATTTCTGGATGCCCTCCCAAACCGCATAACCGTAAGGCCTGAGTATAACAAAGCCTTTTACGGACGAATAATCCGCCATCTCGGCTTTTTTTACAACATCGGTATACCATTGGGCGAAATCTTCTTCCATATTGGTAATCGCTTCAACTTGCTTTTCGTTAGCCATAATGCCCTCCTATATATTTTATCCCTGTCAAAAAGCAAACAAATTTTGACTTTTGACCATTGCTTCGGCAACAAAATATAGCAAACACGCTATATCACAGTGTTGAAAATTGCGCACGGAAATATCCGGAAAAACAAAAAGACTTGTTCCCGAAAAGGGACCAAGTCGGCGGTACCACCCTTATTAATGCGAAAGCATTCACTCGAAGCCTTAACGCGGCTAACGTCAACGGTTAAATCCCGTGAAGCCTCCGAAAAATCGGTCAAGGCGGGTTGTGCCCGTAAGAACTCTCAGCGTTTGTTCTCTCTCTGTAGCAGGGCTTTTCCTTTTGGCTTTGTAATATCTTATTACGATAATACTCTTTTGTCAACAGTTATTACTTATAATTTACCCGTGTTTACCCGTGTAAAACATTTTTCACGGGTAAAATGTTTCATATTTGAGTTTATGTTGACAATAATGATTATCTCATTTATACTATTATCAGATAATAATGATTATTATATGGATGTGTTAAAGTGACCAATTGCGCAGAATTACTTAAAAGCAAAAACATGAAAATTACACCTCAGCGGCTTGCAATTTATTCCGTACTTTCATCTACAAAGACACATCCGAGTGCCGAGATGATTTATAAGTCACTTGAAGAGCTTTACCCGACTATGAGCCTTGCAACCGTGTATAAGACGCTCAGCAGTTTTAAAGAATATGGCCTTGTACGCGAATTGAGTGTTTCAGAAGATTGCTTCCGTTATGACGCTGATGTTTATCCTCACGCGCATTTTATATGTACCGTATGTAATTCCGTTTTTGACCTTGACTACTTTGAATACATTGAAGACATGAGAAAAAAAGTCCGCGAAGACGAAAAATATCTTATAGAGTATGAGCAGGTTAATTTTTACGGAAAATGTGAAAGCTGCAGAGAAAATCATGTTTAACCGATAATAAAACAGAAACGGCGCAGGATGCTTCCGGCGCCGTTTTGATTATAAGAATTACTCAATATTTGCATAAAGAGGATATTTGTCGCCGAGTTTTTTAACTCTTGCTCTTACCTCGTCTTTTTTGTTTTCAAAGTCTGTAATCGCGAGCTTGATAAGCTCGGCAATCTCAGCCATATCTTCTTCCTTGAAGCCTCTTGTTGTGACAGCGGGGGTTCCGAGACGAAGGCCGCTTGTCGTGAACGGGCTTTGAGGATCGAACGGTATAGTATTCTTGTTGCAGGTGATTCCGACTTCGTCGAGCAGCTTTTCCGCAACTTTACCGGTTACGTTCATATTGCGAAGGTCAACAAGCATAAGATGATTGTCTGTTCCGCCGGAGACGATTGTAAAACCCTGCTTTGTCAGCTCGTTTGCAAGAGCTGTCGCGTTTTTGACAACTTGCTGCATATATGTTTTAAAGTTGTCGGAAAGGGCTTCGTGGAACGAAACAGCCTTTGCGGCGATAATGTGCATGAGCGGTCCGCCCTGCATTCCGGGGAATACGGATTTATCGATAAGCTTAGCGTGCTCTTCTTTGCAAAGTATAAGACCGCCTCTCGGTCCTCTGAGCGTCTTGTGGGTCGTTGTGGTGACGAAATCCGCATAGGGAACCGGGCTCGGATGAAGTCCTGCCGCAACGAGGCCTGCAATGTGAGCCATATCAACGAGAAGATATGCTCCGACCTCTTTTGCGATACTCGAAAAAGCTTCAAAATCAAGAGTTCTTGCATAAGCACTCGCACCTGCGATTATGAGTTTCGGTTTGCATTCAAGGGCAATCTGTCTGAGAGCGGCATAGTCGATTTTGCCGGTTTCCTCGCTTACTCCGTAAGGCACGATGTTATAGGTGAGTCCGGAGAAGTTAACGGGGCTGCCGTGAGTTAAGTGCCCGCCATGAGAAAGATTCATGCCGAGTATAGTGTCGCCGGGCTTTAGAACAGCTATGCAAACAGCCATATTAGCCTGCGCGCCCGAGTGGGGCTGAACGTTTGCGTGGTCTGCTCCGAAAAGCTTCTTCGCTCTGTCTCTTGCAAGGTTTTCAGCGATATCGACTTTTTCGCAACCGCCGTAGTATCTCTTTCCCGGATAACCTTCGGCATACTTATTTGTGAGCGGTGTGCCCATAGCTTCCATAACTGCGTCCGAAACAAAGTTTTCAGAAGCGATAAGCTCAATGTTGTTTTTCTGACGGTTAACTTCCTGCATTATTGCGTCGTAAATCTCAGGATCGCACTTGGCGATTTCTGCAAACTTTTTCATTGTAATCTCCTTTAGATATTCAGTTCGAATATGCCTTCTCTTATAATTTCGGCAACAGACGGATGAGGGAATACTATTTTTCGCAAATCCTCAACCGCAGTTTTGCTTTGAATCATCATTCCCGCGGAAACAATCAATTCGGACGCGTAGTTTGAAATCATATGAACTCCGAGCAGAGTTTTTGATTTCTTGTCGGCGATAATCTTGCAGATACCGTCTCCGCCGTCGTTTTCGGCAAGATATCTGCCCGAAAAACGCATGGATAGCGTCATAGCGCTCACATCATAACCTTTGTCGGCAGCACTTTGCTCTGTATCTCCGACAGAAGCTATCTCGGGATTCGTATATATTACCGAGGGAATAATCGAATAATCGATAATGTCTTTTACACCGATTATACTGTTTACCGCGACTTCGCCCTCTCTGTATGCGGTATGGGCGAGCATAATTTTGCCGTTAATATCGCCGACCGCGTAAACGCCTTCAACGTTTGTCATACAGCGCTCGTCTGTCGCGATGCCTTTGCGGTCAAAAAGTATGCCTAGAGTATCCAGGCCAAGACCTTCGGTGTTTGCGCTTCTTCCGACGCTCATGAGCACCTTGTCAGCCGGCAGCTCTTGGGTTACCCCGTCTTTTTCAAATATAACCGAATTATCCGTGACCCGGGTCAGTTTCGCACCGAGCTTAAACGTCATTCCGTTTTTGGCATAGTTCTTCATCAAAAGCTCGGAAAGCTCGGCATCCGTGTTTCCCGCGATTTTCGGAAGCATTTCGATAATAGTAACTTCAGAACCGACCGAGTTGTAATACGAAGCCATTTCTAGTCCTATAACTCCCCCGCCGATTACAACAAGCCTTTTCGGTATTTCTCTTAAGTCCAGTATTTCGCGGTTAGTAACGACAAAACCATTCTCATACTGCTCCTTAACTCCGCTCACGGGCGGAATTACGGCGGAAGAACCCGCGGCAATTATCAAATGCTTTGCCGTGTGAGCGTCATCACCTATACACACTTTAAAGTTGTCTCCTTCTTTGCCGGAGATAACTGCGTTCCCCGAGACAACTTCAACACCCGCTTTTTTGAGCGAGGATTTTATGCCGGCCACGAGTGTACGCACAACTTTGTTTTTTCTGTCTATGACAGCGTCTTGACTGATCGACGGATTTTCGGCTGTTACGCCGTATTTTTCGCCGTGTTTCAAGCCGTCGTATATTTTAGCGCTGTATAAAAGTGACTTTGAGGGAATACAGCCTTCGTTAAGGCATACTCCGCCGATTTTTTCCTTTTCGGCGACAAGAACTTTCAGGCCCTCATGCGCGGCCCTAAGCGCGGCGTTATATCCGCCGGGTCCGGCGCCTATTATTATAAGGTCATAAAACATTACACACCCCTGATCCGCCTTTCTTTAGTCTGCAAACATATCCGCGATAACAGATAAAGAAAGGCATTTTCCGCGTGACTTTTGCAAGCACTTTTAAGCTTCTTATTCTGCCGCTTCTTTATATACAAGAACGGGTTTTCTCGCAGCCTTTGTATCGTCCAGTCTGCCGACCGAAGTTGTGTACGGTGCGTTCTTGACAAAATCAGGTTTTTCTTCCGCTTCTGTTACGATTTGCTTCATTATTTCGGAAAAAGCATCGAGAGTTTCTTTACTTTCGGACTCGGTAGGCTCGAACATCATTGCTTCTTTGACTATCAGCGGGAAATAAATCGTCGGCGGATGTATGCCGAAGTCTATCATCCTCTTGGCCATATCCAGGGTCGAAGCGCCTTTTTCCTTCTGAGGAGCGCCGGTTATAACGAACTCATGCATACAAGTTCTGTCATATGCAAGCTGCATAAAAGGAGCAAGCTTGGCTTTCAAGTAGTTCGCGTTCAATACTGCGTTTTCGGTAGCCGCTCTTAGGCCCTTTCCGCCCATAGTCATTATATAGGCATAGGCTCTGACCATGATTGCAAAGTTACCGTAGAACGAACGCATTTTACCGACCGAAAGAGGTCTGTCGGAATCGAGCCTGAAGCCCTCACTCGTTTTCTTAACTACCGGTACGGGCAAGTAGTCCGCAAGGAACGCTTTCACGCCGACCGGACCCGAGCCGGGGCCGCCGCCGCCGTGAGGAGTCGAAAATGTTTTATGCAGATTAAGGTGGAGCACATCAAAACCCATATCTCCCGGGCGAACTATGCCCATGATTGCGTTTGTGTTCGCTCCGTCGTAATAAAGAAGTCCGCCGGCATCGTGAACAAGTTTTGAGATTTCTGAAATATTTATTTCAAACAGACCGAGTGTTCCGGGGTTTGTGAGCATGAGTCCGGCAACTTCGTCGTTCAGGTTCTTTTTCAAATCCTCCAAGTCAACGTTTCCGTTTCCGTCTGATTTGATTTCGACAGTATCAAAGCCCGCCATCATTGCCGAAGCCGGGTTTGTGCCGTGAGCCGTATCGGGAATCAGCATTTTTGTTCTCTTGGTTTGTCCGTTCTTGGCATGATGCGCCTTTATAATCATAAGCCCGGCTAGCTCGCCGTGTGCTCCTGCCGCCGGCTGGAGCGAGAAATCGTCCATGCCCGTGATTTCGCACAGCATTACGTTTAAGTTATGCATAAGCTCAAGATTACCCTGAGAATTCATGCAGCCCGCCTTAGGGTGAGCGTTTTTAAAGCCGCCGAGACCGGCCGCGTCTTCGTTAACTTTCGGGTTGTACTTCATCGTACATGAACCGAGAGGGTAAAAGCCCGAATCGACTCCGTGGTTTTTGTCGGAAAGACCGACATAATGACGTACAACGTCGAGTTCCGAAAGTTCGGGAAGCTCAACATTTTTCTTGCAAAGGTATTTGTCGGGTATGGCGGTTTTTTCTGTTTTTTGCACGTCACAGCAAGGCAAAACATGGCCAACTCTTCCTGCCGCGCTTTTTTCAAATATCAATCTGTCGTCGGTCATTATTTAACCTCACCCGCCTTTCTGACGAATTCGTCAATCTGCTGTTTTGTTCTCTTCTCCGTAACCGCAATGACGATGCAGTTATCAAGACCGGTTTCGCATAAAACTATTCCGGGCATGAAGCCGTTATCGATCATTCTGTGTCTGAAACCGTGTACATCTCCTTTATACTTCAATGTGAACTCCTTGAAGAACGGGCCGTCGAATACCGCTTCAAACTTACCTGTTTTCAGCAGCTCGTTATACATATAGTGAGATTTGTGGAAACAAAGTTCGGCTGTTCTTGCAAAGCCTTCTTTCCCCATCGTTGAAAGATATATCGTCGCTCTGAGTGAACAAAGCGCTTGATTGGAACAAATATTGGATGTAGCCTTTTCGCGTCTGATATGCTGTTCCCTGGCCTGCATCGTGAGAACATATCCGCGTTTTCCGTCCTTGTCGGTTGTCTCACCGACGATTCTTCCGGGCATTTTACGGATATAATCGGACTTGCATGCGAAAAATCCGAAGCCCGGTCCGCCGAAGTTCATCGGATTGCCAAGCGCTTGACCCTCACCTACTACAATGTCCGCACCGAGTTCGCCCGGTGTCGCGAGCATGCCTATAGAAATAGGGTCAACACAGGCAACGGTAAGCGCGCCGCATTTTTTTGCCGCCGCCGAAATATCGGCTATGTCCTCAATGATGCCGAAATAGTTGGGGCTCTGAACAACAACTGCCGCCGTGTTTTCGCTTACGGCAGCCGTCAATTCCGAAAGGGAGACTGTCCCACTCTTTTTGTCAAAACCGACTGTTTTTACCGTGATATCTCTGAAACCGGCATAAGTTTTGCATGTTTCAAGATACTCGGGGTTGAGAGAGCCGAGTATGACAACTTCGTTTCTGTCCGTATGGCCGGAAGCCATAATCATCGCTTCGGCGCAAGCTGACGCCCCGTCATACATCGAAGCATTCGAAACATCCATGCCGGTAAGTCTAGATATAAGCGTCTGGTACTCAAAGATTACCTGTAATGTTCCCTGGCTCATTTCCGCTTGATACGGCGTATATGCCGTATAAAACTCCTGTCTGCCGGAAACGTGATCAACTATAGAAGGTATATAGTGGTCGTAGATGCCTCCGCCGTTAAAGCAAACATGCGTATCCGCGCTTATGTTTTTCGCGGCAAGAGTTTTAAGGCTTTCGATAACTTCGAACTCGCTTTTCCCGTCCTCTATTTTAAGATCGCCTTTTAATCTGAGATTAGCGGGAATGTCCTTGAACAGCGCTTCAACATCGCTTGCGCCGATTAACTTGAGCATCTCCGCCCTGTCTTTATCCGTGTTAGGTATATAACTGTACATAGAACCTCCAAATTTAAACTCGGGTAGCCCGTTGTGCATCAGGCGGCTTACTATTGTTTTTTGCAGAAGTCTTCGTAGTCTGCGTAGCCGAGAAGCGTTTCAAGCTCCGAAACATTTGAAAGCTCGATAGCCGCTACCCAGTTTTCATAAGGAGCTTCGTTGAGGAGCTGAGGCTCGTCATTAAGAGCATCGTTGGTTTTAACGACCTTGCCGCTTACCGGACAAATAATGTCGGAAACAGCCTTAACCGATTCAACTGAAGCAAAAACTTTATTCGCGGTAACTATTGCACCGTTTTTGGGAAGCTCTACGAATACGATATCGCCGAGAGAGTGCTGAGCAAAATCACTGATGCCGACATATGCGATATTTCCTTCTACGTTTACCCATTCGTGGTCTTTTGTGTACTTTAAGCTTTCAGCGTTCATTTTTTTCCTCCTAATTTAGGTTAATTTGGTAGATGCTGATTTACTGACCTTGCAGACACTCGGCCTCTTAGGCCTGTCCGCTTAATCGGCGCTTGGCTTGCCTGCCTACTTTTGAAGCGTCTTTTTCTTATAAAAAGGTATTTTAACTATTTTCGCCGGTACCCGGTTATCTCTTATAACAACGTCAACCTCTGTTCCGACCTTGGCAAACGCAGTATCGATAAGAACCATCGCAAGACCTTTTTTAAACGTCGGTGAGTGCGTACCGCTTGTGATATAGCCGATATCCGCGCCGTCTTTTTCAATTCTGTAGTCCGCTCTGGGAACACCTTTTCCGATAAGCTCGAGCCCGATAAGCTTTTTCTTCGCGCCGTTAACAACCTGCTCTTCTATAACCGGCTTTCCGCAGAAATCGCCCTTGTCAATTTTCGTGAAGAATTTAAGGCTTGCTTCTATAGGAGTGATGGTGTCGCTGATCTCGTGACCGTATAACGGAAGACCGGCTTCAAATCTGAGGGTATCTCTCGCTCCGAGTCCGACCGGGCAAAGTCCGAACGGTTTTCCCGCCTCAAGAATCTTGTTCCAAACTTTTTCAACCTGCGTCGTGCAGCAGTATACTTCAAAGCCGTCTTCGCCCGTATAGCCCGTGCGCGAAACGATTGCGCTGACTCCGTCTATTGTCAGATAGTCATAGAAGAAGAATTCGATTTTGTTTAAATCGTAATCAACGAGTGTCTGAAGTATCTCTTGAGCACAGGGGCCTTGGAGGGCAATTTGAGCATATTGAGCGGACTGATTTTCCACTTTCACGCTTCCTCCGGACAGCTTTGCAAACTTTTTCTCAAACCACGCGAAGTCCTTGTCACTGTTGCTTGCGTTAACAACAAGCAAGAACTCTTCGTCGCTCATCATATAAATGAGCATATCGTCAACAACACCGCCGTTGTCGTTTGGTATAAGTGTATAAATGACTTTCTTGGGAACGAGCAGGTTTACATCGTTTGTTACGAGCATATTAAGGTACTTTTTAGCGTCCTTGCCGGTTACGAGTATTTCACCCATGTGAGACACGTCAAACAATCCGGCTTTTTCTCTCGTTGTCGTATGCTCTTCAATAATCGAGCTGTACTGCACCGGCATCTCCCAGCCGCCAAAATCAACGAGCTTTGCTCCGAGATTTTTGTGGGCTTCAAAAAGAGGCGTTCTCTTTAATTCCATTTTCATTCTTCCTTTCAAACAATAATAAAGGACAGCTAAAATAAGCCGTCCTTAACCTGTCATTGTGCTTATGTACCTGAGAGATTCGGAAAAGTCCTTGCTCCTTCGGTGCGGAAAAAACCGCTTTTCAGGGTGCCGTCAAACTGCTGTCCTTTTACCTGAAAGTATCACCGTGCTTGACAGGCACGGCTTACATCTTCGGTCACGCGCAAGCGTCGTCTCCGGCAGTTATCACCCGGCTAATATTCAGTTTTGAGTGTTTAAGTTTATAGCAGTTTGTGCTTTGCGTCTCTTTAATAAGACCGGTGCCAAAATGCTCGAGATTCACTTCCCGCAAGTCTCGGCAGACATAGCAAACGCTGTTAACCGACCTACGTTTGCACAACATACACAGTATATATTTGCCGGAATGCGTTGTCAAGAAAAATCACTTGTACGACGGCACAACTTGAATAATGACGCTAATAAAGCCGGCAAAATTGCAAAAACCCGCGCGGCTCGGCCGCTGCGGGTTTTTACAGTTAAGTAAGTGCTCCTAAGTCTAAATTTCCAGAGCCACGGGGCAATGGTCGCTTCCGTGTATATGCGGAAGTATCTCCGCCGCCTTAATTTCCGGCGCGATTTCATCGGAAACCAGAAAATAGTCAATACGCCAACCGACGTTTTTTTCACGCGCGTTCATTCTGTATGACCACCAGCTGTAAGCCTGAGTTTTATCCGGATACAAAAAGCGAAAACTATCCTTGAATCCCGTGGCAAGCAGCTGAGTCAGCTTGCCGCGTTCCTCGTCCGTAAATCCCGCATTTTTGCGGTTTGATTTCGGATGCGTCAAGTCTATTTCGCTATGAGCAACGTTCAGGTCTCCGCAGATTACAACGGGTTTTTTCTTTCTCAGATTATTTACATAGTCCGAAAACGCTTCTTCCCAGCTCATTCGGTATGCGAGTCTTTTCAGTTCCTCCTGAGAGTTCGGCGTATAAACGTTAACAAGGTAAAAACGCTCAAACTCAAGAGTTACGGTTCTGCCCTCAGTGTCGTGTTCCTCGATTCCGATGCCGTAAAAAAACGACAGCGGCTCGACGCGTGTAAATACAGCCGTACCCGAATAGCCTTTTTTGATTGCCGAATTCCAGTATTCCTTATAGCCTTCAAAACCGTGTTCCCATTGTTCTTTCTGCATTTTCGTTTCCTGAACGCAAAAAACATCCGCATCCATACTTAAAAACGCTTCTTCAAAACCCTTTGTCATACAAGCCCTAAGGCCGTTTACGTTCCAAGATACAAGCCTCATTTGTTTGCAGGTTTCCTCTCGTGTTTATTTCCCGTTTGCTCTATTTTGCGGCTTCGAATGTCACCTGCTCGGCATCGCGCCAAATCGCGTCCAAGTTATAGAATTCTCTCTCTTCCGGACAGAAAAGATGTACTATAATCGTACCGAAGTCCAGAAGTATCCACTTCGAACCCTTATAATCTTCAGTATGCCGCAGGTTAATGCCGAACTCGTGAAGCTTTTTTTCGACTTCATCGGCGATCGCACGGATCTGAGTTATACCGCTGCCTGTTGCAATGATGAAATAATCGGCAAGTATCGAAATCTTGCCTACCTTAAGAACAACTATGTCCTGGCCGAATTTATCGTCGATAGCCTTGTAAGCGGCTTGAATAGCCTCTGTTAAATCTCCTTTTTTTGTCACCGGAGCTTGTCCTGCCTTTCGTAATTTAAATTGCCTAAAGCTTAACTTTTAGGCCTGTTCGGTAAATCTGTTTACGGAAGAATGTTGCCGTAGTATTCCATAGTCTTATAGCTTGCTTCGTTTATTTGCTTGCCTCTTGCCCTTGCAAAAGATAACTTTGACCGCAGACAAAACAAAACCGCTTTGTCGATGTTTTCCGAAGCAACAACTCTCAAAGCCTCGGCATGTTCTCCTCGCGTCGGCTCCGTCGAATCGGCAACGAAAAGTATTTTTTCGTAGATATTCATCCCGGCTTTTCCAAGGGTATGGTGCCTGACAGCGTCTAGCACTTCCCTGTCTTTGATGCCGAAACTGTGTTCCGCAAGCAGCGCGCCGACGGGCGCATGTTTAAGTTCCGAGCCTTCGAGTGAGCTCGTGTTTTCTCCGTATTTCTCGGCAAGCTCGTCGAGCTCGTCTATAGTATAACACTTTGCGCAATCATGCACAAGAGCGGAAAGAAAGCATTTTTCGCGCTCCGCTCCGTAAAGCCCGGCAAGCCTCACAGCTGCGTATACCGTTCCCAGTGTGTGGTTAAACCGTTTCGGGCTGAGCGTCCTTTTGAGTTCGTCTGCTATATACGAGTATTTCTCTCTAGCTTCTTTTTCTATTTTATTAAACATACCGTAAACCCCGTTTTTATGAATATATTCGCTTACCGCATCGGGCACAAGAAAATCCAGGGGGCTTCCTTCCGCCGCCGCCGCTCTCAAAGCAGTTGAAGATAAATCAACCCCTTGAACCGTAAGAAGGCGTATTCCCGAGCCGTATTCGGCGTTTATTGCGTCGATTTCAGATACGACCGCCGCCGAGTCGCAGCCGGGACGGTTTACGACGACAAAAACGGCAAGCTTCAATAAATCGGCGAGATCTTTCCATTTTCGCAAGTACAAAAGCATATCCGCTCCGATTATGAAAAATATCTTCGCGCCGGGATGCAAAGAGCCGATTTCCCTCAGTGTGTCAACCGTGTAACTTTTCCCTTCCCTCATTAGCTCGATGTCGGAAACCTCAAAGCCCTGTAAACCTCCGACCGCAAGCCGTGTCATCTCAAGGCGAACCGATGAATCCGTCACGGTTTGCCCGTGTTTGTGAGGAGGAGCGCCGGCGGGTATCATGAGCATCTTATGGAGCTCGTATTCATAGAACACCGCCTTTGCCGCCGCCAAATGACCAAAATGCGGCGGGTCGAATGTCCCTCCTAAGCAGCCTATGCGTAGTGATCTCAAATCTATCACCTATTTTCTTTCGAGTATCATACCGTCTATTATATCGGCCACATCTCCGATTACGTTTTCACAAGGAAACTCGCTGTCGGGTTTGTTCCGTATCTTAATACAGTCAAGACAGCCGTGCCGTGTTCGTATTTCAGACAAAAGTAAAAGCCTCAGCCTGACAACCCTGTCTTCGTCAAACATTGCGCCCAGTATCATTATTCCCGCAACAAGGCAGCAGCAAACGCAGCCCGATCCAAACCCCATCGAAATTCCTTCGCACATTTTCATAATGTATGGAGTAATTTTGATTCCGTATTTTTCTTTCGCGGCCTCAAGCAGGCATTGAGAACAGTTGAAGCCGTTGTTAAACAGCTCGATAGCTCTGGCTCTCATGCGCTCACCTCCGAACAATCAGACCCCTGTAACGCGAATTCTTGTGCCGCTTATGTCCGCCGGAAACTGTAACTCGCCGGCGCGATAATAGGCATTTCTAAAAAATCCGCGAAACCGTAATAACATTCTATTCGCAAATGCGTCAAATGGTACAGGCTGAGACCTGAAAACGGAAATAAACAACAGATAACATAGCGCCACGCATACGTTCGGTTTTTATTAACCCCCTGGTTAAATCGTGAGCAATCTAGTCTTTGCCTTGAACCCAAATGATTAAAGGGTGAGGATTGACAAAAGAACTATGCTCTCGATTATATCACATCATCATTTTTTTACAACAGTTTGACTTTTTGTCGAACAAAGCACTGTTACGGCGTATTTTGCGGACATGCTTTTGTTGCATTTTGAATATCTTGTATGTATTATGTAAATACCGATTATGTAACTACTGATTATGAGGACAAGCATACTTGCATTTTCGACCAAGGAGGACTTAATGGAGCCTATCATATACGAAAAAGGCAAATTTTTCTCGATAGAACTCAGCGGCGAACTTGACCACCATTACGCTGCCGAAATTCGCGACAAGGTTGACCGAAAATTTTATAAAAGCGCCTGCAAAGACATGGTTGTAGACTTTTCGGACGTCACATTCATGGATTCGTCCGGTATCGGGCTTTTGATAGGACGCTACAAAAACGTTAAGGAAAAAGGCGGCAAAATGTACGCCGTAAATCTCAATCCGTCGATAAAGCGGATGTTTGATATGGCCGGGCTGAGAAAGATAATCGACTGCGCGGAAAGCGTTGACGACTTAGACAGGGGGCGGTAACATGGAAAACGAAGTCATAATGAGCGTAAAGGCAAAATCTCAAAACGAAGCGTTTGTGCGTGTTGCGGCGGCAGCTTTCTTTGCGCAGCTGGACCCCGCTCTTTCCGATATCGCCGATATTAAGACAGCCGTGTCGGAAGCCGTTACAAACGCGATTATCCACGGATATCCCGACAACCCCGAGCAAATCGTAACCGTTGTTCTCCGAATAAGCGGAAAAACAGCGCATATAGAAGTCACCGACTCAGGCGTGGGCATAGAGGATATAGCAAAAGCACGCGAACCTTTTTATACATCAAAGCAGGAGCTTGAGCGATCCGGCATGGGCTTTTCCGTAATGGAGAGCTTTATGGACAGCCTTGAGGTAAAATCCGAGCCGGGAAAAGGCACAACGGTTATTATGGAAAAAACCTTGAGCGACCCTGTAACAAGTGCCCTCTAATCATACTTTGGCTAATAATCTTCCGATTAATCGTGAATGATTTAATCGGCGAAGTAATAGTATCGGCTTCTATGTTTCCGCAGGGTTTGAAATGTGCTTTTTTCATAAAAGCAGTTTTCGCGGTTTTGCCGATATTTTGCCAGAGCGGGAACTCGGCGATACATAACGGAATTGCTGCCGATGCGTTAAGCGTGACGGCGCAAAGCATACAGAGGGGCGCCTTTCATGGACAACACTCTTTTTCTGATACAGTCGGCAAGAGACGGCGATAAAGCCGCGAGAGACCTGATAGTCTCCGAAAACACCGGCTTGATTTGGTCTGTCGTTAAGAAATTTCTGCACAGAGGCTACGAGGCTGACGATTTGTTTCAAATCGGCGCAATCGGGCTTATCAAGTGCATTGACAAGTTCGATTTGAAATATAACGTAAAATTTTCGACCTATGCCGTTCCGATGATTATGGGCGAGATAAAGCGCTTCCTGCGGGATGACGGTATGATTAAGGTCTCAAGAGGTCTAAAAGAGACGGCCGCAAAAGCACGGTATTTGCAGGAAAAAATGTTGAAAGAGGGCAAAAATCCGACCGTCGGTGAGCTTGCGGCAGCTTTGGACACCGAGCCCGAAGAACTCATACTGGCCATGGAATCGGGCTGTACTGTCGAGTCGCTTAACCGCACGATATCCGGAGACGAAAGCTCGCCCGTATATCTTCTGGATAAGCTTGAGTCAAACGACTCTCAAGAAGGTAAAATTTTGGATATAATCGCTCTGAAAGAGATTATCGGGAACCTGAAAGCCCGCGAACGACAAGTTATAATGCTTCGCTATTTTATGGACAAAACTCAGAGTGAAGCCGCGAAAATCGTCGGCGTTTCACAGGTTCAAATTTCTCGAATCGAAAAAAAGGTGCTCAGCATGTTAAAAGAGCAGCTCACATAAACAGCAGATAACAGTTTGAACCGCACGGCAGTTCTAAGCGGCAAAAGAGAGTCTCTCTTCATGCCGTTCTTTTTTTCTTCTATGTATAGAAGTGTTGAAAATTGCGCACGAAACCCACTTTAGTGGGTTGAGCGAGCGGCGCGCTCCATTGAAAAATGGTGTTTTTCCATTTTCAATGGAAAGCCGCAAGGCGATTTTTCAACATGCCCTTATTGTGAATCACTACAGTCGTTTAAGACAATATCAGTCTTAAACGACTGTAGGACGTCGGGCGTTAAATTCAAGACCGCTCAAGCTTCGCTTGGACGGTTTTGAATTTAACTGACTATATATTAAACCCCCGATTTAACCATGCGGTTTAATCACCCCCTCAACCGGCACTGCGGGTCTAAGTGGATTGAGGCGACAAGTTTAGCAAATGGTTTAATTGTCGCGTCAATGACAATGTAAAAAATTACAATATTTTTTTGTAATTTTACTAAAACAGTATTGACAAGTAAATTTTTGTTTGATAACTTATTATTAGAACATATTGTATATTTTATTATAAGTCATATGAAAAACAACATTGTGTTTGCTGATTTTCGCGCTTTTTTGTATCGCGCAAGAGTTATATAGTGTATAAAATAACGCATAAGGAGGTGAAACCGATGAAGAAGGAAGAAAAGATTACAAGAGAAGAGCTGAGTGAGTTTAATGTTAAAGAACTCGTAACTATCGCCGCTCCTTTGGCTCCCGCTCAAGCAATCGAAGTTTTGGCAGGCGGCGGAGACTAAAATCGCCTGAAACGTTTTTATGAAAATCTTTTAAATACGGAGGTTGACGGTATGAAAAAAATCGAGAAACTTACAAAAGAAGAATTGTCCGAATTCAATGTTAAAGAGCTCGTAACCATTGCCGCTCCTTTGGCTCCCGCTCAAGCAATCGAAGTTTTGGCAGGCGGCGGAGACTAAGATATCGCAACGGGTCACTTTCGGTTCAATATACATAAATGATGTTAAAACAACACCGGTATGTAAACCGGTATTGTAATATTGCCGCATGTTTTTAACGCACAGCCGAGCGTGTTTTGCCGTTCCTCGCACTTAAACCCGCGTAGAATGCAAACCGGTCGCTTTGGGTTAAACTCCGGGCAATCGAATATTGCAGGTACATATGCCCATTCATTACCGCGGTTGCATTTTGGATGGGCATTTCCATGACTACGGCCTTTTTTCGGTCTGCTCGGGAGGGTTATGGTTTGGAGAATACTATCACGCTTAACAAATACATATGGATAAAAAAAATTGACGATGATATTTATAACATATATAACAAAAAATCCAAAACAAATTATCAATTTCGGGAAAACGAAGTTAACGTTATTTTGTCGATGGAAAAGCCCGTCACGATGGACGAGCTTGCCGATATTAACAAATCCCGAATGTCCAAGGAACGCCTTGAAAAATTTGTCGCTCTTATAGACAGGCTCGGCTTTTTGGAATCGTCAACGATCAGAAGTACCAATACGCTGACAAGCTATAAAATCGGCATAGGTAACCCGAGTAAATATATCAACGAAAACAACACTTTTGTCAAATGTTTTGCAACACTGACTCCCTATGTGGCAGTCGGTATTTTTTGTGTTGCACTTCTGACTTCTGTTTTGACGGGAACAAATCTGTTCGAGCTTAAGGGAACATTTCAATTTAACGCGCAGAACATAATAATTTCGGTTATCATTTTGTTTGTATGTACGACGATCCACGAGTTTGCTCATGCGTTTTTCCTTATACGCTACGGTATGCCCGTACCGGAAATCGGAATCATGATGATATGGTTTTCGCCCGCAGCATACGCTGATGTTTCCTGCCTCGACTTTCTGGATGAAAAGTACAAAAAAGTTCAAGTTTTGATGGCGGGCATATATGTGCATGTCTTTTTCGCCGGACTCGGCTTGCTGCTGCTTTCCGTCTTTCCCGGAACCGTTTGGCTGTCTGCGCCCCTGATCGCCTTGAATATAGTCTTTATTATCACGAACGTTGCGTTTTTTATTAACTTGGACGGTTATTACCTGCTTACGGTTTTAACAGACGAACCGATGCTGAGGGAAAAAACAGTCTTGTTTTTGAGAAGGGCGAAGAATCCGCCGCTGCGGGTCGACCGGGACATAATGAGCCGCGCGGTTTATTTTGTGATCGGTTTTGCTATGTTTGCAGGCATACCGGCTTTACTGCTTACAGGCGTTTCCTTCCTAATCGGTTTGATAAGCGGATTTTTATAAACCGGGCAATCTCCCCCGACATACCAGCTGAATATTACGACCGCGAGGTGTTAAATTGAGCGACAGCATATATGTCAATCCGTTTGTAACCATAACCCGAATCAGGACACAAAACGAGTTTAACGTGATATATCGCGGCGAAACGACAAATATTACCCCCGAACAATCCGAATATCTTTGCTCTGTGAGAGTTACAAACAGGTATGAATTGGCGAAACATTTCGAGCACTGTGATATAGACGATATGCTTGAAAAAAAGATATTGCTTACGGAACCTGTGGATATCAATGCCAGAGATTCGCGTACGGAGGGCTACTTTCTCGGTATCGACATGCTCGAAGCCTATCGTTTCGCCAAGAACAGCCATGTGCTGATACTCGGCGCGGGAGGGCTTGGTTCTCATGTAGCTTGGAACATGTGCGCGTTCGGGATTAAAAAACTTACAATCTTGGATTTTGATACCGTCGAGGAAACAAACCTTAACCGCCAGCTAGTCTACGATGTATCTGATATCGGCAAGCTGAAAACCGACGTGCTTAAAAAACGTTTGTCGGAGCAAAACCCAAATTGCGAGATTATAACGATTGAAAAGCGCATCGAGAACATAGACGACATCCGCTCGTTTTTATCGGACGATGTCAATCTTGTCGTCAGGGCTGCGGACACGCCTTTGGAAATAATGTCCTGGGTGTTTTCTGCCTGCGAAGAAGCCGGAAAACCTTATGTGACCGGCGGATTACTGGGGGCATCTGTTTCAAACGGACCGACATATGTGCCGGGGTTTTCGCCGCGCTCAAGCTCTATCTTGGTTAACGGGCTTCCGCTCGGAACCACGAGCGATTTTGAACAGATGTACGGAACAGTCGCCTCGAGCGGATTCGCTATGTACAAGCTTAGCGCCGAGGTCATGCTCGAGGCAGTTAAAATCCTGACCGGCAGAAACGATGCTTTGAAGTTCAGCGGCCGCATCAGCATAGAAAGCCTGTTTGAAGATGCCGGTACCGATGGCGATACGGGAGAATCCGCGGACGAAGCAAGCGAAAATGTCGGCGGGCTGAAACTGGGTTTGTTTGTTGTGATTGTTGTTGCCGTGGCATCGGTGACTCTGTTTTTTTCAAGAGGGGCTTTCATTTTCCTTGTATACGAATATACGTTACTCGCTTTTCTAACGCTTTTGGTCTGGGAGCGCAACAGAGACATCATTCTGTATAAGGCAACAATGGTTTGCGGCGCTCTCGTAGGGTCGATTTCCACGCTAGGAAGCGTGCTGATGGGCAACTTAGCGTTCATCTCTTTTGACGGTGTACAAGCAACTCTGCGCACATTCGGTATGTTGCTATTCTCGACCGTGCTCACTGTTTGCCTGCATTCAGTACTGTTTTTGGGTCTGGTTGAACTTTTTAAGTATATTTTACGAAAACTGCGGTGAAATGTATTACTTCGTTAACTTCCGCGGTAATATACCGGAGCTTTGCCGATAACCTGCCTGAATAATAGTCGTTTAAGCCAAAAATCCCAACCGGTCTACCGGTTGGGATTTTTTCGTGAAAGACTTACATACTCTTTCTGCGAATGCGTGTTACTACCGCAAACGCTGTTGTTGCCGTAAACATAGTCAAAACCCACATGCCTGCCGCCGACTCATCTGCCGTCTTAGGATTTGCTTTCGTTTCATCGGCTTTGTCGATGTTTATTATGCCGGAAGGTGTGTCACCGTCGTTTATGTCTGTTTCACGCGGCAATGCCGGCTCGTCTGTTATCTCAGCGGCAGGTGTATCCGGATCATCCGTTGTTATCTCGGGAACTTTAGGACTGTCGGGAGTAACTTCAGCCGGCGGTTCACCTTTATCGGTACCTCCGTTGTCGGGAGGCGTCACAGAACCGTTTCCTCCGTCATCCGGAGGATCGACTCTTTCGTTGCCGCCATCGTTCGGCGGTGTTTCTGTACCCGGCTGTTCTTGAGCCGGTACATTTACAACTACGCCTACCATCGCCGGTTCCACAGCCTGAGAGGTGTTTGCGGCAAACGCAAACGAGTTCCATGCCGCACGGCCCAACTCGTTCGCCTTCGGGTCTGTTAATGCCTCATCGAGTTCCGCCGGCGCTTTCATGTTAAAGTATAGAGTAATGCTTTCCCCCGCAACGAATTCTACACCCGGTGCAAGTTCGATTTTAAAGCTGTGTATGTCTTTCCAGTTAACAACTTCGGCCTCTGTCATCCAGGCGGGCTCTTCCGTACCCGCAGAATCCGCAAGACGAAGCGTCGTCGAAGGATACACGGTGTTTTTGTCCAAATCTGCTCTTGACGGGTTAAACGCCGTGCTGTACATCACAACGACCTTAGCTTCCCACTGCTTTGGAAGTAAAACCGGGCCGGTCATTTCGGGCGTGAATGCGCTGCCCCTCGAAGCTCCGTCAGTTATCCCCATGTCGCCGACCGAAGGAAGAACATCTAACAAAGTCATGTTATAGATTTTATCGGAATATAAGTTTACAATGCTCAATTTGTAGGATATTCCGCCATTTAGCACGGTATGACCTAAACTGCCGTAATCATTGTCAAGCTCGCCCTTCACGGATTTCTCCGTCAAAACACCCTGCACTCCGCCAAAAGCATAGAGACTGCTTGACTTTACGCTGAGCTCGGCAAAGTCGCCGTTTCCGTTCAAGTCGTTTTCGTCTCCTTCAATTGAAGAAGCGTTTGCAGCTTTCAGATCTTTTTCGCCGGTAAAAGCATAGCTTTCGATTGTCTGCCGGTTCGGAGCGCTTTGTGAAATGTTAACATCAAAACGGAAACCCAAATTTTGATTCGGAGCAAGTTCAGTCTCGGGCCAGACTATTTTTATAAGCTGCCTTCCCGAATCTCCAAAATTATCGGTTACGATAACGATTGCACCGTTTGCCGGTCTCCAAACGCCGTTAACGTCTCTAAGTTCAGCTGAACTAACATCCGCCGTAACCCCCGGCGGGAGAATAACCGCATCCTCAAAAGGCCCGGCTATGACTTTCTTTGAACTTGAGTCGTTCGTGAATACGCCCTGAACCTTGTTTTTACCTACACTGACAATATTGCCGTTCGCCTCGGTAAACCGAATTTCGTTTTTCACAACCGCCGTGTTGCCGCTTGAGCTGACAACTTTTGCCGACCTGGGTGACATAGGGCTGCCGTCGGCTATCAAAACTGTAAAGTCGGTTCCGTCTCTGAATGTACCGTACTCTTTAACCGAGTTTGTAACCGTGCCCGCGAAGCCTTTCGAAATGCTGAACTTCATCTGTAGCGCAAGAATTGCCGCAAATCCTCCCGACATGTTTTTATAGGTAATGGAAACCGCTTCCACATGCTGCCCCGGCAAAACGCCAAGCTCACTGAGTTTAACGGTAACATACTGATACGAGCTTGTAGAAGTGTTTGTTTGCGTATAGTCGAGCTGTACAGCCGGAAGCCACCCGTCCGCTGTTTTTGCCGCAATATACGCCTCGGGCATGGATTGAAGAGGCAAAGCGGGAGTGCCGACTATCGGCATATAATACGGAAGCCTCGAACTGAGGGTTGTCAGCGTGAGATTCGAGTCAATCAGGTATTCCAGTGTAATGCTGCGATAGCCTATTTCCAGGACTTTATCAAGCGGCTTCTTGCCCGAATCAGTCATAAAGTCCTGCCCGATAGTGTATTGGGTTGAAAAATCCAAGGTCTGCCAGTCAGAAACCGCGGGCGTTCCGGTTCCTCCCTGAACGGCATGCACCGGTGCAAACCATGAGCCGTCGGAAGCAGCATAATTGCTGTTTGGAGAGGCAATTTGCACCGAAGCCGAAGCGTTTGAGCTTGTCTGATAAGCGCCGACCGCAGTCACGGTTGCTTTTACCGTGTTTGTCACCTTACTGAAATCCGCAAGAGTTTCATCAAACTTCAGGCACAGGTTTACCGAACCCGCAAACAGGTTTCCTGAAGCAGCCTCCTGATCAGAATATGAAGGCGCGTCAAACGTCCAAGTTACAGTTTTTGCATCTTGGTCATAAACACCGCCCGCATCGTCGCAAACATAAACGAGTCCCGCGGGAATGGTGTCTTTAACGATAATATGGCTTTCTTCCTCAATATAGAGTTGGCCTGCCGATTTTTTCGGCATACTTACACCGATATTCCAAACGCCCGTGTCACCCTGCGCCGGGGCAAGTCCGCTCTGTTTATCCGCAGTTCCTGCATATTTTTTTGTGACAGAGACGTTTGCCGAAGCTTCGACATTAATACTTGCCTCGTCAGATATTTCGTTAAATCCGGCTGCCGAAAAATACGCCTTTGCAGTAAGTATTTCACCGTTTGGCGTTATTCCGTTCGGCGGAATGACTTTGATTTTTAACGTGTATGTCTGTCCTGTTGCAAGTACGGGGAACACATAGGAAAGTGTACCCGCCGCCGCGTCATAATACGGTGTAACACCGGCAATCCGCAGTTCTTCCTCAGGCTGACTGAGAGCCGCCCGCTCCGGCAAAACGATTACTATCTTGCTGCCGTGAAAGTTTGCCGTTGCTCCGCTCGCTTTAAAAGTGAGTGTATAAACCGCTGTGTTTCCGGATAAAACCGAGTCGGTCTCAGGCACAATATCAATATCAATGTTATAATTTCCCGCGCCTAACCTGTGTGCCTGCTGGTTTGGTTCGGACACTACCTCCTCCGTATTGCCGTTTCCTGCCGGCATATCTTCGGAAACGCCGATATCCGAGGTTGTTGTGCCGTTCGCGTCCGTTGAGCCGACAGCACTGTTTTCAGCCGCTCCGCTGCCGGAATTGTTTCCGGCATATACCATTGCGGGTAACGAGGCCGAAAAAACAACCGCAGCCGCTGTAAGTAATGCGGCAACCTTCTTGCTAAAAATGTGTTTAAGCAATATAATGACTCCTTCCTTAAGATATAAAACAAATGAATTATAAATAATTCAACCGCTTTTATATGTAGCTTTGGCAACAAATCGGAATATATTATAAGTTAAATATTCCCTTTTTTCAGAGCGGGCATGTATAACTGCCGCATCTGCCGGTAAATGATAAGACAAAGGTGAGTATATGTTGAAAGCACACATGAGCGTCATATGTCGCTCGCCGTTATTTTCAGGTATAAAAACAGAAGAACTTGAGCAACTGCTTAACAAATGCTTCCACGCAAAGATTCAGACATATGCGAGAGGCGAAGTAATTGCTCACAGAGAAGCCCCTGTGGAATTCTTTGTATTGCCGCTGAAAGGGCGTATTGCCATAGTATCGGAGCGTTCCAGCGGCGAGCGCATTATTGATATTATGCGCGAAGGCGTGCCGTATGGGCCGATTTCATACTATTCGGGCGCAAAACGCTGGATAGTCACACTTGAGGTCTTGGCAGACAGCGTCGCCCTGCTTATTCCGCATGATATTATTACAAACCCCTGTTCTAAGTCTTGCGGCATGCATGTAAAATTAACGGAAAACATGTTGGGTATTGTTTCCTGTTCCGCCATGCAATTGGATTTAAGGCTAAATCTTTTATCGTACAAGGGTATTCGGGAGCGCATTGTCTACTATTTGCTCACCCAAAGCAGCCTAAACGGATCTCTGCGTTTCTGTCTGCCGCTTAACCGTAACGAAATGGCGGATTATTTGAACGTTTCAAGACCGTCTATGTCACGAGAGCTTTCCGAAATGAAGTCAGAAGGCCTCATCGACTATCATAAGAACAATATAACGATTATTAAACCGGATTTGCTTGCAAAAATGACCGGCGAGTATCCGCTGAAACCGAGAGAATAGTTTGAGGGCTGCACTCTATACGGTTGTTTGTGCTTGTTTTAATGATTTATTAATAAATTATTATAAAAAAGTCTACCACCTGCCTTTATGTTTTTGTTAAAATATAAAAAACAGGACAGGAGCTTACCGGTGGACGAAAAAATACTTATCGTAGATGATGAACAAGAAATAGCTGATTTAGTAGAGCTTTACTTAAAAAACGAGGACTTTGTCATTTATAAGTTCTATTCGGCTAACGATGCTCTTAAATGTATCGAAAATACAGAGCTTGACCTTGCTATACTCGATATCATGATGCCGGAAACAAGCGGACTCGCAATTTGCCGAAAGATCCGCGAAAACCATACATATCCCGTTATCATGCTTTCCGCAAAGGACGGGGAGATAGACAAAATTACCGGCCTCACGTTCGGCGCGGACGATTATGTTACAAAGCCGTTCAGACCCTTAGAGCTTATCGCGAGAGTAAAGGCACAATTGCGGCGCTATAAAAAATACAGCCGGGCCGCAGAGGGCTCGGCCCAAGGCGAAAACCTGCTTATTCACTCGGGGCTTGTTATTAATGTCAACACGCATGAATGCTTTTTGAACGAAAAGCCTCTCGCGCTCACTCCGACGGAATTCTCGATACTAAGAATACTCTGCGAGCGCAAAGGAACCGTTGTCAGCTCAGAACAGCTCTTTTACGAGCTATGGGGCGACGAGTACTTTAACAAGAGCAACAATACCGTTACGGTTCATATACGCCATTTGCGGGAAAAAATGAACGATACATCCGATAGTCCCGCGTTCATAAAGACCGTATGGGGGGTAGGCTATAAAATTGAAAAGTAAAAAACGTTTTGTGTTGGGCAGCGAGTTGTCACGGGCAATTTTTTCGCGTTTTTTCGTTACGATGGCAATCTATCTTGTCATTATCTTGCTGCTGTTGGCAGCGGCCCGTTCTTTTTTGATTCGGTATGTCTGGTATGCGAGCAATCCCTATTATCAAATTTTCAAGTGGATAGACAATAATCTCTACGAATTTATTATACTCTGCGGGCTTATCGGCTTTCTCGCGATTTTTTCTGTCTACTGGAAAAAAACACTTAACTATATCGACACAATCGTCGAGGCAAGTGAAGCTCTTGCAGCAAAAGATGATGCTCTCATCAAGCTACCCGATGAGTTAAAGCTGGTTGAGGACAGGATGAACCTTGTAAAGCAAAATGCGGCGCGGAGCGAAAATATCGCCAGGGAAGCCGAACAGCGCAAAAACGATTTGATTGTCTATCTCGCTCACGATCTTAAAACCCCCCTAACCTCGATAATCGGTTACTTAAGCCTTTTAGACGACGCGCCTGAAATGCCGCCTGACCAAAAAGCAAAATACCTGCGAATTACGCTTGAAAAAGCAAACAGGCTTGAACAGCTTATAAACGAGTTTTTCGAAATTACGCGCTATAATTTTCAAACCATTGTTTTATCGAAAAAAAATATCGACCTTTCCTATATGCTTATACAGCTTACAGACGAGTTTTATCCTCAGCTCTCGGCAAAAGGGAAACAGGCGAATATCAATGCACCCGATGATCTGACGATATTCGGCGATCCGGACAAGCTCGCGCGAGTTTTCAACAATCTTTTGAAAAACGCCGCGGCATACAGTCCCGATAACAGCAGAATAGAAATAACTGCAGAAAACAGAGACGGAATTGTAACCATAGCCTTTGATAACGAAGGCGGAATACCGCAGGAAAAGCTTGACGCAATTTTCGAAAAGTTCGTCAGGCTTGATGACTCCCGTTCATCGGATACAGGCGGATCCGGACTTGGGCTTTCAATCGCCAGAGAAATTGTCGAATTGCACGGCGGCAGAATCTATGCGCAAAGCAGCGATAGCATCAGCCGGTTTGTGGTCGAGCTTCCGTCTTGACCGTAATGCTCAAAATCGGTTTTTCGCTTTCTTAATCAAATATTAAGATTTTGTCCGCAATATTAAATCAAGTCTTAACAAAGCTTCAAACAAAGATTAATAAACAGCTCGCGCTAACGGGTTAGAATTTCACCGTAAGCGCCGGCTGTTTTTTTATATCGGAGGAGGTGTTTTCTTGGCAAAAAAACGTTTAACCCAAATTTTTCCCTTTATTTTGCCGCTGAGAATATGGCAAAAAAAATTAGTATTTTATGCCCGTATGCGTGCGGACAAAGACAGATATTCCGAAGTTCTGTGCGAAAACAAGCTCGGCTGCAAGGTATTCGAAGCACGGTGCCCTCTTATTAACCGCGCGACAAAATATGATATCACCTACCAATACAATAAAATTTTTAATTTAAAGCTTGCCGCAAAAAAACTTGACGGGTTAATGATAAAACCCGGAGAAACCTTCTCTTTTTGGAAGGCCGTACGCTACGCCGATAAGCAAATACCCTATAAAGACGGATTAATCGTCGTTGACGGAAAGCTTACTACCGCCCCCGGCGGCGGTCTTTGCCAAATGAGCAATCTGTTATTCTGGGTTCTTCTGCATTCACCACTGACTATAACCGAAAGACACGCTCACAGGATCAAGGACTTTCCCTCACTGCAAAAAGACGCCCCAAACGGTACAGACGCGACTATAAGAGAAGGATGGCTTGACCTAAAAGTTAAAAATGAAACAAGCGCAAACTTTCAAATCGGAATCGATTTTTGCGGCGAAAATATTGTCGGAACTCTTTATTCCGACCGCATGTTACCACACAAATATAGCGTGTCGGGAAGAAACGAATGTTACTTTCGAAAAGACGGAAAGATTTTTGAGCAAATCGAAATTTTTCGAACGGAAACCGACCTCAACACAGGTGAAAAATCCGCGGAAGTACCGCTGTATGTGAATCTGTGTGAAGTCGGCTATGCTCTGCCAAAACATATAACAATTCAAAACAATGAGGGGGATACTCATGACTAAACAAAAGATTGCCGTACTTTTTGGCGGCTGCTCACCCGAATACGATGTTTCTTTGAAATCCGCTTATTCTGTTATCATAAACATGGACAGGGATAAATTCGAACCCGTTATGCTGGGAATCACCCGCGCGGGAGCTTGGTTCCTGTATACGGGCGAAGCTCCCGCCATAGCCGATAACTCATGGAACAACAGTAAGGACTGCCTCCCTGCAATTATATCCCCGAGCAGGGAAACGCGCGGAGTGCTTGTTTTTCGCGGTATCAAGACAGAAACAATCAGGATTGATGCCGCGATGCCCGTATTGCACGGCAGATTCGGGGAGGACGGAACCGTCCAGGGTCTTCTCGAACTCGCGGGTATACCTGTCATCGGCTGCGGCATTCTGAGTTCCGCCCTTTGCCTAGACAAGCACAGAGCTCATAAAACCGCCGAAGCGGCAGGCATTAAAGCGCCGCGCGCTTTTGTGCTCGGCAAAAGCGACGACACGGCATCGGCTTACAGTATTGCGGACAGTCTCGGCTACCCCGTTTTCGTTAAGCCGGTAAAATCGGGTTCATCGTTCGGAATAACAAAAGTATCGGATTCGGGCGAGTTGGAAGCTGCAATCAGCCTCGCGTTAAACTATGATGACGAAGCGATAATAGAAGAAACTATTTTGGGATTCGAAGTCGGCTGCGCTGTTTTTGGCAGCCGCGAGCTAAAGACAGGTCTGATAGACGAAATCGAGATAAGCGGCGGGTTTTTTGACCATACCGAAAAATATCTGCGTCTTAGCTCAAAGATACATCTGCCGGCACGTATATGCCCCGAGACCGCACAAAAAATCACGGAAACGGCAAAGCGTATATATAGAGCGCTGGGCTGCTCGGGTTTTGCGCGTGTCGATATGTTTCTTACACCTGAAGGCGATATAGTTTTTAACGAAGTCAACACCATCCCCGGGCTCACGGAATGCAGCCGCTTTCCAAACATGCTGACAGCAAGCGGCCTGAGCTTCAAGCAGCTGGTAACAACCGTTATTGAAGAGGCGGTGACGCATGAAGACCGTTAGCCTGACTAAAAATAAGCTGTACTCGGGAAATTTGATACTTGTGAATCGTTTTTATCCCTGCCGCAACCATTTTGCTTGGGATAGATACGAAAAATTTGAAGGCATTGCGCTAATGCCATCAGTCGCGAGGCTGTACACCGAGATAATAAGAACGATAGGCGGCGCCGGGCAGATACAGCTTACAAGCGGCTGGCGCTCTTTTGAAGAACAGGAGCAGCTTTATTCGGAATCATCCGCCGAAAACGGAAAGGAATTCACGGAAAAGTATGTTGCTTACCCCGGTCACAGCGAACATCAAAGCGGTCTTGCCCTTGACCTTGCGCTAAAAAAGCCGGATATCGACTTTATCCGCCCCTATTTCCCTTATACCGGAATATGCGGCCGGTTCCGCGATAAGGCTCTTCTTTTCGGCTTTATCGAACGCTATCCAAAGGGAAAAGAAGAAATAACACATATTGGACACGAACCGTGGCATTTTCGCTATGTCGGAACGCCTCACGCAGAGTTTATGCACAGGAACAACCTCACGCTTGAAGAATACATCAAGCTGCTGCGCGGTCACCGTTATATGTCAAACCCTCTATTCATTCACTGCCGCGGGTCGTTTTTCGAGATTTCCTTTATTCCGTATGAAACGGGCAACACTTCTTTTGAGGTTGAAGACGGTATCCCCTGCTCTGTTTCCGGGAATAATGCAGACGGTTTTATCGTCACAAAACGATACAGCACACGTCTCGATATTATGTCTAAAAACTCGAGTTCGTTGTATTCGTTATCCTAACAGCGCTGATCTAAGATCAGTATAGCAGTGGCTGCCGGTGTCGTTAATGACCTGTATTGGCTTGAACGACTGTAACTGCGCGAATGCGGGGCGTGATTTCAGACGGTTTCTGTCTTAAATCACACTCTTTTCGGCTTTTTCTCAGCTCGTCAGGCAGATTTGCTCTGCCGCATATAAAATTTCAGGGGCTATATCAAACGATTTTGATAAAATCATTTGATACAGCCCCTTTGGTTCAACATCTAAACGCGATCAAAAGTAACCGCGGAAACTCAGCGTATCTCTACGATGAATTTAATCGATGTCTTTATTTCTCCGTCAACTTCCAACTGTGTAAAGGCAGGGATGCACACTATCTCGATTCCGTTTGGCGCCACATATCCCCTGGCTATTGCTATACTTTTTACAGCCTGATTTACCGCGGCAGCTCCGATTGTTGCAATTTCCACGGTTTCCTTGTTTCTTATAATAGCGGCTATTGCACCTGCAACATTCTTAGGCTGTGAAGTAGCAGAAACCTTTAATACCTCCATCTGTGTAGTCCCCCTATACGTCATGATATTAAACGTTTATATAACGCTTTTGTTGTATCCCAGCTCTAGTATTGTAACACATCGAGTTGAAAAATCAATTGAAAATGCAGTATTTTTTGCAGGTAAATATTAGTTAGCAAAATGTTTTTATATTGACAATGTTTTTATTATTCTATACAAATCAGAAACGTCGGGTTTTTCTACGGCTAAAGCTTCTCCGATATCAATGCTGATATACTCGCCTTTCCTGAACACTATAGCTATATTTCTATAATTCTCGATGAATTTTTCGACCGCATAGTAGCCCATCATCGAAGCATGCATTCTGTCGAGCGCCGTCGGAGAACCGCCGCGCTGCAAATACCCCAGCACCGTTGCTCTTGTTTCAATGCCTGTCATGCCTTCGATCTCCTCAGCAAGACGTTGTCCTCCACCTATCCCCTCGGCTACGACTATCAGATTGTGGGTTTTTCCCTTTGCCCTGTTCAAAATTATCTGTGAAACAATCTTTTGAATGTCAGCTTCACCGTTTTCGGGTATCAGAACTTCTTCCGCGCCTCCGGTCATACTGGTCCAAAGAGCGATATAACCCGAATTTCTTCCCATAACCTCGACAATACTGCAACGCTCATGAGAACCGGATGTATCTCTGATTTTATTGATTGCCTCCATGCCTGTGTTTACAGCAGTATCAAAGCCTATCGTGTAATCCGTGCATGGTAAATCCAAATCTATCGTAGCCGGTATGCAAATAACATTTACACCCTTTTTCGAAAGCTCATCCGCGCCCCTGAAAGACCCGTCTCCGCCGATTACGATCAGCGCTGACAAACCGAGAACCGAGCAGACATTTGCAGCCCTGCTCTGCCCCTCCTCGGTCAGCATCTCGGGGGCTCTTGCGGTCTTGAGTATCGTTCCGCCTTTGTGTATCGTATCAGAAACACTTTTTCCGTCCATCTCGAACACGTCTGCGCTGATTAACCCTTCGTAGCCTCTTCTTATACCGTAGACCATGATTTTTTTGTTAATCGCGGTGCGCACGACCGCTCTTATTGCGGCATTCATTCCGGGTGCATCTCCGCCGCTTGTCAAAATGCCGATTTTAACGCGATCCTCAGACATATCCACCTCACTGTTCCATACTACTTGTTCACTGTGACCGCAGTGCATTTTTCTCCCAAGAGCTTTGTCAGCTCCGCAGTCAAGCCATCGTTATCAATATCAACTCTTAAAGAAGCGTTCATCCTAAATCTTTTTTTCGTCTTTTCGTCGTACACGGTAACATCCGTGCCGCCTCTGTATTTTGACAGGATGCTTGCTATATCATCAATGCCCGCATCGCTGCCGTTCGGCACCTTAACCCAAAACTCACGCAAGGCAGGGGCGTGCTGTACTGCCTGACCGTGATTTTCTCCGCCCAACTGTGATTTGTCGACAATCTGTATTTCATTGCAAATTATAGTCGGAGCTTCATCCTCACGTATGCTGACCCGCCCATGAACGAGTACAACAACGCCGTCAACGAGCTTCGAACCCAGTTTCTCGTAGGAATTCGGAAAAACCAATATCTCGACAGGCCCGTATAAGTCTTCAACTGTCAAGAATGCCATCGCAGAATTAGTCTTCGTATATTTAACGCTTTTATGCGCAATTATTCCCCCGTAAGTTACCGCCTTACCGTCCTCGACGCTATACTCGTCGATACCTAAAATCCCGTCCTCGCTTTCTTTCGGAGCAAGCTCAAGGCTCGTAACGTTTACAAGCTTTCTAAAATATTCTTCATACTCATACATGGGGTGACCGCTGATATAAAGCCCCAGCACTTCCTTCTCGTTCGTGAGCAGCTCTCTGAGCTGATACTCGCCGACATTCGGCAGATTGTCCTTCTGCATCGAAAAATCTTCAAATCCCATGTCAAACAGGCTCTGCTGACCCGCCAGATTCTTCTTTTTGTTACCTGAAGCCGAACCGAGCAACTTGTCGTAAATGTGCATATATTGCAGCCTTGTGCCCCCGAGCGAATCAAAAGCCCCTGATTTTATCAGGCTTTCAACGGCTCGTCTGTTAAGTTCTCCCTGCTCTAGTCTGTTGATAAAATCCGAAAGGCTTGCGAAAGGCCCGCCGCTCTCCCGTTCTTTGACCAAGGCTTCTATAGTCGGCCTGCCGACGTTTTTAACCGCAGACAGCCCGAAACGTATTTTTCCGTTTGAAACAGAAAAATGTCCGAAAGATTCGTTGATGTCCGGAGGCAAAACCTCGACGGATATCTTTTTGCATTCGTTGATATACTCGGCAACTTTTGAGGTGAAATCCATAACGGAGGTAAGCAGCGCCGCCATAAACTCCGTCTTATAATGATATTTCAGCCAAGCTGTCTGATACGCAATAAGAGCGTACGCCGCAGCGTGAGATTTGTTAAAAGCGTATTTCGCAAAATCCGACATTTCCTCAAACAATCTCGATGCAACATGCTCGGGCACACCGTTTTTGATGCAGCCGGGAACCTCGTCTCCGAGACCGTAAATAAAATTATGGCGTTCTTTTTCCATTACATCCGTCTTTTTCTTGCTCATAGCTCTGCGGACAAGGTCGCTTCTGCCCATCGAGTAGCCCGCCAGTTCTCTGACTATCTGCATGACCTGTTCTTGATAAACTATGCAGCCGTAAGTCGGTTCAAGTATATTTTTCAAAAGCGGATGCTCGTACTTGATTTTTGCTGCGTTCTTTTTACCGGCTACATACTTCGGTATAAAGTCCATCGGTCCCGGACGATACAGGGATATGCCGGCAATAAGGTCCTCAAGCATACCCGGCTGTAAGTCTCGCATAAAGTTCTTCATTCCCGCGGACTCAAGCTGAAACACGCCTTCGGTTTTTGCGGAAGCTATCAGTTCCCATACTTTTTTATCGTCTAAATCCACCTTGTCCATATCAAGGCATATATCATAATTTTTGTTAATCTCGTTTACGGCAGTTTGGATAACCGTTAGCGTCCTCAGACCAAGAAAGTCCATTTTCAAGAGCCCGAGTTCTTCAAGCGTACCCATGGGAAACTGCGTGGTGATGAAGCCGTCTTTTTGGTTGACCGCAAGCGGAACGAACTCGGTTACAGGCTTTGAACAGATAACAACTCCTGCGGCATGTGTCGAAGAATGCCTCGGCAAACCCTCAAGCTTTTGGGCCATGGACATCAGGTATTCGTATCGGTCATCACCGTCGCAAAGCGCCCGCAATTCGCCGTTAAGCTCCAGTGCGCGCTTTAGCGTCATGCCGATCGCAAACGGTATCATTTTTGCTATCTTGTCAACTTCGTTATACGGCATGTCGAGTGCGCGTCCAACATCACGTATTACTCCCCTCGCCGCCATTGTGCCGAATGTTACGATTTGGGCGACATGGTCTTCCCCGTAGGTCTGAGAAACATAGTTGATAACTTCCGGTCTTCTGATATAGCAAAAGTCGATATCAAAATCCGGCATACTGATTCTCTCCGGATTCAAAAACCTTTCGAAAATCAAGTTATATTTCATTGGGTCTATGTTCGTTATTTTTAGGCAGTATGCGGCAAAACTTCCCGCTCCGGAGCCTCTCCCCGGCCCGACAATAATGCCGACCGACCTGGCGTAGCGTATAAAGTCCGCAACTATAAGAAAATAATCGACAAAGCCCATTTCGTTGATTGTTTCCAGCTCATAATCAAGCCTTGAAGTCAGTTCGTCGGTAATGACAGGATACCTCTCCGCAAGACCCTGTTCGCAGAGTTTCCTCATGTATGCATATGTATTGTTCTCTCCCGGAGGAAGCTTAAATGTCGGGAGTTTATACTCGTTGAACTTAAAAGTTACGTTGCAGCGCTCGGATATTTTGTGAGTGTTTTCCAGTGCTTCCGGAAAGGAAGGAAAAAGCGAAAGCATCTCCTTTTTGGATTTAAGATAAAACTGTCCGCCTTCGTAACGCATTCTATCCGGATCGCTGACCTTGCGGTTTGTCTGAATGCACAGCAAAATATCGTGAGCGTCTGCGTCTTCTGCCTTAACATAGTGCAGGTCGTTTGTACAGACAAGTTCTATGCCGGTTTCGCGGCTTATCCTGACCAGAGCCTTGTTCACGGTTTTCTGCTCGGGAATACCGTGGTCCTGAAGCTCGAGAAAGAAGTTTCCGCTGCCGAATATATCGTTATACATCAGCGCGACAGCCTTCGCCTTGTCATAGGACACGTTTAAAACCGCATGAGCGACAGGTCCCGCAATGCAGGCCGACAGGGCGATGATGCCCTCCGAGTATTTTTTCAGTGTTTCAACGTCAACGCGAGGCTTATAGTAAAAACCCTCTGTAAAACCGATGGAAACAATTTTTATAAGATTTTTGTAGCCCTCGTTGTTCTCGGCGAGCAAAACAAGATGATAATAAAAGTTATCATCCGAATTTTCCCTATCAAACCTCGACCCCGACGAAATGTATATCTCGCAGCCTATTATCGGCTTTATACCGATACTTGTCGCCTTTTTATAGAAATCGATAACTCCGAACATAACGCCGTGATCTGTTATGGCAATCGCGTCCATATCCAACTCTTTTGCTCTTTCGCACAACTCGTCGATTTTAGACGAACCGTCTAACAGGCTGTATTCGGAGTGCACATGCAAATGTGTAAATTTTAAACTGTCATTCATAAAATCACCGTTAAAAAATTCTTATCCTATTCTCACGCTGTAGCCCATCACCGCTATCCATACATACATAAGCGTTTTCGGTATCATAAGCATACCCGCTAACGGCGCGGTACCCGCAAAAAGCACAACGGGGATATAAAACGCGAACGAAAACAATATTGCAGCCCACATAAATCGAAAATGCTTGTCGTTCCTGCCTTTAACGTAAAACAGATATATCATGACAACGCCGATGGCAACAAACGGTATATTTCTGATAATGCCCCATACCAGCGAAGATTCAACCGCAAACCATTCGTTTTGAGGGAAAAGGCACAACCCTGCCCTTGCCGCGGCCAAAACATAGACCGTGATATCGAGCTTGTGAGATTTTATATTGAAGAATCTCTTCCAGACCTCAAAAAGCAACACATAAAACACCGTCATACTTAAAGATGTGACGAGCTTTCCGAAACCCAGAAAAAAGTTATTTTCCGTCACGCCGGACGTAATCAGATAATACATTCTCGGAACAAGATGAAAAGCGTCTCCAAGACCGAGTATGAGGGCAGCAAAACCGAAAAGCCTCCTGACAGACCCGCTGCGCGATTTTGTTATCATTATCAATCCGAGCGTTATGACAAAAAGCAGATACAAAATGTCGAATATTACCTCACCGTAAACTCTCATAAAAGCTCCTATCCGTAATTTATTGCTTGTACTTGTTCTTTTCTCTTATATCGCTTCCGACAAAGTGCAAAAGCATATAGCAGCCAAAAATTCTTGACGCGATACGCTCCGAATACCTGTCGATAACATCGAGCTGACCGAGATTTGTAGAAACGATAACGGGCTTCGAATTGTTTTGGCGAATGTTGATAATGTTAAAGAATTCCGAATCGGTTATCTTTGTGGAAAACTCCGTACCAAGATCGTCGATAATCAGCAAATCACAGTTAAAAATCAGTTCGTAAAGTTCGCTTAAATCCTCTTTCGACTCGTTCCACGATATTTGATTCTCAAAAATTTCAAAAAGCTTGAAGGACGACAGATAAAACACCGACTTGCCCTTCGCCAGAATGTCGTTCGCAATGCAGTTACAGAGAAACGTCTTACCAAGGCCCGTGCTCCCGTAGAGATAAAGGCTTTCTGCATCATCCGAAAAGTTCTCGCAATATCGTTTGCAGTAGTCAAAAATGTTTCTCATGTTCGCCCGGGGAGAAATACCAAACTTTTTGTCCGGCTCTTCCGGGTAAAAATCGATTCTAAACGTGTCAAAACGCTCCGTTTGAGCGCGAGACCTGAGCCCGGACTTTTCAAAATGCCTGTTAATCAGTTTTTTTGTATAGCAGTCACATTTCTGACCGGCGACAAAACCGGTGTCCTTGCAGCTTGAACAGCTAAAAAACTCCCTCAGATAATCCTCGGCATAACCGTTTGCTTCCAAGAGCGCCGCCTTTTCGGCATTCAATCTCTCCGTTGCCTTTTGCAAATCCTTTACATATTGACGTTTGTCGCCTATACTGCCGTCAAATACTGCTTTTGCAACCTTCAAACCGGTCAGAGACAGTTGCTTGTCTATGATTTCTATGCGCGGAACCTGCTTGTATACTTCATTTTTTCTTGCTTCCGCCTTTGACTTGTTAATGCGTCTGATGTCGCCGTACTGTTTCATAATGTCGCCGAAAACCGAGGACAATCTATTCACCCTTTGCTTCGTTGTTCAATAACTTTGAAGCGAGGTACTCTCTTTCTCTCGCCATCATATCCTTAACTTTTTCTTCGTTCCACTCGCGGGTTTCAAAATCGTGCTTTTTCCCGCGCCGGGGCGCTTTTCCGTTCTTTTCGGCTCGTTCCGCGTCTTCGAGCGTTTTGACGCCCTCGTCGAACCAAGCTTTGAGTTTTTTTTCTACATAGCTGAAAGTCAGCCTTGTTGTCGCCATAGAGCTTCGTTCTATAGCCTCGTTAATTATAACGAGAGGGAAACCGTATTCTCCGAGCCATCTGTCCATGCATGCCTTTTGTGACGCCGTGCCTCCCGTTGAAGAAGACATTCCCATCATAGACATTATTTTGCCGTAGACACTGAAAAGTTTCAATCTGGATTCTGCCTGTTCCTCCGTCAAAACACTGTGCTCCGACCAATCCTGCGCTATCTTTTCAACATACCTTCCATCAAACTTGCCGATTGAGGCACAATGATTCATTAAAACCTTTGTAACGTCAAACGGCAGGCCGTACCAATCGTAAAGCCCGATTACAAGATTAACCTGAGTCGCCTTTAACGGCTCGCCTATACTTTGCTCGGCAAGCTTTATCAGTTCTTCGATTTCTTTGTTGCCTTTTCTGAAAACCGAAATCTCCTCGTTCGAATAAACGGGGCGTCTCGCATCCTTGATTCTTTCGAGGTGACAACCGGAATCCGCGTTTGCCGCGTCAGTTTGCTTTCCCGGAACGCTAAACTCAAGCTTATATGTATTATCAGCACATGTGACGGTAACAAGACCCTTTTCTTCCCAAAACATGAGCGCCTTTAAAACAAAATCATGCGGCATACCCAAGACCGACAGCTCGGATACATCGCAGCGGCCGTTGATATAAAACAAACCGTAAGCGGTAATATAAACGCTCAAATAGGCGGGGCTTGTCGAGTGTGCATACTGCATTACAACCGCGCTTGGGAGCGGGACGAAGCCGTTTGAAAACTCCTCTGTACTGTTTGGCATTATTTCCTCTCGTCTCACATTCAGATTTTAATACTTCGGCAATAGCGTTTGCAGCCGTTCGGCTTTTCGGCGCGACTGCCTGACTTGCTCACCTCTGATAATTATATCACACGCTGCTTCAAATATATATTCTTTCGAAAAAAAATCGACAAAAAAATCAAGCAGTCTCCGAATCGGTAAAGCCGATTACCAAACTGCTTGATTCCGTCTTGAGGCCATATTCAAATCTAAGCGCGAGACGAGATTCGAACTCGCGACCCTCGCCTTGGCAAGGCGATGCTCCACCACTGAGCCACTCGCGCGCGTGCTATGCTCGAGACCGGAATCGAACCGGTACGGGTTTGACCCCGCAGGATTTTAAGTCCTGTGCGTCTACCTGTTCCGCCACTCGAGCTTGCAAGCAGGTAATAATATACCATAGGAGCATATTTGTGTCAAGCACAATTCTGAGCGGCAAATTCTTGGCATGTTGAAGAATTCCCTTGAGGCTTTCCGTCAAAAATAGAGAGTGCCGCTCGCTCAACTTGCCAAACGGGTTTTGTGCGCAATTCTTAGTGAGAAATAATCACCGGCTGCCTTTGTTTACCTTCAAGAGCACATGTTATTGTATCCTCAAGCAGGCTTAAATCAGCTGTCATACTTGTGGGTTTTTTCGCCGGATTATCCTGGCCGAACGGCACAAAGAAAATATTTTTTGTGTTTAACAGCTTCATTATATTCATACCCGATGCTCCAAGCGCATCATTTGTGAACGGAGCCAACACAAGCGGACTGCCGTTTCGCAGTGTCGCCTTTGCAGTCATCAAAACGGCGTTATCGTTTATACCGTAAGCCAGTTTTGCCAGAGTTGTGCCTGTTACGGGAGCAATGACAAGTATATCGAGCGGGTTATCCGGCCCGAAAGTCTCGGCTTCGGCTACGGTGTGTACAGGTGCACGACCCGTTATTTGCTCGATGTCAAAAAGAAAATTTGTCTTGTCGTGGAATCTTGAACTAAGACTATACACGTTATCCGACACTATCGGAAATAACTCCGCTCCGCTTTTCCTTAAAGACCTCATGGAGTCCAAAATGCTCAGAACTGTACAAAACGATGCAGTTACGGCAAAGCCTATTCTTTTACCGTTTAACATATTATCCCCTCTTATCATAGATAAATTTTCCCAGCAGCTCTCCGGCATAGCGCACGGCATACTTGCCCGGTATGCCGGGAAGAAGTGCCGATTGCGCGTTCAGCGTTTTCGCATACTCTATATCAAAACCGTAAGGCTTGGAAGCTATGTCAACGAATAAAGCGCCTTTTTGCATATCAAGCATTTTATCGGTAAATACCCTTTCCGGAACCGTGTTAATCACAACATCGAACACATGACAGCCGTATTCTTCGATAAAAACAGGAATTACGGAATCTTTTCTTGCCATGCGTTTTTTCTCTTCGTTTCTTACAAGCGCAAAAACCTCAGCTCCGAGAGCCTTTAAACGTCTTGCCAAGTCACTTCCGCAAACACCGTATCCCGCCACGAGTATTTTACTTCCGCAAACAGGCACTGTCCTATTTGTTATCAGGTATGAAATCACACCTTCCGAAGTCGGTATCGCGTTCTTTTCGTTTACGTCTTTGTCCTGCATCATTGGATAGTATTTCAAACCGTTTACCTTGCACATTTCTGAAATGTAAGCTTTTTCTACGCCCGAAAAAACCGGCGTCTCGGGATTAAGCCGCTTAAAGTAATTGCTGTCGTAAAAACGCTGGTCAATTTCTGTTTTAAACGGAAAGATTAAAAAGTCGAGTTTTTCAGGCGCAGATCTGGGTTCCGCGAATTCATATCCCTTTGATACCAAGTAGCTTTCGGTATATTGATAACGTTCATCGTCTTTAATAATAACTCCCCTCATAAACATCACCTTCCGCCGTAATAGTGCAGTATATGCGAAGGACAGGTAATAATTTCCGAATTGATAAAATTTCCGGGAAGGTGACAACCGGAGCCCCTGACGAATAATATAATCGTATATTACCGCGGAAGTTAATATCCCCCGATTAAACCATACGGTTTAATCACCCCTCTATACCGGCCCTGAGGGCCTAAGGGGGATTGAGGCGACAAATTTGCGAATGATTTAATTGCGCCTCAATAAATACCGCATAAAATACTTACGCGGTTACTTGGGCCGGGAAGACGGCGGCGTAATGTATCGGCGATAAAGTTCAACTTGTTCGCCGTTAGAACGGAGTGAGTTTATGAAAGAGTTTAATGTAGCTGTTTTGGGAGCGACAGGCGCTGTCGGGCAAGAGATGATAAAAATACTGGAGGAGCGGCGTTTTCCCGTCAAAAAACTTACACTGTATGCGGGGAAAAAAAGCTCGGGCATGAAACTTAAGTTCAACGGAACAGATATTATTGCACTAGGCATGTCCGAGGCAAACTTTACAGATACAGACATAGTGCTTAACGCCGCTCCGTCGGAGGCGAGCAAACTGTATTCGCCCACCGCAGCCGAAAAAGGCGCGATTGTAATAGACAACAGCAGCGCGTTCAGAATGAACGAGAGTGTTCCGCTCGTCATACCCGAAATCAATAAAGAAGACGCGTATCTTCATCGCGGAGTTATCGCCAACCCCAACTGCACAACGATTATTACCCTGATTGCCGTAAACCCGATACACAGACATTCGAGAATAAAGCGCCTTGTCACATCAACATATCAGGCCGTTTCGGGCGCGGGTAAACAGGCTGTAAACGAGCTGAACGAGCAGACATTGGCATATTCGGAGGAAAGAGATTTTTCTCCCGTTTATCTGAAGCATCAGATACTTCATAATTTGATACCGCAAATAGACGATTTTACGGATAACGGCTACACGAAAGAAGAATTAAAACTTGTAAACGAGAGCAGAAAGATACTTCACGCTCCCGAAATCAAAATAGCTTCAACCTGCGTCCGTGTTCCCGTAATAAGAAGCCATTCCGTATCTGTTTTATTGGAAACCGAACACGAAGTAACACCCGAAAAAGCCCGAGAGCTGCTTTTGGGAGCTCCCGGTGTAACGCTTTCTGACGATGTCCAAAAATGTATATATCCGATGCCTTTGTACACATCCGGTCAAGACAGCGTTTTTGTCGGAAGAATAAGGAGCGACATAAGCGGAAAAGGTCTGATACTCTGGTGCTGCGGAGATCAACTCAGAAAAGGCGCGGCAACAAACGCAGTGCAAATAGCGGAACTTTTTAAGTAACCGCGTAAAGATCCATACCGGGGTGATATTATGCTTATTGTTCAAAAATACGGTGGCAGCTCAGTAGCCGACGCTGAAAAAGTTCTTAACGTCGCAAAACGCATCGCAAATGTTTACAGAGGGGGAAACGACGTTGTAGTTGTCGTATCCGCTCAAGGGAACACAACAAACGATTTAATCGGAAAAGCACAGGAAATATGCGCGGACTGTTCGAAACGCGAACTTGATATGCTGCTTTCAACCGGTGAACAACAATCTATTGCACTTGTGGCAATGGCGCTTAATTCACTCGGCCTGCCTGCTGTCTCGCTGAACGCCCAGCAAGCCGGCATTTTCTCAGACAGCCGCTATGGAGACGCGAAAATTCTCGGAGTATCTTCAGACAGAATTATGAAAGAGCTGGAAAAGCGAAACATAGTCGTAACAGCCGGTTTTCAGGGTATAGATGAGTACGGAGAAGTCACAACCTTAGGCAGAGGAGCTTCCGATACAACCGCAATTGCGCTCGCGGCAAGTTTAAACGCGGACTCCTGCGAGATATACACAGATGTCGACGGTGTTTTTACGGCCGACCCGAGAATTATAGTTTCGGCGAAAAGACACAAAGAGATCAGTTACGACGAAATGCTGGAAATGGCTTCTATGGGGGCAAAGGTGCTTCACAACCGTTCGGTTGAGCTCGCAAAGAAATTCAAGCTGGCAGTCACTGTCAAATCAAGCTTTAACAGCGGAGAAGGAACGCTTGTCACCTGCGGCTCGTCTCTCGAATCCAAATTTGTCAGAGGCATCACTGCGGACAGAAAAACGTTTATCGCCGCTTTGAAGATAAAACGCAAAAAAGCGCTGGCTGAGCTAATGCTGAAAATGTTCGAAGCGGATATAGCACCGGACATTATTACCGTAACAGACGGCAACGCAGACCTAAGTGTCAACATGTCGTTTAACGCATCTTCTTTTCGGCAAGTCCGGTCATTTTTTGACTCAAAGCAAGCGGAAAATACTATAACCGAAGTTTCTTTAAGCGAAGGCGTTTCAAAGATTTCAGTGATCGGAACAGGTATAGCCTACGACACGGAAACGGCAGCTGTTGTCTATGAAGCACTGAAAGAGATAGGTGCGGAGATACTGCTCTCGTCTTCGTCAGAGTCAAAGCTGAGCCTTATTTTGAAAGAGAGCATTGTGGAGAATGCGTTAAACACAATTCACGACAAGCTTGACAAAGCAGGTAAGCTGTGCAAAAAAAGCTTTAACAGAATTTCCGACATCGTTTAAGACCGTTTTGGGCTTAAACAACTATAACTGTTTCCGAAAATGTGGAGACACTCGATAAGCGAAAGTTCTTATCGAAAAGCGGTTATTTTCGGTTGCTCATTGGAGGGATTAGCATGAAAAAAAGAATATTTTCGGGTTCGGGAACAGCGATAGTTACGCCGTTTAAAGACGGAAGTGTCGATTTTTCCGCTCTTAAACGCATTATCGATTTCCAAATACAAAACAATACTAAGGCCATCATCGTCTGCGGTACGACCGGAGAAGCTTCAACTTTGACGGAAGAAGAACAAAAAAAAGTTATCGCTTTTACTATAAACCATACGGCCAAAAGAATACCGGTGATAGCGGGAACCGGCTCAAACTCGACCTCGCACGCTGTATCGCTTTCAAAATTTGCGGCTGCGGAAGGGGCGGACGGACTGCTGGCTGTAACTCCGTACTACAACAAAACAACACAAAAAGGAATCAAGGCCCATTATTTCGCGATAGCGGAAGCAACGAATAAGCCCGTGATAGTTTATAACGTTCCTTCAAGAACCGGGCTTAACATACTGCCCGAAACATACATGGCATTAGGGGCGCATGATAATATCGTAGCTATAAAAGAGGCCAACAGCAATATCGGCGCGCTCGCCGAAACTAGGATGCTGACGGGAGACACTCTCGATGTATACTGCGGAAACGACAATGAAGTCGTACCGTTTCTATCGCTCGGAAGTATAGGAGTGATATCCGTATTGTCGAATATACTTCCCAAGGAAATGTCTGATATCTGCGAACTGTTTTTCGAAGGCAAGGTAAAAGAAAGCGCCGAACTGCAAATATCCGTTATAGAGCTTTGCGGAGCGCTGTTTTGCGAAACAAACCCGATTCCCGTAAAACATGCCGCAAAGCTTATCGGGCTATGTTCGGATGAATTGAGGCTGCCTCTTGTCGCAATGGAAGAAAAGAACAGAAAGAGACTGTTTGCCGCTATGCAGCAGCTTGGTTTGATTTCATAGGAAGGGAATCCGATATGACCAGACATGCTTTTGCCGGCGGAAATACTCCGCTTGGTTTTTACAATCTGTTTGACAACATACTTCCTATTGAAAAAGCAAAAAAACGAGTATTCTTAAAAGGCTCGTCAGGTTCGGGAAAAAGTACTTTCCTTAAAAAAGTTGCCGCAAAGCTTGAAAACAACGGCTACTCGATTGACATATTCCACTGTTCGAACGACGCTTCAAGCCTTGATGCCGTTTCTTGTCACGAAAAGGGTTTAAGCCTGACAGACGGAACCGCGCCGCATGTTTGCGACCCGGAAATACCCGCCGTTGTTGATATTATCGTCAACTTTGCGGATTTTATAGACAGCGCAAAAGTTTTACCGTTTACCGATGAAATCAGAAATATACTTGCCCTCAAAAAAAGACCTATTGCCGTTGCCTACGGATACTTGGCGGCCGCGGGAAGCATAAACGCCATAAGTTCAAGCCTTTATGAAGGCTGCGTATCAGTGCCGAAGCTCAATGTTTTATGCTCCGAGTTAAGGAGAAAGCTGGAACTTCCCAAGCAGCCTCAAAAAGTCGAAAAAAACCGCAGGCTCTTTGCCGGCGCTATCACACCCGACGGCAATATCAGCTACGCGGATACAATAGTAGGTAATTACGAAATAACGGGGCTTCATGCCGAAGACGGTATGGGAGCCGCAATAATTCTGTCCGAACTGCAAAAAGCCGCAAACGCATCGGGACTGTATACCGAAAGCTTTTATTGCCCCATCAATCCAAACAAGCCCGAATATCTTATCATACCCGAACTGAACAAAGCGTTTGCGACAATAAACGATAAACATAACTGCAAAATTAGTCCTCACACCGACATTTATTTGTCCGAATGCTCCGCTTTAGACAGTACGGCTCATATCGAGCATGAACTGCGAGAAAACAGCTCACTAATGGAAATGCTCTTAAAAAACGCATCTCGCTCTTTAAGTTTATCACGGAAATTACATGATCGAATCGAAAGCATTTATATTGACTCAATTGACTTTGAAAGACTGACCGTATACTCGGATAAGCTGGCGGACGAGTTAACGGGCTAGTGCTTTTGTGGGTATTACTCCTGCTCGGCACGAGTAACTGCCTAAGTATTTTATGCGGTATTTTTCTTCCGCGGTAATATTGTGAATTCGCAGATGAGATTGAAGGGTGAAAATTTACCCCTCCCATCCGGGAGGAAGCGCAAAGTACAAACCTATGTTGTGCTGCTTTTAGTCGGCATTTTAACTTGCGATTTGGCAAAATGCCGAGAACCTTAAAAAAGTTCTTTACTAATTCGTTTTTTATGTTATAATGATATCTGTGTTTTTGAAATGTGTATATAAACGAACGATTTTACTTCGCTCATAACTGTATGCGGAAAACACGTTACATTTTTTATCCTGTTACTTGTCTTTTACCGAAACAAGAGCAGATAAGAAAGTATATGCGGTCAGTGACTTTGTCATCTGCTCGACTTCATAACGAGGAAGCGTATCGAAGTGGTTGTAACGGCCTTAACTCGAAATCATGTGACAATGCCGTAAAATTGAATAATTCCTACATGGAGAGGTATCGAAGTGGTCATAACGGGGCTGACTCGAAATGCTGCTCTGTATGCGGTCAAAAAAGTGCCTCAAACCCGCATGGTTACTGGATTCTTTGTTTGGCAACTCAGCGGGTGGAAAGAATTTTCTTTCCTATTTTCTTTCCTACTTCCCGGCAATAGCCGGTAGTTGGTGGAAGCATAACTCGGCTTCCATATATTGGGAGGAGTATCGAAGCGGTTATAACGGCCTCGACTCGAAATCGAGTGTACCAGAGATGGTACCGTGGGTTCGAATCCCACCTCCTCCGCCAAAATCCTTTGGTAGTGGGCGTTTGACATGAATCATGGCGCCCATCACCGTGCACGAAGAGCTGTCAGTTGAGCGCTGACGGC
>JAVBOO010000027.1:0-28955 GCA_031550435.1 Eubacteriales bacterium
TATACAAAAACAATAAAAAAATCGGGGGTATGTTTTACTCCGATTTCCCTATTATTTTAATTGAAATTTTCATTGAAAAAGCAGAAGGTATTATTTGACATTCTTCATGCAGGTTTTTGACATTCTTTATGCGCGCTTACAGTCAAGCTACTATAAACAATAAGCGAAGAAAACACAAACGCGTAAAACATAAACCGCTGTTTGAAACAGGTTTAGCCTTTTATGCAAAACGGTTTTGGGTGATGCGAAAAGCTTAAACGAAACGCATGCTGATGAGATTTCTAAAGAACGTCAGCTCCATGATGTGACCTCCGCAGTGCCCGGTAAACGGCGAATAGATTGCCTGAAGGGGGATTTTAAAAAGCACCCGGGAAAGCTAAAATGACAGATTTTTCACACGGCAAAACCATGGCATATTCTACAAATAAAGTAACGAAAAATAGGGAATAAAGCAAAACATGACATATGATATTCATGCAAGCTGTAATTATGCACAATCTTGTGTTTTAGTATTGAATTAGGAAATTAATGTGGTAGAATCATTGCGTTGCCGAAAGGATGAGTTATTATGCCGGTTGTAATCCTATTAATTTTTCCGTTAATAATTGCGTTTATTTCACTGTTTCTCAAGTCGCAAAAAAGCTATGCCTTGGTTGTCAGAAGCGCCTCGGCCATTTGTATGCTGATTTCGGTTTGCTTTGTTATGAACTACTTCAACAGTATAGTTACATTTGATCTTTTTGAGTTTGAATGGCTGAAAACGGTGGTTCTTGCTGTTGAAGTGCTAATGGTTGCATACATAATTTATACAGCATTTAAGAGAAAGTCTCCTTTAGTGGGGATTTTTGCCTTAGTACAGATTCTGCTCGTTTTTTACTTCGAGTTCGGCCCGGCTCGTACCATGCATATTGAAAGCAGCATATTTATCGACCGCTTCTCTCTCCTGATGATACTTATTATCGGAGTAATCGGAAGCTTGATATGTGTTTATGCCGTCGAATATATGAAAGACTATCACAGGCATCATAAAGAGATTAAAGACAGAAGAAACATATTCTTTGCCGTTTTGTTTGTTTTTCTCTCGGCTATGTTCGGCATAGTTATATTTAACGATATGTCTATGATACTGTTCTGTTGGGAAATCACATCGTTCTGCTCGTTTATATTGATTAGTTATACCAAGACGGCAGAAGCAATAAAGAATTCTCTGTTTGCGCTCACGATAAATGTTGGCGGCGGCCTTGCTTTTACGCTGGGTCTGGTTATAATCGCTCAATGTTATGGTGTTGGTGACTTTATCAGCTATCTGGCTTTAAGCCATAACTCGGGTACAGTGATGCTTGCTACGCTGTTATTTGTTTTGGCCGGACTCACAAAGGCCGCGCAGATGCCTTTTTCAAGATGGTTGCTTGGCGCAATGGTCGCGCCGACTCCTTCCTCGGCGTTGCTTCACTCCTCGACGATGGTGAAGGCCGGTGTCTATCTGATAATCAGGATTTCGCCGCAGCTTGGAAATAACATTCCGGGTATAACGACTTCACTTATAGGAATAATCACTTTTTTGGTTGCCGCGTTCATTGCGGTTTCACAGTCAGACGCAAAAAAAATACTTGCTTATTCAACGATTTCAAACCTGGGCTTGATTGTTTCCTGTGCGGGGATTAACACAGCCGAGTCACTCTGGGCTGCAATTTTACTTGTTGTTTTCCATGCTATTGCCAAATCCCTTTTGTTCTTAACCGTGGGTTCGACCGAGCATCAGCTCGGAAGCAGGGATGTCGAGGATATGGACGGTCTTTACAGGATATCACCCGTGCTTACAATGTTTCTGGTAATAGGCATAGCCGGCATGTTCCTGGCACCTTTCGGCATGCTGATATCGAAGTGGGCGGCCATGAAGGCTTTCCTTGATTCCGGGAATGCACTGATATTACTTTTTGTAGCGTTCGGAAGTACAGTCACGCTTTTCTTTTGGACTAAGTGGATGGGGAACTTGGTCGCGAATGCCCATGTGACCGAACCGCAAAAATATATTATGCGTATAGACGAAAAAGTCAGCCTCTATTGTCTGGCAGGACTTGTAATAATAGTTTGCATTTTTTACCCTATTATATCCGGTTCGTTCATAATACCGTATCTGGATGAAAATATGTATATTGATTTTATGACAATGATATCAAAAGCGGACGATTTAATTATCAAGGGTATGATAAGTATACTGTTCTTAATGCCGATTGGGCTCATACCGCTTTACAGAAAATACCGCGTCAAGCGAACTTCGGTTTATCTGTCGGGTGAAAATACGGGTGACAACGAGAGTTTCCACGGAAGCATGGGTAAGGATGTCAAGTTTGAGCTTAAAAACCTGTATCTTAACGACATTTTCGGCGAAAAAATTTGGAGCGGGAAAACAAAGGTTCTTTCTGCGGGCATATTGATTACGGGATTTTGTATTATAATAGGAGGAATGATTTTTTAATGTGGATTGTAATCATTATCCTCAAAATATGCGCCTGCTTAATTTTCGGCGCTGTCGCGGGCGGTCTGCTGACAGGAATTGACCGTGTAATATCAGCTAAAATGCAAAGAAGAAAAGGGCCTCCGGTTCTTCAGCCGTTTTATGATGTTATAAAGCTTCTGCAAAAAGAAGCGACGACAGTAAACTCCATAACGAGATTTTATGTCACGTTTTCGTTTTTTTTCAGCATTTTCACGGTAGTGCTGTTTTTAATGGGTGTTGACATTCTGCTTTGTATTTTTGCATTCACGTTGTCCTGTGTGTTTTTTGTGATAGTCGGCTATTCGTCATATTCTCCGTACAGCTTTGTCGGAGCGGAACGCGAAATGATACAAATAATGTGCTATGAGCCGATGATTTTAATGAGTGCGTTTGGCATTTATGAGGTGACGGGCAGCTTCGAAGTTAGCAAAGTGTTCGAACTCGGTTCGCCGATAGTCCTCAAGATCCCTTTAATTTTTATCGGCCTGGTGTATGTTTTGACTATCAAGCTGAGAAAATCGCCGTTCGACTTCAGCATGTCGCATCACGGGCATCAGGAGTTGGTTAAAGGCATAACGACAGAGCTTACCGGCGTTTGCCTTGCAATGGTGGAGGTAACTCACTGGTTTGAAACTGTTTTTGCTTTGGGTCTGGTGTTCATATTTTTTGTATATAAAGCCACGTTTTCCATAGCTATAGCACTTGTAATTGCGCTCTTGATTTACTTTTTTGAGATATTGATCGATAATACTTTTGCCAGAATAAAATGGAAAACCGCTCTTAAGCAAAGCTGGTTAATTACCGGTATCTGCGGCGGTGTAACTCTGTTATACCTGAGTTTGTTTTATTGATCTCCCGATTAAACCATGCGGTTTAATCCCCCCTTATACCGCCTTGCGGGCTAAGTGGGATTGAGGCGGCAAGTTCTTCAGCCAATAAGTTAATTGTCGCCTCAATAAGATATTGCTTGTCGGATGGTGAGATATGAATTTTGTAAAGAAATCCCCATGGGTTTTGCACTATGACGGCTCCAGCTGCAACGGCTGTGATATAGAAGTTCTTGCCTGTTTGACGCCTTTGTTTGATATCGAGCGTTTTGGGATGATAAATACCGGTAACCCGAAGCATGCAGATGTGTTTTTGATAACCGGCTCCATAAATGAGCAGAATAAAGATGTAGTCAAGCAATTGTACGACCAAATGCCGAATCCGAAAAGAGTCGTGGCAGTAGGTGCATGCGCCGCAACAGGCGGGATATTCAAGGAATGCTATAACATACTTGGCGGAGTAGATAAAGTAATACCTGTTGATGTCTATGTTCCGGGTTGCGCCGCAAGACCGGAGTCCATAATCGAAGGTGTTGTTAAGGCGCTTGAGACCATAAAATAGGCTCCAAAATGGAAAAGAATGCAAAAAGAATACATAAAAACACGAAAACAAAGGAAGAAAAAATGGATAATCTTCAGACATACACTGCAATAAGCAAAGACGATCTGCTAAAAACGGCAGCGAAGATGAAGGCGAAAGGGCATAGGCTCGTTCAGATTTCCGTTACAAAAAAGGAAAAATTTGATCTTATATATAGCTTTGCCGACGGAGACGCTTTGGTTAATTTTCGCGTTGAAGCCGACGAAAGCGATGGAGTAGAAAGCATAAGCAGCCAATATAGCTATGCATATATATACGAAAACGAAATGAAGGATTTGTTCGGCGTAAATATTATGAATATCAACCCGGACTTTGGCGGAAATTTCTATAAAACCTCTGTAAAAACGCCTTTTAACATCAAGCCCGGTCTGGCAGAGAATACGGAAGAGGTGAAATAATGGGAAAAAGGACTATAATTCCGTTTGGCCCTCAGCACCCTGTGCTGCCCGAGCCGATTCATCTTGACCTTGTGCTTGAGGATGAGGTGGTCATTGAGGCTATACCGTCAATCGGTTTTATACATCGCGGCCTCGAAAAGCTGGTCGAGAAAAAGGATTATATAGAGTATGTCTACGTTGCCGAGCGAATCTGCGGTATATGCAGCTTTATGCACGGCATGGGCTACTGCATGTCAATCGAAAACCAAATGGGTATAAAGATACCGGATAGAGCCGAATTCTTGAGGACTATCTGGGCGGAGCTTTCAAGAATGCACAGTCATATAATGTGGCTCGGCCTTCTTGCCGATGCTATCGGTTTTGAAAGCCTTTTCATGCACTCGTGGCGGCTGAGAGAAGAAATTCTTGATATTTTTGATATGACTACAGGCGGGCGTGTTATTTTTTCTGTCTGTAAAGTAGGCGGTGTAAGGAAGGACATTGATTCCGAGCGTCTGAAAAAGATTGACGAAACCGTTGATAAGCTTAAATTAGAGCTCAAGGCTATCTCCGATACATTCAACAAAGACAGTTCCGTAATAATGAGACTTCGGGGGGTAGGGGTTTTATCCGAAAAGGACGCGTTCGATCTTGGGGCGGTCGGGCCGATGGCTCGAGCAAGCGGGATAAATACGGATATCAGAAAACAACAGGTCTATGGAGCATATCCGTATCTGAAATTCGAGACGGCAGTCGAAAAAGACGGAGATTGTTTTGCAAGGTTAAAAGTCAGAATACGCGAGGTTTTTGAGTCGATAAGTATCATCAAACAGTGCGTCAGCATGATGCCTGCCGGTGAAGCTATTGAAACAGCAGTAAAAGGCAATCCGTCCGGAGAGTATTTTGCCAGGCTCGAACAGCCGCGCGGCGAGGTTATTTATTACACAAAAGGCAACGGATCAAAATTTCTTGACCGGATGAGGGTCAGAACCCCGACTTTTGCCAATATACCCGCGCTTGTTCAAACGCTTAAAGGTTCCGAACTTGCAGACGTGCCTGTGTTGATACTGACTATAGACCCTTGTATCAGCTGTACGGAGAGATAGTGTTATTCGGAGGGCAAAATGGCTATTCTTCAATTTTATAAAACAATATTGGCGAGCATATTTAAGAAAAGCTCGACTACGACATATCCCATTACGGCTATCGAACATCAGCCTCTTGTCCGCGGACAGGTTTCGATTGATATCGACAGTTGTATATATTGCGGCATCTGTCAAAGAAAATGCCCGACGCATGCGATCAGCGTTACAAAAGCCGAAGAAACCTGGGCAATTGAGCGCTTTAAATGCATACTTTGCAATTGCTGCGTTGAATCATGTCCAAAAAAATGTCTCGCCATGAAAAATGTGCTTTCACATGCCTCGAGCGAACTTACAAAGGATGTGGTCGTACATGCACGAATACCGGATAACGCAGAGGATAATAGAGATAGCCGAACAGCAGGCGAAGCAGAGTGACTCGGAGCTAGTCACGCAAGTTACGCTTGTAGTCGGTGACAATTCAGGTTTGGTTGCAGACAGTATCGTTCTTTATTTTGATATTATTGCCAAGGGCAGCATGTGTGAAAGCGCTGCTCTGATAATAAAAAGAATCAAACCGAAACTAAAATGCAAAAAATGCGGTGTCTTGTTTGAAAGAAAGCCTTTTTCGTTTTCTTGCATTTCGGATGGCTGTGACGGAGAAGGCGAGCCGACAGAAATCGGCAATGAATTTTATGTGGAATCGATAGAAGTTTCGTGATTGACATCAAGCATATGCCGGGTTTATGCAGTCGTTTAAGTTCGGTTGGGCTTAAACGACTTTGCATAAGGAAGTATCGAGCATAAGGAAGTGTCGAAAATTGCGCACGAAACCCGCTTCGATAAAATGCTCTTATTAAAAGGGGACAAAATGAAAGAGGATACAAGGAAAATAGAAATTATGGAAGCCGTAAATGCCAGGAATGAAGAAATTGCGGCGAAACTTAATCAACTCTTGTCTGACAAGGGTGTTTTTACTATAAATGTTATGGGCGCACCGGGCGCAGGGAAAACAACGTCTCTTGTCAATATGATTCAGCGCTTGGATCGAAAGTGCTTTGTAATTGAAGGAGATATTGAAAGCGATATCGACACAAAAAAACTGCACGCTCTCGGAATCGAGACTGTGCAGATTAATACCGGCGGAGCGTGCCACTTGGACTCTCCGCTTATTGAGGGTTCAATTCGGAGCTTTGAGCTTGAAGAAGGCTATCTTTTTATTGAGAATATCGGGAATTTGGTATGTCCCGCAGAATTTGCCATAGGCGAACATATCAAACTGCTTATATCAAGTGTTACAGAGGGAAGCGACAAACCTTATAAATACCCTCTTGCGTTTGAAAAAGCAGACATAATTTTGCTAAACAAAACAGATTTAATCGAGCATATTGATTTTGACGAAGACAGCTTTTTACAGGGAGTAAGAAGGCTTAACCCCTGCGCCCCTGTTTTCAGAGTGTCCGGCAAGAGCGGTATTGGCTTTAAAGAGGTGTCCGAGTGGATAATAAAAAAAGCGTCTTCGTGTTTAAATCGATAGTTTTGGCGGGAATAGTGCAGGGGGTCGGTTTTCGTCCCTTTGTCTATCAGACGGCTCGAAAATATAACGTTTCGGGGACTGTGCAAAACGAAGGCGGTTCCGTGTTAATCAAAGCCTGCGGAACGCCCTGTGACATGGAATTATTCATGGCTGCGCTTGAAAATGAAAAACCCGGTCCGGCAAGCATAGAAAGCAAGGAAATCAGCGATGTACCTGAGTTTGCGGCTAATGTGTTTCGGATAATCGAAAGCTCCGAAGGGGAATGTTCGAGCAATCGTTTTTTCTCTCCCGATTTACCTGCCTGCCACGATTGTTTATCAGAGATTAACGAGGCGAGCAACAGATACAGGCACGCTTTTAACAGCTGTGTCGCTTGTGGGCCGCGTTTCAGCATACTCGGAAGTTTTCCCTATGACAGGGTTAACACATCCATGAAAGAGTTTGAGTTTTGCGAGCAGTGTAAAAGCGAATACAGCTCAACCGGCAACCGCCGTTTTCACGCGGAGACAACATGCTGCAACAACTGCGGCCCAAAATTGATTTTCGCTGCTCGTAATGATAAATATGAGCGCGAAGAAGCGCTCGAAAGGATTATATGCGAGTTAAAATCCGATAAAATAGCCGCTATTAAAGGCATAGGCGGTTTCCACCTTGCCTGCACACCATTTAACGAGACGACTGCAGCAGAGCTCAGAAGGATAAAGGGGAGGGATAACAAGCCCTTCGCGCTTATGTTTACGGATGTGGAGCAGATTAGCGAATATTGTGAGCTCTCTGACACCGAAAAAAAACTTCTGACAAGTGAAGCAATGCCGATAGTAATATTGAAGCTTAAAAAACAGGTGTTTGCCGAGTCTGTATTAAAAGGCGACAACAACTGCGGTTGTTTTTTGCCGTATACGCCGCTTCACCACATAATACTAAAGGAAAAAAGCCCGCTTGTAATGACAAGTGCAAACATCAGCAATTCCCCGATTACGATTAAAAATGACGATGCATTGGAGCTTTATTATAACCGGCACAACGACATTTTTTCCGGGGTCTTATATAACGACCGTGAAATACTCAGATGTGTTGAAGACTCGGTCACTCAAGTAATAGATTGTACCCATATTCAAGCACTAAGGCGCTCCAGAGGATTTGTACCGAAGCCGGTCAAACTTCAAAGCCCAGAGAAAACTCAGTTTCTGGCGATGGGCGGAGACTTAAAGTCCTCGTTCTGTCTTGCGAAAAACGGTTTCGCCTATCAAAGCCAAAATTTCGGCGATCTTGAGAACTGTGGGGTATTTGACAACTACTGTGAGGCAATAGAGGACTTTAAAGCGCTTTTTAATATTACTCCCGAGTTTGTGGTGAAAGACCTGCATCCAGGCTACTATTCCTCGGAGCTTGCGGAAAGCTTTGGCTTACCCGTCTTAAATGTTCAACACCATCGAGCCCATATTGCTTCTGTTTTCGCTGAACACGGAATATATGAAAAATGCATCGGGGTTGCGTTTGACGGGACGGGATACGGAGATGACGGAAATATTTGGGGCGGAGAGTTTTTTGTTTGCGACAAGGCAGAGATGAGGCGGGTCGCCCATATGGGTTACGCTAAGCTTCTCGGCGGCGACAGCTCGGCGGAAGATGCCAAGAAAACAGCGGTTTGCATACTTTTGAAATGCGGAATAAATAATGCGTCTGAGTTTGACGGCCGGGCTGATTTGATAAAGGCTGCGCTTGACGCTGATGTTAACTGCTTTAAAAGCTCCGCCATGGGCAGATTGTTTGATGCTGTCTCATCTATATTAAATATCAGCGCTACAAACAGCTACGAAGGCGAAAGCGCCGTTCTCTTGCAACGCGAAGCCGAAAAAGCCGATCCCTCTAAGGTGCGTCCTCTTTGCTTTGAAATAATCGAAGATAACAATGAGATTGTAATAGATTATGGCAGAATTATCGAAACTTTGTACAATGAAAGAGCTTGCAACAACCGGGCGCTTGCCTTGTCGTTTCATAATGCTGTCGCGGAAATGATAGTAAATGTTTGCAAGAGAATTTCTTTGGCCGAAAAAATCGAAAAAGTCGCTCTTTCGGGAGGGGTTTTCCAAAACAGGCTTCTTCTGAACAAAGCTTTATCAGGACTGCGCGGTATCGGCCTGAAAACGTATATTAATAATTGCTCATCCCCGAATGATGGCGGCATCTCTCTAGGACAGGCCTATATCGCGGGGTTTTGCGAAAGGGGTTAGACAATGTGTATTGCGGTTCCGGCAAAAATCGTTGAGGTTGACGAAGATAAAAACAAAGCAAAAGTTTCGGTAAAAGGCAATTTACTCGTTGTCGATACAAGCCTCGTCAAGCCAAAAGCAGGTGATTTTGTGCTTGTTCATGCCGGTGTTGCGCTCGAAATAGTAAACCCGGAGACTGCCGAGGAGATTAAAGGGATTTTCGACACGTTGGAGGAGCTTTATAAAAGTGAAGCTTGACAAATATATAAGTTTTCTAAAAAACTATAAAAAAAATCTAAAAATAATGGAAGTATGCGGCACCCATACATCAAGCATTGTCAAAAACGGAATAAACAGCCTTGTTTCACCGTCTATCAAGCTTGTTTCGGGGCCCGGGTGCCCGGTGTGCGTTACGCCGTCAGCATATATTGACAGTCTGGTGGACTTTTCCTTACAAAAAGCAAACTGCGTTCTCAGCTTCGGGGATATGTTAAAAGTTAAAGGAAGCAGGCTTTCACTTGCCGAGGCCAAGGCTCTGGGCGCAGATGTGCGCTTGGTCTATTCTCCTCTCGACTCCATAAGACTCGCGATGGATAACCCTGCCGTAAATTTTGTTTTTGCTGCTGTCGGCTTTGAAACGACCATACCGATTTATGCGATTATGATAAATCATATTATCCGCAACAAAATAAAAAATCTAAGGCTATGTACAGCGCTTAAAACCATGCTGCCGGCTCTTGAGTTTATATGCGCAAACGAAGAAATAGACGGATTTATTTGCCCGGGCCATGTAAGCGTTATAATTGGGAGCGAAGCTTATTCCGAGCTTTGCCGTAAAAGTAAAAAGCCTTTTGTCATCGCCGGTTTTTCTCCGGAACAGATAATCGGAGCGGTCAGCTGCATCGCCCTTATGCATGAAAGAGAGCAATACAGGGTGGATAACTTATACACAGGTGTCGTTACGGCAAACGGCAACACAAAAGCCACAAACGAAATAGCTAAGTATTTTGAAGCAGCAGGCGCGCTTTGGCGCGGTCTGGGCTACATTGATAATTCCGCTTTGATTTTAAAAAATGAGTATAGGCATTTGGATTTCCCTCAGTATAGCAACTTCGAAGATAAGCAGCCGAGCGGCTGCAAGTGCAAAGAAGTTATACTGGGCAGGATAGTCCCGCCCGAATGTGAGCTTTTCGGCAAACTTTGCAAGCCCGATAACCCGATAGGCGCGTGCATGGTTTCTTCCGAAGGGTCATGCGGGATATGGTATGACAATGCGGAATAAAATTACGGCGGAAGTGAAAATGTTGGTGAATCATGAAAATTAACTTAAGTCACGGCAACGGCGGACTGGAAAGCTCCGAGTTGATCAGATCTGTCTTTCTGAAGGCATACAGAAATGAGTTTAACGCGGAAATGAGTGATGCGTCAGTTTTTACTGCCAACGGAAAATTAGCGTTTACAACGGACAGCTATGTTGTGAAACCGATTTTTTTCCCGGGTGGCGATATCGGAAGGCTTGCAGTTTGCGGAACAGTCAACGACCTTCTTACAAGCGGCGCCACTCCTAAGTATCTGAGCGCTGCTTTTATAATCGAAGAGGGCTTTGAGCTTGAAGAACTGGAAAAAATCGCTCTTTCTATGGCGGAAGCTGCCGCAGAAGCCGGTGTTAAAATAATAACCGGAGACACAAAAGTGGTTGAAGGGTCGGGAGGTATTTACATTAATACAAGCGGAGTCGGGACAATCGGAGATGAAGAGTTAAGCTTCAAGAGCTCCCGCGCGGGCGATGTTATCATTGTTTCCGGAAACATCGGAGATCACCACGCTTGTATAATGAGCCGCCGTTTGGGAATAGATAACTCGATAAAAAGCGATACCAACCCTCTGGTTGAGTCTGTACGAAATCTCATGTCCCGGGATATACCCGTTCACGGTATGCGTGACATAACACGCGGCGGTCTGGCGACTGTCTTGAATGAAATAACAGAAATAAGCGGCTTAAAAGCACTTATCGATGAAAAGCTTATCCCTGTTAATCCTGAGGTCGAGGGCTTTTGCAGTATTTTAGGCCTGGATTTACTTCATATGGCTAACGAAGGCAAAATGCTAATAATCGTTCCCAAAGAGTTTTCTGTTCAGGCTTTGGATATAATCAAAAATAGCCGCTATGGTGAAAACGCAGCTATAGTCGGTTTTTTGGAGAACGGAAGCGGAGTGTTCTTAAAAACAGGCGTATCAGGGTTGCGCAAGCTCCGGCCATTAAGAGGCGAGGGCTTGCCGAGGATCTGCTGATACAGTCCTTTAAGACAAAATCAGTCTTAAACGACTGTAGGACGTCGGGCGTTAAATTTAAAACCGTTCAAGCTTCGCTTGGACGGTTTTAAATTTTTATTCCAGTCCCATAAGCCTTGTTCCTGCGCTTACGGAAGAGCCTTTTGTTACCGAAATGCTGACGACTTTTCCGTTTTTGGGGGCGACGATTTCATTTTCCATTTTCATAGCTTCGAGTATCAGAAGTACCTGGCCGGCTTTAACATTGTCGCCTATTGCGACTTTTATATCGTTAATTGTTCCGGGCATAGGCGCGTTTACCGGGTCTCCGCCGTTTGCGGCGGGAGACGGCGCGGGCTGCGCAACTTTAGCGGCTGCGGGGGCTGCGGCCTGAGCAGGGGCGTCGGCAGTAACCCCAAGCACAGTTGCGTTTGATTTTTCTACAAGAACTTCATAGCTTTTTCCGTTGACAGTTACTTTATATTTCATTAGTTTACACTCCTTGTATAAGACTACAGCGCCTTTATCGAAATAAACTTTAGTTCTTCACCCGGGTGCTGCTCTGTTATTATCGCTATTATAACAGCGGCGGTTTCCTCGTCAACACCGGTCAAAAAACAGCTGCCGGATTCGGACAAAGGTTCCCCAACTTGAGCCGGGGGCAAAATATTTTGTTCATGCGGCGGATTAAGCTGCATACTATTCATATTTTCATTTAGGGCTTTCAGTTGCTTGCCGAGTATACCGGCGATATCGGCAAGTCTTGCCGCGATTGTAAACAGAAGGTACAGGCCGGCAAGCGCCAATACTATTAAAACTATTTGCACAGTATCCATTGCGTCACAGCCTTTCTATTGTGTAGCTGATTTGAGTGGTTTTTCCCTCGTTTGAATCGGTTTTTGGCTCAGCCTTCGTTTCCGTTACGGGAGCGGCAACATTTTTGCCTTCGGCCTTAGCTTTCGCGTATTTCTCATAAACCTGAGGGAAAATTATATAGCTCATTACATCCTCGTCGCATTTTGCCAAATTTCCCGCCGCTTTTTTACCGGCTTCGAAACCGTTACCAAGCGTCTCGGCATATCTTCCCGTAAGCGGCTTTTCGTTACCGAGAACTTTTTTTACGAGTTCTTCGCTGATATCTCCGGGGGGTGTTCCGTATTCGCCGCGTATATATGATTTAACCTCGTTTGAAACACTCTTATACCGTTCTCCGGTAAGCACGTTTGTTGTGGCCTGAGCGCCGACCATTTGGCTTGTCGGCGTAACGAGCGGCGGGTAGCCCAAATCCTTGCGGACGCGCGGTGTTTCTTCAAGCACCTCGTTAAGCCTGTCGATTGAGTTAAGCGATTTAAGCTGCGAAATCATGTTGGAAAGCATGCCGCCCGGTACCTGATATGTTAAAGCGTCGGCTTCGGTACCCATAACTTTTGCATCCATAACACCGTTTGCAAGATACTCATCGCGAATCGGTTTGAAGAAATCGTTTATTTCTTTCAGTACGGCCATATCCACTCCGGTATCATAACCCATTTGACCAAGCGTATAAACAAGCGTTTCCGTCGCGGGCTGAGACGTACCGCCCGAGAAACATGAAATTGCGGTGTCAACAACATCCGCTCCGGCTTCTATGCCTTTGAGATATGTCATAAACGCCAGCCCTGTTGTACAATGCGTATGCAAGTGAAGCTGAAGCTTCGAACTTTCTTTAATGGCCGTAACAAGTTCGGAGCATTCCCGCGGACTCATGATGCCGGACATGTCCTTGATGCAAAGTGTGCTCGCGCCCATCTCCTCAAGCTGACGGCAAGTCTTTGCGAATTTTTCAAGGCTGTGAACGGGAGAGGTCGTAAAGGATATGGCGACTTGAGCGACTGCTCCGTGTTTTATAACCTCTTTTACGGATGTTTCAACATTTCTTAAATCGTTAAGTGCATCGAAAATCCTTATAACGTCAATGCCGTTTTTAACCGAAAGCTCTATGAATTTTCTGACGACATCATCGGGGTAATGTTTATAGCCCAGTATATTTTGACCGCGGAGAAGCATTTGGAGTTTTGTGTTTTTCACTCTTTTTTTGATGTTTCTCAGGCGCTCCCACGGGTCCTCGTTCAAATATCGGAGACAGGTGTCAAATGTTGCTCCGCCCCAGCATTCGAGGGAATAAAAGCCGGCCCTATCCATAGTTTCGAGTACGGCTTCAAATTTCGAGTACGGCAGCCGTGTCGCTATAAGGCTCTGGCCTGCGTCACGCAAAACGGTTTCGGTAAACATTACCTTTTTCATTCGTCGTCCTCCTTGTTGGGATAAGCTTTATTCAAAAACCAAATAACGGCAAAAAACAGAAACAGAACGGCAAAAACGGTGGCTATCCCGTATGCGGTGAGCTCTAATGCAAGTGTAAGTTCATTCATCTTTTCCCCTCCTAACGCGAAAGCAGATAAGGTACAAGCGCAAGAATAATACCGCCGGCTATAACAGAGCCAAGCTGGCCGGCAACATTCGCGCTTGTCGCCTGCATGAGAATGAAATTCGTCGGGTCTTCGGCCTTTGCCATTTTCTGTACAACGCGCGATGACATGGGGAAGGCCGAAATGCCGGCCGCGCCAATCATCGGGTTTACTTTTTCTTTTGCGAACAAATTATATAATTTGGCAAAAAACACTCCGCCGACTGTGTCGAATATAAACGCAACAAGCCCCAAGCCCATAATAAACAATGTCATGGGCTGTAAGAAAGCGCTGTGATGCATTCTTGAACCTATGGTAATACCCAAAAGCAAAGTAACAAGATTTGCAAGCTCGTTCTGAGCCGATTTTGACAGCCTTTCCAAAACGCCGCATTCGCGTATCAGGTTGCCGAACATCAGAAAACCGATCAAAGGAACGCTGATTGGAGCAATGATGCCGGAAATAACCGTAATTGCAATGGGAAAAAGTATTAAAGCTGTTTTAGATACTTTTTTGTCTTCATAGTTCATGCGTATCATACGTTCTGATTTTGTCGTGCAAAGCTTAATGACAGGAGGCTGAATTATCGGAACTAGCGACATATAAGAATAAGCCGCGACAACTATCGGGCCCTCGAAAGCGCTTTTGAATTTTGATGCGACATAAATTGAAGTCGGGCCGTCGGCTGCTCCTATAATGCCGATGGCAGAGGCTTCCTTGAGATTCATCCCAAGGCCGGGGAAAAACTTTCCGAGAAGAAGCGCTACAATAATCGTGAAGAAAATACCGAACTGGGCCGCCGCGCCGAAAAATATCATTTTTGGGTTCTTTAACAGCGGCGAAAAATCAATCATTGCACCGACAGCGACAAAAATAAGTATCGGGAACAGCTCGGTGGCTATGCCTGCTTTATAGAGTATAGACATTACGCCTTCCGTGCCGTCGTACTCGAGAACCGCTGAAAGCGGCAAATTGACAAGTATCGCTCCAAAGCCAATCGGCAGCAAAAGCATGGGTTCATAATCTTTCTTGATGGCAAGGTAGATCAGCACACCGCCGATTACAAACATCGAAATGTTGCCGATGCCGATATCCCTAAAGCCTTCAAACAATTGGTTCAAAACGTCCAAAAAGTTTCCTCCTCTGTAATATCGCACAGACAGAAAAGCGAATCTGCCGCAATTTTCAGAAGTAATATATCACATGAGGATGAGGAAATCTACACCTATCAAAAATTTGGTAAGTGCTGATTTAATCGAACGGTTAAGCCCGCAAGGGACAAGCCCAAGACCCCGCTCCGCACAAAGGCCGTATAACGGCCGTTGCGGACGGGATGTGCGGTATGTGAGGGAATAACAAAATATAGCGTGTTACCGAAGTAATAGATTCGAGCCGACTCCGCTTGACATTATTTTGGGTGTCAGGCATAATCATCAATACGGGCTAATTTGAATACTTGCTTGGTACAATTGTCCAAAATATACATAAATCGAGGTGAATCAGTGAGAATAAAGCTAAAAAAGACCATGCATGAAGCTCTGTCTTCGGTTTTGCCTATAACGGTGCTCGTTTTTATTTTGACCCTTTTTATCACACCTGTGCCGGTAGGGACTCTGATGCTCTTTTTAGTCGGCTCTGTTTTACTAATTATCGGTATGGGTCTGTTTACGATGGGTGCCGATATTGCAATGATTCCTCTTGGAGAAGACATCGGTGTCACCATGACAAAGACAAAAAAACTTGCGCTTGTTGGCGTCGTCAGCTTTTTAATGGGTGCTATTATTACGATAGCCGAGCCGGATCTGCAGGTTCTGGCGCAGCTTGTGCCGGGCGTGCCGAATTTAACTTTGATACTTGCCGTCGCGGGCGGTGTCGGGACATTTTTGCTGTTTGCCATATTCCGAATAATATTTAGAATAGAACTGTCTTTAATGCTGGTGATCTGCTACGCAATCACGATTATATTATCGATTTTTGCTCCGACAAATTTTGTGGCGGTCGCGTTTGATTCGGGGGGAGTCACAACAGGCCCGATTACCGTACCATTTATAATGGCCATGGGCCTTGGTCTGGCATCAATCCGCGGTGATAAAGAATCTCGGGATGACAGTTTCGGGCTTGTAGCGCTTTGCAGCATCGGTCCGATTTTGGCCGTGCTCATTCTTGGGATTTGCTTTCAGCCGGAAAGCATGGATTATGTTCGGCCGTTGATGCCTGAAATCGCCATAACTTACGATGTTACAGCCGAGTTTGCCGCAAATATTCCACACCACTTTATTGAGGTTTGCCGGTCTTTATGGCCGATACTTTTAATGATGATAGTTTTTCAGTTGATTACAAGGCGTTATCACAAACGTCAGCTTCTTAGAATTTTGGTAGGATTGGTTTATACTTTCGCCGGTCTTGTTATGTTTATGACAGGTGTAAACGTCGGGTTTATCCCGATGGGTTCGCTCTTGGGGTCGGATTTGGTTTCCGGCTCGGCAAAATGGCTTCTCATACCGCTGGGAGCCGTGATCGGTTACTTTATCGTTGCGGCGGAGCCGGCAGTGCATGTACTGAAAAAAGAGGTTGAAGAGGTTTCACTCGGTGCGATAACGGGAGCGGCGGTACAGAGGTATCTGTCGGTCGGTGTTGCTGTGTCTCTCGCTGTTTCAATGGTAAGGGTGCTTACGGGAATATCGATTTACTGGTTGCTGATTCCGGGTTATATCGCAGCGATAATACTAACTCGCTTTGTTCCGAAAATATTCGTCGGCATAGCGTTTGACTCCGGCGGGGTAGTCAGCGGCCCTATGACATCGACGTTTTTACTCCCGTTTGCAATCGGCGCATGCATAAATCCCGAACGGATCATGCTTGATGCGTTCGGCCTGGTCGCAATGGTCGCTTTGACTCCGTTAATTGCAATCCAGCTTATGGGTATATCATATAAGAAGAATCTGACTCCGGCAGCCGAAACAACCACGCCTGATGATTTGAACGACGAAATTATTGAATATGAGGAGGTGGACGGTGATGAACAGTAACGAAACGGTTCCACATATAGTGCCAAAGCTTCTGGTCATAATCGTTGACCGCGATAACAGCGAGAAACTGCTCAACATTTTACAAGGAAAACAAGTGCTGTTTCAGTACAAGTGCAACGCAATGGGAACCGCAAATTCCGAAATTTTAAAAGCGTTCGGTCTTTCCGGGACTGAAAAAACTATTTGTGCCTGCTTGATTCCTTCGTTTAAATCCGGCCAGCTGCTTTCTATTATTGCCGAGAGCATGGAAATTGTGAAACCGGGCAATGGTATTGCGTTTGTAGTACCTATTTTGAGCGTTGGCGCGATAATTTCAAATACATTCGACAAGCTTTTTGCCGATTTTAGAGAAAGGTGGCAAGAACACATGGAGCAAGCAATAGAAAAGAGTAACCATGAAACTCATTTTGTGTTGGTTTTGGCAGTTGTAAACCAAGGCTACAGTGATGCGGTTATGGAAGCCGCGCGCTCATCGGGAGCAAGGGGCGGAACAATAATCAATGCCAGACGAACCGGCATAGATGACGCAGGAAAATTTTTCGGAATTTCTCTTCAATCTGAAAAAGAGATAATTTCGATTGTAATCCCCAAAGAGCATAAAAAAGAACTGATGCAGGCCATCAGCAAGAACTGCGGTATGGCGACGGAAGCAAAGTGTATCGTTATTTCACTGCCGGTTGAAGATTGTGTCGGCATTGCTTTTGAAGAAGCTCACTAAGCGGTGTTTAAGCAAGAGAGCGAAAAGATGTTGAACTAACCCTGCCGGCAACGTACCGGCAGGGCATTTTGTGTTCCCGGTATAAAAAGCTGAATTTTTCGAACAAAAACACACAAATTTAATAAACTGTTTAGGTACTTCTTGTTGTCATCTGTACGCCTCAATAGTTTGTTGCCATATGATTTCTTGCATGATATACTGTAGACAACGTGAATATTTATAAAATGTGAAAGAGTATTTATTTTAACGTTCGGCAACGCTGCAGCTGCAGTAAATGGCGCTTGGAAGCGGCAACACGCTCGACCGGACAAGCGGGTTTCGTGCGCAATTTTTACGCGATACCATAAAACAACGTTTAATCGGTTTCGCAGACTATTAGTCCGCTATGAGAGGCACAAAAAGTCGTATCTCGGGTTACTTATGTTTGCTTGCTACTTTATTGCTTTTCGTAGGCGTAAATGTAATGTTATTGGGATAGGGTCATATAAGGAAAGAGGGAAATATGAATAAAAGACCGTGGCATCTATGGATAGTAGCGTTGTTTATGATATTTATTTATTCGATGGGCATTTACGATATTTTTATGATGTTATCGCATAACGCAGGTTATTACGCCTCCCATGGTTATGGAGATGACGTGCTGATATATTTTACGGACTATCCGATTTTTCCGCTTGCGGTTTGGATAATTAATCTTGCCTGCGGGTTAATAGCCCCCGTGCTTCTGCTACTGCTAAACAGGCTAGCTGCGTATTTTTCTTTAGTCTCCGTCCTTGCGGATATACTGCTGCTTATTTATACATTTTCCTTTGAAAACAGGTGGAATATTTTGGGAGCTAATATAGCGATGTTTGACTTTTTTATTCTGCTTATAACGGTGGGGTTGTATATTTACTGTTTATATTTTAACAGGGCGGTCAAAAAAGCGGAGTAGTGCAGGGTGACACCGGCGCTGAGCAATAGAGTTGACGCGGCGGTTATTAATTACGTCGCGGTGTATCCGAGCTTAGCGAGGGAACAACAAAGCATATCGTTTTTCTATGTTTTGTTGCCGAAATAATACCGTTTAACAGATTATTGTCTATCGGCTGATTAGCGATAATGATCCTCACTGCGTTCTTCGCAAAATTGCAGATATTATTGGAATAAAGGTGATAACACATGATTAAAATTGAAGGGAAATGCAACAGCGCGCTTTGCTTTGCGGCAACACTTGATGAAAGTACTGCAAGCCAAATTAAAGCTGTATGTGACCAATCGGAGTTTGCGGACAGCAAAATCCGCATTATGCCGGACGTACATTCCGGAAAAGGCTGTACTATCGGCACAACGATGACGATCTCTGATAAGGTTGTTCCCGGCATGGTTGGCGTGGACATCGGCTGCGGTATGGAAACAGTAAAGCTCAACGAGACAGAAATTGATTTTTCGCGGCTGGATGCTGTCATCCGTGAATTTATCCCATGTGGTTTTGAAGTACGCCAAAAGACTCATCCGCTGAGCAGAGAAATTGACCTCAAAGAGCTTCGCTGTATAGATGAAGTGAATCTTGATCGCGCTGTTCATTCCATCGGAACACTTGGCGGCGGCAACCATTTCATTGAAGTGGATAAGAGTGAATCCGGTGAATTATATCTAGTGGTACACTCCGGTAGCCGCCATTTGGGTTGCGAGGTTGCGGAATATTACCAAGACGAGGGTTTTCGAACCTTGTGCGGCAACGCAAAACACATGATCGACTCTGCCATTGAGCGGCTAAAAGCCGAAGGCCGCTTTCAAGAGATCCATAATACGATAAAAGCTCTTAAGGCACAAAATCACATTGATTTACCAAAGGATTTAGCATATGTTAAAGGCGGATTATTTGAAGATTACATTCATGATATGAAAATCATTCAGCAATTTGCGGTATTAAACCGTAAGGCAATGGTTGAGGTAATTCTTCATGAAATGGGGCTGACAGATGCAGAGCATTTTACGACTATCCATAACTATATTGATACAGATGAGATGATTTTGCGTAAGGGTGCTGTTTCCGCCAAAGCCTCAGAAAAACTGCTCATTCCAATCAATATGCGCGACGGCAGCCTGATTTGTGTCGGTAAAGGCAACCCCGACTGGAACTTTTCCGCGCCGCATGGAGCAGGGCGTTTGATGAGCCGTGCCGCGGCGTTTCGACAGCTGAGCATGGATCAGTACCAATCTGAAATGAGCGGAGTATTCTCAACTTGTGTTATTGAAAAAACACTTGATGAATCGCCGATGGCTTATAAGAGCATCGACGAAATTATGACTCAAATTACGCCAACCGCCGATATTATCGAACAGATCCGACCGGTATATAACTTCAAAGCATCAGAATAGGTTTCAAAACAATACTTGAAATTTCTGGTATCCATGTAACAAGGCAAAAAAGCCCGGACTAAAAACAGTTGTTTTTTAGTCCGGGCTTGACATAACTATGCCTCAATCCTTCCGTTGGCTCCGGATCACTTCATTGCCGCGGTAGAATTTTTACATATTGCCGTGCGAGTTAAATACCTCATAGAATACTTACGCGGAATTTTGGCTTAAACGCTATAACTATCTCCTGTTCGCTATTTCCAGATTAAGCTTACGCTTATTGTGAACCTTTCCCGACAAAGCACTTATTATTTCATCGGCATAGGCATCCGGCACGTCAAAGAACGAAAATTTTTCCCTGATGTCTATCGCGCCTATTTCGTGGCCTGATATCGATGAAGATGAGGCAACCATTTTAACGATGATGTTCGGTTTAATACCGTCAAGAGTACCGGCATTAATGAAAAGTCTTGTCATCCCCGCTTCATGCGAACTTCCGAAGCGGTCTTTCTTCCTTTTTTTGCTCGGCTTAAACTCCTCTGCGGGTTCATCATCAGGCTCTTCTTCATTGTCCTCGGAAGTTCCCAGCTGTATGCTCAAAAGCGCCGCGGCAATATCAAGAGATGAATAGTCGTTGGCTTCGTTTGCAACTATCTTTTCGACATAATCAATATACCGCGAAAGCTTACCGTTTTGAATAATGCTTTCGACCATGGTCATTATGCCTTCAAGTCTTACTTCTTCGACATTTCTTATCGTCGGAGCCTTAACCATTGTTATGGCCGCGTGAGTATAACGCATTATGTCTTTAAGCTTGTATATTTCCTTGCCGGCAACAAAGGTATATGCTATACCGGTTCTGTTCGCCCTGCCCGTTCTTCCGATACGGTGAACATAATACTCTTCATCGCTCGGTATATCAAAGTTGAACACTACTTCGATATCATCAACGTCAATTCCTCTGGCTGCAACATCCGTTGCCACGAGGATTTCGACCAGACCTTTTCTGTAGCGACTCATTACTCTGTCGCGCTGCATCTGACGCATATCGCCGTGCAAAGCCTCGGCACCGTAGCCCCGTGTGTTTAAATCGCTCGTAAGCTCGTCAACCATTTTCTTCGTATTGCAGAAAACAAGGCAAAGCTTGTAGTTGTTAGCGTCAATTATCCTCGTGAGAACATCAATTTTGTTCTTGTTTTTGACTTCGACATAGTATTGAACAATAGTCGGAACAGTGAGTTCTTTATGAGTAACCCTGACAAACTCGGCATCTTTTTGATAGAGCTTTGTTATGTTCATGATTTCCTTGGATAGGGTTGCGGAATAAAGTATGGTCTGGCGTTCTTTCGGAACGCTTAACAATATTTCGTCTATATCCTCGCGGAAGCCCATGTTCAGCATCTCATCGCACTCATCGAGCACTATGGCTCTCAGTTTGTCAATCTTCGCAGTCTTTCTGCGCATGTGGTCCATCATTCTGCCCGGAGTTGCGACAACAATCTGCGGCTTCTTTTTCAAAAGCATAATCTGTCTTTCGATTTGCTGGCCACCGTATATTGGCACTATTCTGATGTTTTTCTTAAACTTTGCTACTTCACCGAGTTCATCGGCAACCTGAATAACCAGTTCCCTTGTCGGGCAGATTATCAGCACTTGGATATTGTCATCGCTCTTGTCGACCCTCTCTATTAGCGGAATGCCGAAAGCGCAGGTTTTACCGGTTCCCGTCGGAGCCTGGGCGGTTAGGTCCTTTCCTTCAAGAATAATCGGGATAGTTTTGCTTTGTATCGGCGTTGCCTCTTCAAAGCCCATCTGTTCTACTGCCTTAAGGATTTCTTTAGACAGGTTCATTTCTTTAAAAATCAAATTTTCCATTCATACCTCTTCGTATCTATAAATTTTACCGGATGCAGGCTGTTTAGTCCGAAATCCGCTTTCACTATATTAAAGTGTGTGTAATTATATCAGATAATATTACACTTGACAACAAGGCCGGTATAATATAAAATGTTCCATGTTGCGCGGATATGGCGGAATTGGCAGACGCGCTAGATTCAGGTTCTAGTGTTCGCAAGGACGTGCAGGTTCAACTCCTGTTATCCGCACTAAAACGAATTAACAAATTTATACACATCAAAAAACCGCACGATAATGCTTTAGCAGCTAAGTGCGGTTTTTTGTACCTTAAAGTTTCAGCTCTATAAGTACCGCAAAAACAGAGCCGCCGCCCTTCGTGATTAAAACGTGAAGGACGGCGGCTTTTGCAAATAATGCCCGCTATTACTTCAGTGAGTAATAAGCCGAGCAAATACGCCGGCTGCCGAGGCTTGGTTCACTTTTTCTCTGTATTTCCCCTCGCTAAACAACAGCCGGCATGCCTCTGCGCTCCCTCGCATAGGCCTAATCTATCTAAACGCCGTCTATTCGGCGGCTTGGTCATATACGGATTGCAACGGTATTGCTTCTGCGGTAATACGGCACCTTTTTTCTGCGCCGAGAAAAATTCAAGTTTTTCGCCATTGTACGTTTCCCGAATAGATCGCGGACGATTCAGTCACCTCTGTAACCGAACACGGAGGGTTAAGACAGTGATGCATCCTAAATGGCTGCCGTATTATAACCGTTGCAATATCACGGCGTTATTATTTCACATTTTCCACCAATAACTTTTACGGTGCCGACCTCGTTTGCAAAGGCCAAAAACTTATCCTTATCGAAATCACTGCCATTAAGGCACTCGGGAGCGGTAAAATCCGCCGCGACATTGATAAACTCGCCGTGAAGCATCTCAAAGTCCTTTTTTTCGGCGTTATACTTAAAGAGACTCGCTACTGTCACAGTTGATTCACCCTTTCCGTCAGGCCCTGCGGAGTAGTATTCACTCAGTATCGTTCCATCAGATAGCGCAACCACTCTGTTAACAGTCTTGCTTATTATACTGCTGCCGCGCAAACGCGTCTGTTCCGTAAACAGTGTGTCTGTCCTTGTATTGAGCGAGATAAATATTTTTTCAATGTCGCCTTTTTTATAATTTGGACCCATATCGCTCTCTGTTTCTTTTTGAAGCTCCCAGGTTGTCTCATCACTGTTCGTTTTCTTGGTTACGGCATCCCCGAAGATTGTTGTCCCGCTGCCCCCATACTCGTCACATGTCGGTATAAACGCCAGATGATCACGATCCAGCAGTGCAAAGGCCAAGTCCATCTTTGACATAAGGGCTTCCGTGTTGTTGAAAATCTCTTCAAATTCTTTTCCTTTGCCATATACATAGTCGCAGTAACTTTGAAGAAGTTCATCAGGTTTGTATCCTATCTTGCCTGATTTTACGGCATCTGAGCCGGTTTCGCTCTGCGGCGCCGTCTCGCTCGGCGTTGAGCTGTCAAAACCGGATGGAGACGTTGTTTTTCCGCCGGACTCATTACCGTTCACCGGTTTTTCGCCGCCGCAGCCGGTCAGGAGTGAGCCGGCCAAAAGTAACGTTATTGTAAGACCAGTCATTTTTTTCATAAAATAGTTCCTCCGATTTAATGATTTGTATTAAATTACCACAGAAGTTAAATGCCGCATAAAATACCTAAGAGGCTGCTTGGGCCGAGCAGACGCGCTTAGATACGCCGCAGCGCTACGGTCAAATCTGCCTTGCAGTGCTACTTTTGTTTTTCGGCGCGCATCTGATACAAAGCATGACATCTTCGTTGTAGTGCGTGTCGCAGACCCATTTCCGACATCGGTGGCACAGGTTAAAATGCCGCCTCGCCTCTTCTTCGGCCTCTTGAACCGTTTCCTTCGTCATCTCGGCATTACCGGTTTCAACTGTGTATCCGTAGCCGCACAAATCACAAAAGAACGTGCGGTAAAGCTTGTCACCATCTCTTACCACCCGACTTTTTGACGTGAATTCGGGGGACACACCCCTCACCGCCTTATTTTGACTCCGTTGGATTTCTATGGTATAATTTTCCTATTGAGCTATGGTAACTGCATAACTATGCCGCGCTTTTGTTGGGTCGAAGAAGTCGTACCCCAAAATGCGCTGTTTGACTTCCTTCGTATTACTTAGTCAACAAAATATGGGGAAACGCTATGTCTAAATATTCCCGCACTAAGACGCAGATGCGCGTCTGCTCGGCCCGAGTAACCGCGCAAGCATTTTATGCGGTATTTAACTTTCGCGATAATAGCATACAACTTTTATGCGCCGCCGTAATCATCCCGGGGGTGATTTATTCAAAAAAACAAGGTGATTTGCAGGATGATTATAACTAAGGGGGAAATACAAATGATAAAAAGACTCTTTTCAGCCGCACTCATACTTGTACTGCTCTTTTCTGCTTTATCCGGATGCTCCGCAAAGGATGGCGTGCCGGATCCGAAAAATCCGGTAACTTTGAACATGTGGCATAATTACGGCGGTCAAATGCAAAGCACTGTGGATCAACTGATCGACAAGTTTAACGGAACCGTCGGCAAGGAAAAGGGCATCATAATCAGCGTTACTTCTGTTACCGGCATGAAGGAACAGGAAGAAAAGCTGACGATGATCGCAAACGGCGACCCGGGTGCGCCCAAAATGCCCGACATCGTGACGCTCAACCCAAAAATGGCGGTTTTGCTCGCGGGAAAAGAACTGCTCGCCCCGCTCGATACATATTTTTCAAGTACAGAGTTAGACCTTTATTTGCCGCAGTTTATTAAAGAAGGGAGATTGCCGGACGGTAAACTCTATGTATTCCCGACGGCGAAGTCAACCGAAGTTTTGTTTGTCAACCAAACGCTCTTTGACCGTTTCTCCGCGGCAACAGGTGTAAAGATTGACAGCCTGGCCGATTTTGAGGGCATAGCTGATGCTGCGCAAAAATACTTCGAATGGACAGACAGTCAAACACCCGGCATTTCGGATGATGGTAAGACATTTTTTACTGCCGATTCGTGGTTCAATATCGCTATGGTTGGCTCAAAGCAGATGGGTGCCGAGTTTGTCTCTGCTGATGGGATGAAAACGGATACCGCGTCTTTCGAACGCATTTGGGATATATCTGTTTTGCCCGCGCTTACAGGCAGTTATGCCGTAACCGACGGATACAGCTCGGATCTTTCAAAAACGGGAGATATTGTATGCTCTACAGGTTCGACTGCCGGAATACTTTTTTACGGTGACACCATTACCTACCCGGATAACCGTGTGGAAAACGTGACATTCACAGTCCTGCCGTACCCGGTGTTTAAAGACGGGTCAAAAGTAGCGCTACAGCGCGGTGCCGGCATGGCTGTTTCAAAAAGCACAGAGCGGAAGGAATACGCTGCCGCCATCTTTTTAAAGTGGTTTACCGAGCCTGAGCAAAATATGCGCTTTGTGTCGTCAACAGGGTATCTTCCCGTGACAAAAAAAGCGTTTGAAGAAGATATGATAAAAGAAATCGAAACAACTGAGGCAGAAAGTATTAAAAAGTTGCTCGTAACGGCAACGAATATGTACCATGAATATGAGTTCATGATTGCTCCCGTCTTTGACGAATTTGATACAATGAGCAAGGATTACGAGAAAAAAATCAAACAATCTATGCGTGACGGACGCGAACACGTTCTCGAAGGTGTTGATTCTGAGTCCGAGAGCCTGGCATTGCTATCAAAAATGAGATAATATTATCGCGGAAGCTAAATACCGCATGAAAAACTTACGCGGTTACTTGGGCCGAGCAGATGCGCTTAGATACGCCGCAGCGCTACAATGCGGCGTATCTGCGTCTTAGGGCATGTTGAAAAATCGCCTTGCGGCTTTCCATTGAAAATGGAAAGCACCGATCGCTCAACCCACTAAAGTGGGTTTTGTGCGCAATTTTCAACACTTCCTCTTAGTGAGGAACAACAAAATATGGCGTTTTCCTATATTTTGTTACCGAAGTAATTTATCCGCAGCAAATATAACGAAACCCGCGTTATATTCTTTTGTACCCTCGCTTCGGAGCAGAAATCGCTGCATTGATTTAAAAAGGGGGAAAATGTTTGAATCTGTTTAAACTACTGCGAGATGCAAGAGCAACCGGCCGCAGCGTTATAACGCTGCAGCGCAGGCTGATTATGTTTTTCCTTCTTTTTCTTGTTGCGGTTATGGCAGCGCTCTTTCTGATTTTGTTTGCCTGCGGTATTTTTTCTGCCGGTCTCAGGGAACACAGGGCTTTTTTGGCCAACGAGCTGAGTCATATTACTGATGATATTAACGAAGATTTTGCCTCTGTATCACTCGGAGGAATAGCCCTGTCCGGTAAACTCTCAGAGCAGTTTGAAAAAGCTATGTCCGGGGAAGGCAAAACACTTTCGAAACTTCAAACTTCGCCTGAAGAGCTTGAACCGCTCTTGGACGGTTGTTTTGATATATTGCAATCCGCTCTCGAAAAGAGCAGAGCCGGCGGCGTGTATATCGTTCTGGACGCTACCGTAAACCCTGCACTTTTTGACTCGGAGCATTCCCGCGCCGGTCTTTTCCTTAAAAACATGGAGCCGAATGCCGTGCACCTCGAAACGCCTTCAATCCGTTTTATGCGCGGACCTGCAGCGTTGGCAAGAAGCCGCAATATGACGATGCTCCCGCAATGGAAAATGGAGTTTTCGATTTCTGACGGCGATTTCTTCGGTATTACAACACAGGCCGCAAAAGGGTCGAGCCTGCCGTTGTCCAGGCTTTATCACTGGAATGGCAGCAAAGTGTTGGCAGGCGATTATCAGAAGGCAATTTTACTCACCGTACCGCTTGTTGCGTCTGACGGAAGTGTATACGGCGTGTGCGGTTTTGAGATCAGCTCCATGCTTTTCAAGCTGCAACATCTTCCCGATACTACCGGGCATACCCGTGCCTTTTCACTTCTCGCCCCGATAAACGGAAATGAGCTGGATGCCTCCGGTGCCTTATTCGCGGCAAGTTTTTCGCTAGACGCGGTAACAGCAAGCGAATATATCACTGTTACACCCAAAAGCGGCGGGCTATACAGCTTCACTTCTCCTAACGGAGAATCGTTCACCGGACTGTATTCTCCTGTTAATCTTTATCCAAAGGATTCCGCTCACGCAAATGAAGAATGGGCAGTGTGCGTTATGCTCCCGTCCGGAGATTTCGACGCAATGGTACAAAGCCGAAACAGAACGGTCATGCTTATGCTTCTCATGTTGCTTGTACTAAGCTCGGCGGCCTCATTTATCGTAAGCAGAAATTATCTATCGCCGGTACTCGGAGCAATAAAACAGGTGAAAACAAAGCCGGGCAGTGAATACAAAAAAACAAACATACTGGAAATCGACGACCTGTTCGCCTATTTGGCGCAGCAGGATATGAGCCGCGAAACAAAACCGGAATCCTTAGCTTTGCGCGAAGAGGTATCCGAGTTGTATAACTCGTTTGTTTCCGGCATTAAAACGCTTTCTCCGGCCGAGCGCGCGGTATTTAACCTGTATATGGAGGGCTACAGCGCAAAAGAAATAACAGATATACTCTGCCTTTCCATCAACACGATTAAAACGCATAACCGCCGTATTTACAACAAGCTAAATGTATCATCGAGAAACGAACTGATGGTTTACGTGAACATGATGCGCGAAAAAGAAGGCCTGAGCATTGTCGGAAGAAACGTATAGTTAAAAAAAGAAAATTTATATTTTTGGTAAGGAGGAAGCCGAATGCGAAATTTATACATAAGCGTTAGTGAAATGCTTGATAAAGTTTCTTTTGACAGTATCTATAAAGGATTTCATCGATTCTCTTTTGCATTGTACGATAATAACAATGTTTTTCTTCCGAATGAAGTAATCCCATATGACCGTCGTTTTTTAGGGAATACTTGCATCGAGTATAACGGAGATTTCATTGCAATATGGAAAGTCAATAACCCAATCATCGAAGATCCTGAAACATTAGCTTCCGATATGGTACACGAGATGTTTCACGCTTTTCAAAGAAGAAATAACGAAAACCGGTATCCATCGGATTTATTAATGCTTGATTATCCGGATCATGTCGAAAATTTCACTATAAAATACTGTGAAAACCAGATTTTGGCTAGCGCTTATCAAATAGAAAGTATTCAAGAAAAAACGGAATTTATTTCACGTTTTATTTCATCCCGTCGGTACAGAGAAGGGCTTATTGAAAACTATATTGAACAGGAGTACCGTGCCGAAACAATCGAAGGAATGGCGGAATATGCCGGATGTTTGGCGTTAAAACAAATTTCCGATGAAAAATATGTCAAGAAAATCAACGGGTATATAGATATTTTGCGGACGATTAACGGGCAATTTTTTAATATCCGAAGAATGTCATATTTTACAGGTACTGTTTTTTGCTTAACTCTCGCACAGGCAGGAGCAGATTTTCACCACATTATTGGCACGACCGAACAACCGCTATTTAGACTTGCAGCAAAGAATGCCGCGGCAGTAAGACCTATTATTAATTTTGACGAGGCAATTTTATCAGTTGAATTGCAACGACATTTAGCTGAAAAGAAGCAACAATTCAACAACTTTTTTTCTCACAGTGTTGAAAAAACGGAAATTAACGCATTTATTTGTGGCTACGACCCGATGAATATGATTAAGATCGACAATGACATATTGTGCAATCATTTTGTTATGCTTAAAAGCCAAGATTGTGATGAACCGAAATTTATTCAGGGACCGGTTATTGTAAATTTGAGAAGTGGTTCAACCAATAAAGTGATATCATATATAAAGTAGCGTGCCTGTATGCATTTCATGTAGTTGTACATTGTAAACTATTGTCAGGATTGGTGTGATATTGCAAAACGAAGAAAATTATATAATGAAAGATTCTGTATGCGATAAGATTCTTGTAAACATTACCCGATTATATAGTATGTATGAGTAAGCACGGAAACTCCTAAAGAAAAAACAGGCGACAGTCAGAATTAAAAGAAGCAAAAAATGAGCATGACAAAAAAACCTGTAAAAACAAGGTAAAAAAATCAGGCTAAAAGTTTTTGAATCGTAACCTCACCGA
>JAVBOO010000017.1:0-24657 GCA_031550435.1 Eubacteriales bacterium
ATGGGTAAAAAATACAGTCTCAAGAAGAAACGGTTTGCCCTTAGTTGTGCCTTTCCCAAGTTTGTTTGCAGTTTGATGGCTCTTTAAAAAATAATCTCTTTTGAGTTCGCTTGGTGTTAACTCTCATGCGTTTTACGTGAAAAAAGCAAATATCTGCTTGAACTTTTTAAATATAGTGTTATAATGTGAAAAAGCCTATGAAAGCCACGCCCAAAGGCGGTTCAGAAAAAAGGCGGTCGATGCGAGCCTTTCTAGCCAAAGGGAATTCCACTTTTAGTTAAGGCTCGGCTAATAACCGAAGGGCAGCCCTTTACAGCGAACTAAAGAGGTCAAACCGCGTTTGACAATTTGGGTGGCACCGCGATAAACTCGTCCCATATAAGGGCGGGCTTTTTTATTGTTTGCACGTTGTCTGCGCCTCTATATTGTTTTGTTATGTTTTATTGCCGAAGTAATATTATTATTGTTCGCCGGTCAAAACAGGATTTGACGGTGATTTGTTTAAAAGCTGTGCTTGAGAAAGGAGAAAGACATGCTTGATATTAATTTATTCAGAAACAATCCGGACATCATTAGAGAAAATATCCGGAAAAAATTTCAGGAAAACAAGCTCCCGCTGGTTGACGAGGTTATCGAAGCGGATAAAAAACTGAGGGAAGCGAAGACCGAGGCTGATAAACTGAGAAACAGGCGCAATGTCGCCAGCAAAGAAATCGGCGCTCTGCTTTCCAAGGGAGAAAAGGAGAAGGCCGAAGAAGTTAAGGCCGAGGTAGGTAAAATCGCTGCACGCATGGAAGAATTAAAGATGATCGAGGACACTTTGCCCGAAAAGATCCGGACGATGATGCTTGTTATACCGAATATTATTTCCCCGACTGTGCCTATCGGGAAGGACGATACCGAAAACGTTGAAATAAAGCGCTTCGGCGAGCCCGTCGTTCCCGGTTTTGATGTTCCGTATCATGTTGACATCATGGAGGGCTTAAAGGGTATAGACTTGGACAGTGCAAGGAAAACAAGCGGTAACGGCTTCTATTACCTAAAAGGCTCTGTAGCCAGGCTTCATTCCGCGGTCATGTCATACGCGAGAGATTTCATGATCGACAGAGGTTTCACATATTGTATCCCGCCGTACATGATACGTGAGAGCGTTGTGACGGGGGTTATGAGCTTTGCCGAAATGGAGAACATGATGTACAAGATAGAAGGCGAAGACCTGTACCTGATCGGAACAAGCGAACACTCCATGATAGGCAGCTTTATCGACAATATAGTCGAAAAGGCGGAGCTTCCGCAAGCACTTACGAGCTATTCGCCCTGTTTCCGCAAGGAGGTCGGAGCGCACGGTATAGAGGAAAGGGGAGTTTACAGAATACACCAGTTCGAAAAGCAGGAAATGGTCGTCGTATGCGAACCTGAGGACAGCGACGCTTGGTTTGACAAGCTGTACATGCACACTGTCGACTTCTTCCGTTCGCTTGATATACCGGTTAGGCTTATCGAATGCTGTTCCGGCGATTTGGCTGATTTGAAAGTAAAAAGCATCGACGTTGAAGCTTGGTCTCCGAGACAGAAAAAGTACTTTGAAGTCGGAAGCTGTTCGAACCTCGGAGACGCGCAGGCAAGAAGGCTCGGAATACGTATCAGGGGCGAGAAGGGCAACTATTTCGCGCATACGCTCAACAACACGGTTGTTGCTCCTCCGAGAATGCTTATAGCATATTTGGAGAACAATCTTTGTGAAGACGGTTCGGTTAAGATTCCGGCTCCGCTGAAACCGTATATGGGCGGGAAAGAAACGCTGTAACATACTAAGGCAGGCGCTTTAAATTTTGCGATTTTCATTTTGGTTGCAATATAAGGCGCTTACTCGGCAGGCAAAACGAGGTGTGTTTTGGATAAAGACTTATTAATTTTGGGGATTGAAAGCTCATGTGACGAAACATCGGCTGCTGTTGTAATGAACGGGCGCACCGTGCTGTCTAACATTATTAATTCTCAGATTCTCATACACAAAAAATACGGCGGCGTGGTGCCGGAAATAGCATCAAGAAACCACACAGAACACATAGACAATGTTGTCAGAGAAGCTCTGACAGCGGCTGATGTAAGCATGGGCGATATAGATGCCGTTGCGGTTACCTACGGTCCGGGGCTGGTCGGCGCTTTGCTCGTGGGACTGTCGTTCGCGAAAGGGCTTGCGTATGCGGCTGAAAAACCGCTCATAGGCGTCAACCATATCGAAGGACACGTTTATGCAAATTATATTAACAGTGACCTTACCCCTCCGTTTATGTGTCTTGTAGTATCGGGAGGCCATACTCATTTGATGCGCGTCGATGATTACGGGGATTACACATTGCTTGGCAAGACCATGGACGATTCTGCGGGAGAAGCGTTTGATAAAGTCGCCAGGGCAATGGGGCTGACATATCCGGGTGGTGTACTCATAGACGCTTTGGCAAAGCAGGGTGATTCCGGCGCGATAGATTTCCCTAGGGCTATGATTTCGGATGGCTTCAACTTTAGCTTTAGCGGTTTGAAATCTGCGGTTTTGAACTATTTAAACAAAAAGCAGATGATGAACGAAGAAATCTCGAAAGAAAACGTTGCCGCATCTTTCCAGAAAGCTCTTGTAGATGTACTGGTGAAAAAATCCTTACAGGCGTGCAGAGAATACAATTACCGAAAACTGGTGCTTGCGGGCGGTGTTTCATGCAACTCGTTCCTGAGAAGCGAGATAAAGGCTGCGTGCACCCGCGAAGGGATCGGCTTATATGTGCCGGAGCCTGTTTTTTGCACAGATAACGCGGCCATGATAGCAGCATGCGGATATTACGAGTATATCAAAGGCACGAGGCACGGTTTGGATTTAAATGCGTATCCTTCTCTTGCGATACGGGCAAAGACAGATTAACTTTAAACGAGAGGCTGTATCAAAACGATTTTCAAAAATCGTAGCGATACAGCCCTTTTGCTTTGTTACTGTAAGGCGCTCATAAAGTTGAATCCGACAAAACGAGCAAGCTCGTTTTGTCAGTTTTCAACTTTATTTACTATCTTCAACACTCTTAATAAGCTTTGACCTCTTCCATTTTCCGCTTAAATAGAATATAATGCCCGACACAGTTCCTACGAGCGGAGCGATAGTCATAGCGATAAATACGCCGTTTACCCCATAGTCAAAAACTTTTGCCAAAAGGTACGAAATCGGAATTCTTGCTACAATAACCGTCAGAACTACATTGAGTAACGTAAATAGTGTATGTCCGCTTCCCGTAGCCAAACCGTTGAACTGGAACATAAACGCAAAGATCAGATACGAATAGGCAACTATAGAAAGATATTTTGTACCGATTGCGATTGTTTCCGGCGCAGTCGGGTCGGACAAGTCTTTAATAAACAGTTTGATTATATCAGCCGAGAATATGCGTATAACAATGAACACGATTATAGAAATTCCGAGCGACATGATAATTGACAATAACAGTGTGTGTCTGGCCCTCTCGGGTTTACCGGCTCCTATATTCTGCCCGACCATCGAAGAGACGGCAGATGAAATCGCAAGAGCCGGCATTATCGCAAAATTGTCGACCTTGCTGCCTATTCCGAATGCAGCCGAAGCCGGAACGCCGAACTCGTTTACTATAGAAGACAGGAACAAAAACGAAGCGCTCATTAAAGTCATCTGAACCGACGACGGCGTTCCGAGTTTTATTATACGGGAAGCCATCCCTTTGTCGATTTTGAAGCTTTTCCATTTAAAGTCAAAAATAAAGTCGCTGCGTTTAAGCGTTATAACGCACAGCAGGAAAGAAACAGTCTGAGCTATTACCGTAGCTATTGCCGCTCCGTTAACTCCCCATTCAAATATCGCTACAAAAATATAGTCCAAAATCGCATTTATAACAGCGGCGATAAGCACAAAATACAGAGGCCTTTTTGAGTCGCCGAGACCTCTCAAAACAGCACTTACCGCATTATACCCGAAAATAAAGATTATGCCGCTCGAGCATATCTTAAGATAGCCCGAAGCTTGCCCGAACGCTTCTTCCGGCGTGTTTACAATGCTGAGTATCCGGTCGCTCATTGTCAGGCCGAACACGGTCATCACGGCAGCAATAATCAAAAATATCGTGAAAAGCGTACCAACGGCCTTTTTGGTTCCGTCCGAGTTATGCGCTCCCGTGAATTGCGCAACGATTACATTTCCTCCGACGGAAAAACCTATTATCAGAGATGATATTATCATCATAACTTGGCCGCTGATATTAACAGCCGATATCCCCGTCGGTCCTATATACTTGCCGACTATAAACAGGTCGACAACCGAATACATTGCTTGCAGCAGGTTCGAAAGCAAGAATGGCAGCGCAAACGAGGCAAGCTGCTTAAAAACGTGTCCTTCAGTCAAATCTCTTCCGTATGTGTTCTTAATTGTTTCCAACTCCTCAAAGATAATTAAGTGCTGATTTAACGAACGATTGCTCCGGCAAGGGACAACCGCAAGCATTCCGCTCCGCACAAAGACATATAACGGCCGTTGCGGACGAGGTGCGCGGATTAAATCAGCCGTATTTCTGTCCAAAGTCAATTACTCAAAAGAAACAAATAGCGAGGGCATCGCCCTCGCGTACCTGTTAAAACCAACGAATTTCAATAGTTCAACTGTGAGCTAAACTACGAAAAACAGTCGAAGTTCTGTCCTAAATGACGTACTGCTTCAACGATTCGGGCAGTTCATCAGGAATACAGTTGTGTGAAATAATAAAATCGGCTTCTGCTTTGTTGCTCATCTCATTAAGACGTTCAACAAGCTTTGCAACCTGCTCGTTATCGATAGTTTCGATTACATTGTGAAGCCCGTCTATATAAATCTCTCTTATATCAGCGTCCTGAGAAAGGATGCCGCAGATAAAACCGATAAACTCCTTGTAGTTTGCAAGCGGATAGTCGCGCGTTTCAACAAATCTGATATCGTAATGCAAATCATAAATGTGACGCTTGTCGTCGTCAATAAATACAATGTGTCCGTCGGTTGTCTTAACGGAGTTGTTTGCCATTTCGATAAGCCTTCCCGTTTTGCCTGCGCCTTTTCTGCCTGTGATTAGTTTAACCATGATAATCTCCTCCAATACGATTCGATAAATGTGCCGTTCGGCTTTAAACTGATTATACCACGTTTTACCGACATACTACAACATGTTTTGTTTTTATGGTTTTTTTCGCCGAAATGCACAAAGAAAACGCTTGGTTTTATCATGAATTGCCGAACTTGTTCGCCGCGAAACCGCAGCTTCGGCAAAGCTTCTCCCCAACTATACGTTTTGAAAAGTTACTTTTGATAGTTTTTGCCCGTTCACCGCACAAGATGTCTGAAAGTTCGTCTCGGAATATATTTCCAAGCTTGATACAGCCTTTCGAATCCAAACAGCAGGGAACGACAGTTCCGTCTACAAGTACGGCGCAATCATGCGAAAGCCCGAGGCACCGCCCTATTGTAAAAAGCTCTTTTCCGCCCTCGTCCGGCCATATGAATCTTTTGTCAAAGCACAGCTCGACGTTTGGCAAAATACGTACATTTTTTCCGTTTTTTCGCGCGTTTTCCTCATCAATTTCAAATGTTTTGCCCGAAAACTTGCCGAGTAAGGATATTATCCTTGCGTTTTCGCCGTTTGCACTGCCGTCTCCGATATTCCAAAGCCGCAGATGATGGTAGACATCTTTTCTTGAACGCAAAACGAGTCCGCACAGCTCGTTTATAGTTTGCTCTGTCCTGTGTCCGTCATCGTATTGGCTGAGACTGTGAAGAGAATAATTAATTTGTTTTAAACAGGGCTTGTTTATTAAACTGTTTTCAATTATATTAATACGTGATGCGTTTGTCGTCAAAGAGACGTTTACGCCCTCAAAACCGCAAAAATCCAAGAAATCGGGAAGCTTCGGGTGAAGCGTCGGCTCGCCGAGCACATGAAGGTATATATGATTCGTTACCCTCTTAATTTTTATGACGGCGGTTCGAAAATTTTCTTCGCTCATGTATTCGGGCTTGCGTGAATTCTTTGAACAGAATTCGCAGTCAAGATTACAGATATTTGTTATTTCCAGATAAACTTTCCTAAGTTTCATGGTGCCTCCGGCTCATTAATTTATGATATGGGATTTCGGCCGGCTTTTATCACGCGCTGAATATTCAAAGAGCGAGATACCTGACCCGAATAGCCTCATAAGTGATTTATGCGGTGTCTAATTTTTACGGTAATATTATAACATAGTCGGTGATTAAATGAAGAAAAATCTGAGCAATTACGACAATGAAAGCATAAAGCAGCTGAAAGACGAAGACCGCGTCCGCCTGCGCCCTGCCGTTATTTTCGGCTCTGACGGGTTGGACGGCTGCGAGCATTCCGTTTTTGAAATTATTTCCAACTCTATCGACGAGGCCAGGGAAGGCTACGGAAATGTGATAGAGATAATTCGCCACAAGGATTGTTCCATAACGGTAACTGACCACGGAAGGGGCATACCGGTAGACTATAACGCAATCGAGGATAAATTCAACTGGCAGCTTGTGTTCTGCGAGTTGTATGCCGGCGGAAAATACGATAACAACGACGGAGGAAGCTTTAAATTCTCGCTCGGGTTAAACGGTCTCGGGCTGTGCTCGACTCAGTATGCCTCCGAATATATGGACGTTGAAATCGTCAGGGACGGCTATCTTTTTGAACTTCATTTCGAAAAGGGTAAAAATGTCGGCGGCTTGAAGAAAACAAGCACCGACAGAAAAAATAGCGGTTCGAAAATCACATGGAGACCGGACCTCGAGGTTTTTACGGATATTGCGATTTCCAAGCATTATTTTATCGATACTCTGCGCAGACAAGCTATAGTCAATTCCGGGCTTATATTCGATTTTACGGACGAAGAGAGCGGCGAAAATCATAAAATAGTTTATCCGGAAGGCATTAAGGACTACATCAAGGAACTTGCCATGAATACCGGCTTCACAGATCCGGTATTTTTCAGTTCGGAGGCAAAAGGGCGAGACAGGGAAGATAAACCCGAGTATGAGCTGAAGTTTGATATTACGTTTTGTTTTTCCAACGAGGTATCGATCTGTGAGTATTATCACAACTCGAGCTGGCTCGAATACGGCGGTTCGACCGATAAGGCGGTCAGAAATGCGTTCACTTCGGCAATCGACAGCTATATCAAAACGCTCGGATTATACAAAAAAGACGAAAAAAAGATCAGCTTTGCCGATATAGAAGACAGTTTGATTTTCATATCCAGCTCGTTTTCGACTGTTACGAGCTACGAAAATCAAACAAAGAAATCAATAAACAACAAATTTATCCAAGAAGCAATGACAGATTTTTTGAAAAGGCAGCTTGAGGTTTACTTTATAGAAAACAAACCCGAAGCCGATAAAATCGCAAACCAAACAGTAGTTAATAAACGAAGCCGCGAAACCGCGGAAAAGACGAGGTTGTCGCTCAAGAAAAAACTCACGGGAAGCATAGATCTGGCAAACAGGGTTGAAAAATTCGTTAACTGCCGCTCAAAGGACATTTCGGTTCGCGAACTATATATAGTTGAAGGAGACTCGGCGCTGGGGGCGTGCAAGCTCGGAAGAGACGCCGAATTCCAGGCTATTATGCCTGTAAGAGGAAAAATATTAAACTGTCTGAAGGCTGATTATGACAAAATATTTCAAAGTGAAATTATCACGGATTTGATACGCGTTCTCGGATGCGGCATTGAAGCCAAAACGAAACATAACAAAGACCTCAACTCGTTTGAGCTGGAAAAGCTGAACTGGAGCAAAATTATCATATGTACGGATGCCGATGTTGACGGTTTTCAAATTCGAGCGCTCATATTGACGATGCTGTACCGCCTTGTTCCTACACTTATAAAAGAACACAAGGTTTTTATTGCGGAATCGCCGCTTTATGAGATTAGCTCCGCAAGAAAAACCTATTTTGCCTATTCGGACAAAGAAAAGGAAAGCATAGTGTCAAAACTGAGCGGAAAATATACGATACAGCGTTCAAAAGGCCTCGGCGAAAACGAGCCGGACATGATGTGGGAAACCACAATGAACCCGGAGACGCGCAAGCTCATAGCGGTTATGCCGACAGACCCTGAAAAAACGAGCGAAATGTTCGACATACTGCTCGGCGACAATCTAAAGGGCAGAAAAGAATTTATCGGGGAATTCGGATACAAATATATTGATATTGCGGCAGCAGAGTAAACAGTGAGGTAAAATATGCCTAAAAAAGAAAAACCGAAAAAAGAAATCGTATACAATCCTCCAATAAGCCAGAAAATCACCGATACGCTTGAGCTTAACTATATGCCGTATACGATGAAAGTTATCGTATCAAGAGCGATACCTGAAATCGACGGTTTTAAGCCGTCGCACCGTAAGCTGCTGTACACGATGTATAAAATGGGTCTGCTCACGGGCGGAAGAGTGAAATCAGCTGACGTTGTCGGTCAGACAATGCGCCTGAACCCCCACGGCGACGGCGCTATATACGAAACGCTTGTAAGGCTGACAAGGGGTAATGATACCCTGATTCACCCTTTTATCGACTCAAAAGGGAATTTCGGCAAGCATTATTCGAGGGATATGGCATATGCGGCCTCAAGATATACCGAGGTCAAGCTGGACTCGATATGCACTGAGGTTTTCAGAGATATCGACAAGAATACCGTCGATTTCTGCGATAACTACAACGGCACCATGAAAGAACCGATGCTGCTTCCGACTGTGTTCCCAAACGTACTGGTAACGCCTAACCAAGGTATTGCCGTAGGAATGGCCAGCTCCATATGCAGTTTTAACTTGCAGGAAATATGTACGGCAACGGTTTCATATATTAAGAATAAGAATATAGATTTACTCTCTGTACTTTCCGCGCCGGATTTTTCGACAGGCGGAGAGCTTGTTTACAGCGAGAAGGAACTGAGACAGATATACGAAACAGGGCGCGGCAGCTTTAAATTGCGGGCGAAATGGAGTTACGACAGTAAGAACGGGATAATCGAAATAACGGAAATACCGTATACAACGACCATAGAAATGATTATTGATAAAATAGCTTCACTCGTTAAACAAGGCAAAATAAAAGATATTAACGACGTGAGAGACGAGACAGACCTGAAAGGGCTAAAAATCGCGGTTGACATTAAAAAAAGCGCGAACCCCGAACTTGTTATGCACAGGCTTTTCAACCAAACGACTTTGACCGACAGCTTTGCCTGCAATTTCAACGTTTTGATAAACGGAGCGCCGAAGACGCTCGGAATAAAGAGCATTTTGGACGAATGGCTGATTTTCAGGCGCAAAAGCATACAAAACAAGCTGAACTACGAACTTTCCGGGCTTAACGCAAAGCTGCACTTGCTGAACGGGCTTTCGAAAATTCTTCTTGATATTGATAAAGCTATCTCGATAATAAGAAATACCGAAGAAGACAAACTTGTCATTCCGAATCTTGTTAAAGGCTTTGGCATTGACGAGATACAGGCTGAATTTATCGCCGAAATTAAACTGCGCAATCTCAACAAGGAGTATCTGCTCGGAAAAGTAAACGAGCTGGACTCGATAAAAAAATCGATAGAGAGCATTAAAGATATACTCGCGAACGAAAGCAAGATCGACGATATTATTGTCTCAGAGCTTAAGGAAATCGGCAGAAAGTACGGCAAGCCCAGACGCACCCAAATTGTTTACGAACTCGAGAGCGAAGCCATACCGGCCGACGTGCTTATAGAGGATTATGCGCTGAAGCTTTTTCTCACGGAGCACGGATATCTGAAAAAAGTTTCGCTAGCCTCTCTTCGTTCGTCGGGGGATCATTATTTGAAAGACGACGATAAAATATTGCAGGAGGTCGAAACCGCAAACAAATCCGAGCTGCTGTTTTTCTCCGACCGGCAAAATGTTTACAAGATGAAAACTTACGAAATTTCAGATACAAAGGTCAGCAACCTCGGGGAATATCTCGGAAACACACTTGAGCTTGCAGACAATGAAAAAATCGTTTACATGCTGCCCGTAACCGAGTATACCGGATATATGATTTTCGGCTTTGATAACGGCAAGATAGCGAAGGTAGCGCTTTTAAGCTATGCGACAAAGACAAACAGGAAAAAACTGGTAAACGCGTATTCTGATAAAGCCAAGGCAGTTTATATCGGATATATAAAAGAAGATGTCGATTTTGTCGTGCTTCGTGACTTTGATAAGGCCACGCTGTTCAATTCGGCTCTTATAACCGCGGTTACATCGAAAAACTCGACCGGCGTACAAGTTTTTACACTTAAGAAAAAAAGCGCAGTGTCGAAAATTATGCCGGCGGGCGAATTTGTATCGTCTGATATCGAATATTATCGCACGGACAAAATACCGTCAGCCGGACATTTTATTTCGGATGAGGACAAGTCCTCTAACAAACTGCCGATGCAGATATCAATGAAATGCTGATAAAATGTGAAAGACTTGTTCACAGGCATAACTTTTCGGTACCGAGCCGTAATCTATAGCAGACGGATATGACAAACTAAAGTATTAGGGGGATTATCGTGACCTATAAGCAGAAATTCATAAGATTTATGTGTGAAGCAGGGGTTTTGACATTTGGAGATTTTACTGCCAAAAGCGGCAGAAAAACACCATATTTCGTAAATACCGGAAACTATCGGACGGGGGAGCATATCGCTAAACTCGGCGAGTTCTATGCCGAATGCATTCATGAAACCGGGGTGGCTGATAAATGCGACATATTTTACGGTCCGGCTTACAAGGGAATACCCTTGTGCGTTACTACTGCCGTTGCCTACTACAATAAATACGGAAAAAGCTTTAAATACTGTTTTAACAGGAAAGAAGCAAAGGACCACGGAGAAGGCGGAATATTTATCGGTCAAAAACCGCAGGACGGCGACAGAGTAGTTATAATCGAGGACGTTATAACGGCAGGCACCGCAATGAGAGAGACAGTTCCGATACTGAAATCCGAAGCAAACGTAGACATATCAGCAGTTATTATTTCTGTTGACAGAATGGAGAAAGGCACGCAAGACATATCAGCGGTTCAGCAGGTTCGCGCCGACTTCGGTATCTCCGTTTTTCCGATAGTGACAGTACTCGATATTATCGAATGCATCTCCCAAGGCATAGTCGACGGAAAAGAGTATCTTGATAAAATGTACGAATACCGTGAAAAATACGGCGTTCTGTAGCAAAATTGTTAAGGAGAAGCCATGAAAAACGTTTTTGCCCCCGGGTGTGCTCTGATGTTGCACAAGCCGGAATGTACCGAAGAAATACGCGGTCTTTTGGAAAAAGAGCTCGGTGATGTTGGTATGCACTATCTTTGTTGCCACCACGAACCCGGATTGCCACAAGGCACACGCATAATCAACGTATGCCCAGGCTGTAACAAGCGTTTTCCGAAAAACTATGAAGGGATACAGGCCGTTACTCTTTGGGAATTAATCGATAATATGCAAGACTATGTTTTTCCCGATTATAACGGTGAGCTTATGTCTTTGCATGATTCCTGTCCGGTAAGGAACAACGAAAATGTTCATAACGCCGTGCGTTCACTGCTGAAAAAAATGAATATAACGATTTCCGAACCGGAGCGTAATCGCACTTCGTCCGTTTGCTGCGGGAGCAGTTTGAAGAACAAACTGCCTGAGACCGAGGTTCTTTCGCTCATGAAAGCCAGAGCGGATGAAATGCCCGACGAGAACGTAGTCGTTTACTGCATATCCTGCGTGAAAGCGATGCATCTCGGCGGCAAAAAACCAAGGCATCTTTTGGATTTACTGCGCAAAGAGCCGACAGTGCCGGGTGTATGCGATTTTCAAAAATGGAGAGAGCTCATAACAGCATATAAAGATGCTCACTAGCAAATCGTTTTTTTCAACTTTTTCTTGCAAAATCTTGGACGGCGTGCTAATATAACAAAACATGTGTGCTGTTTCGCTTAGAAACGGCAATCGGCGAAGGCCGAGAGGGATGCCAAAATGTATCCCAATATAAATATGAGGTGGAAAAATGAAAAAGGAATTGCATCCTAAGTATTTTCAGTCTAAGGTAAAGTGCTCTTGCGGCAATGAGTTTGTTGCCGGATCCACAAAAGAGAGTATCCATGTTGAAATTTGTTCAAAATGCCATCCGTTCTACACGGGAACCCAGAAGTTGAACCTTGATGACGGCGGCGCTATCGGCAAGTTCAAGAAAAAATACGGTCTTAAATAGTAAAACGAGCTTAATGGCAGGGTAGCGATTTGCGCGGAAGCGCCTATTTCGCTACCCGATTATTTTATCCGGCAATCAGCATCAAAAACGGAGGGGTAGCATGGCTGAAAAAAGAGTAAAGCCGACTTTTATAGGCGGACAGGCCGCGCTTGAAGGCGTAATGATGCGGGGAAAACGCATGTATGCCTTAGCTGTCAGAACGCCTGATAAACATATTGATATAAGACGAGTCGATTTTGGCAAAAAGCGTAATAAGTTATTAAACCTTCCGATAATCAGAGGGATTTGGTCGTTTCTGGATTCCCTCATTATGGGTACGAAAATCATTTACGATTCGGCAGAAATGTCCGGTATGGATGACCTGACGGAGGAGAAACCTTCAAAGTTCGATAAATGGCTCGAAAAGACTTTCGGCGATAAACTTTTTGAATATATTATGATGTTTTCTGTCGTTATCGCAATAGGCTTGGGTATTATTGTTTTCATGCTTGTACCTGTCGGGATCGCGGGACTCATCAACAGAGTTGTCGGACTTAACAGGTATCTGCTGAGCATCACGGAAGGCTTGCTCAGAATAGGTATTTTTGTAGTCTATATCGCTCTGATATCAAAGATGAAAGACATACAGCGCACGTTTCAGTATCACGGGGCCGAACACAAAACCATAAACTGTTACGAAAGCGGAGACGAGCTAACGCCGGAGAATGCGATTAAACATACGAGACTGCATAAGCGCTGCGGAACAAGCTTCCTCCTTATTGTAATGGTTATATCCATGATATTTTTCTTTTTCTTTAAAACTCCGAATATATGGCTTAGATTAGGCTCAAGAATATTGTTTGTTCCGATTATAGCCGGTATTTCATACGAAGTTATCAGATGGGCGGGAAGATCGGACAATCGCTTTGTTAACATAATCAGTACTCCCGGTATGTGGCTTCAAAAGCTTACAACCAAAGAACCCGATTTGGAGCAAGTCGAAGTAGCGATTGCCGCGATGAAAACCGTGTTGCATTATGAACTCGGGGAAGGCGAGCCCTATACGCCTGCTCAGGCTGTTGTACAGGAGAGCGCATGCTGTGATACCGAGCCTTTATGCGAGGTCGATAGTGTTGATTAGCGTTTCTGAAGCATTAAAACTCGGAACTGAAACATTAAGATCGGCAAAGACCGAGACTGCGTGGCTAGATGCGTCACTGCTGCTTACCGAGGCAACCGGTCTTACAAGAACGGAGCAGTACACAAAAAACGAACGGATGCTTTCGAACGCCGAATACTCCGCATTTACGGCTTTTATAGAGCGCAGGAAACAGGGCGAGCCCGTTGCTTATATAACGGGGCGGCGCGATTTCCTGGATTACAGTTTCCGGGTCACGAAACATACGCTTATTCCCAGACCCGAAACGGAAATTTTGACAGATACAGCAATAAAGCTGATTGACGCGCACAAGCTCGTTAACATAATCGAAATCGGTACGGGCTCGGGCTGTATAGCCGTTAGTCTTAAAAAAAGCAGAGCGGTTAACATACTCGCGACCGATATCAGCAAAGCCGCACTTGAAACGGCAAGACAAAACTCGGCAGATTTGTCCGCGGATGTGTATTTTGCGGAAAGCGACCTTTTTTCGGCAATCAGCCATGATTATGGGCGAAAAATAGACATGATTGTTTCAAATCCTCCGTATATCGAAACAGAGTTTATCAAAACTCTCGACGGTTCCGTCAAGGATTATGAGCCTCTAACCGCTCTTGACGGAGGGGAGGACGGGCTGAAATTCTACGCGGAAATCACGAAGGATGCGCCGAATTTCTTGAGGCCAGGAGGCTTTTTAATCTATGAAATCGGTTATAATCAAAAGGAATCCGTTACCGAAATTCTTATCAACAATAACTTCAAAAACGTGGTTTGCATAAAGGATTTGTCAGGTAAAGACAGGGTTGTTTACGGAAATTTGGAGGAAGTAAATAATGTATGACAGACTTGAAGAATTAGAAGCCAAATATAACGCTCTCGGCGAAAAAATCAACGATCCCGCGACAATTGCCGTGCAGAGCGAATGGCGTGTGCTGATGAAGGAACACTCGGCTCTTACGCCGATCATTGAAAAATTTAAGGAACTCAAAGAAGCGAAGGCTGCTTACGATGACGCAAAATCGATGTTGGAAGAAAGTTTGGACGACGAAATGCGTGAGCTTGTCAAAGAAGAATATTCCGACAGTAAAGACCGAGTCGAAGCTTTGGGTGAAGAGTTGAAAGTATTGCTGCTGCCGAAAGACCCTAACGATGAGAAGAACGTCATCGTTGAAATCAGGGGCGGAGCCGGCGGAGACGAAGCGGCTCTTTTTGCCGGCGATCTCGCTAGAATGTACATGCGCTATGCGGAACGCAAACGCTGGAAAACTGAGATAATGAGCGCGAGTGACAACGATTTGGGCGGATACAAAGAAATAGTGTTCACGATTTTCGGAAAAGGCGCCTATTCCAGGTTAAAGTACGAAAGCGGAGTTCATCGTGTTCAGCGTATTCCGACGACCGAGTCCAGCGGGCGCATACACACATCGACTGTTACCGTTGCGGTGCTGCCCGAGGCAGAGGAAGTCGACGTTGAGCTTGATGTTAACGACTGCAAAATAGATGTATTCCGTTCGTCAGGAAACGGAGGACAGAGCGTAAATACAACAGACTCTGCCGTGCGCGTGACTCATATGCCGACAGGTATAGTAATTTCTTGTCAGGATGAGAAATCTCAGCTCAAAAACAAGGATAAGGCTCTAAAGATACTTAGGGCCAAGCTTTATGATCTTGAGCTTGAAAAGCAACAGAAAGAACAGTCGTCCCAAAGACGTTCTCAGGTCGGAACGGGGGACAGGAGCGAACGTATCAGAACCTATAATTTTCCGCAGGGGCGCGTTACTGACCACAGGGTCGGGTTGACGCTGCACAGACTCGATTCTGTTCTTGACGGAGATATAGACGAGATTGCAGACACGCTTATTACGACAGACCAGGCTGAAAAATTAAAAGGCAGTGAGGAATAAAAGGCAGGTATACCATGGAAATCAACCCTGCGTCTTTAGGAACTAATATCGCCGGCGAAAAACCGGCGGAACGGCTGATTGCGGGCGAGGCAAATCCGGAGCTTAAACAGGCAAAAGATGTATTGACCGCAGCCGTAATACTCAACGATAAAGCGGTAGTTTCCGGAAATGCGGAGGATACCGCTATTCTTGACGTGCTGAAATTTTTGGGCTTCAAACCGACACAAGACAACATTGTTTTGCTGCAAACGCTTATGAACAAAGGCTTCGCCGTAACCGAGGACAATATGAACGCTTTGAACCGCGCTCAAAAGCTTACCGGGCTTGAGCCGTATAAAGCGATTATTTTTTTGACCGAGGATATTAAGGTCAACGCCACGAACGCAGAAGCCATCAAAAAACTCGTTAACGGCGGAAATAGGCTCACAGATAAGCTCCTGGAGCTTGTTGATGCTATAGCCGGGTTTCCCGATAAAGAACTGTCCGAAAAGCTGATAAAACTGCTCGGTGGCACCGGGGTTGACGGGAACGCTGCAAAAAAAACTGCGTCTTTATTCGATACCGGAGAAATCAGTACAAAGACTCAGGCAAGCGAGAAAGATGTTGTTTCTTATGCCGCTTCCGCCAGGGATGGTGCCGGAGGCGATGCAGTGTCCGAAAACAGCGGGCTTAGCGAGGAAACACAGCATAGCGACAAAGCTCTGCCAACCGGAACGCAGAAAACAGCCGAAGCGTTACAGGAAGCAGAAGATAACACAAACAATAAATCGGCAACCGTAGAGGAACATTTTGATCCGGGAAAAACTTCAAGTGAACGATCGGACATTATTTCGGGTGAAGATGACTTGAAAGCGATCAAAAGCGTAAAAGAAACTCTAACGGACAAAAGTGCCGGTATTCCGGAAGCCGGCAACAAGAAAGAACAGAACGCGGGAATGCAGGTCTTGAAGCCGCCGGAAGAAGCGGAAAAACTTAAAACAGATAATTTTAAGAAAGCAGTTATGAAAAAATTCGCGTTAAATATCGAAAAACCGGATGTCAACGAAATCGACAGGCTTTTAAACGACGTAAAATCGGGTGCCGAAGCTGTTAAAAAAGAGCTTGGTCTGCTGTCGCTGCGAGACAATCCTGTATATAATGCTGCCGATGACCTGACAAAGAACATGGATTTTTTAAACAGCCTGAAAACAAAGATTTATGTGCAGATACCGGTAGTTTTGAACGGTGAACGCACTGACTGCGACATATACGTATTTTCCGATAAAAGAAAGAAAACGGCCAAGGGCATGGCAAAGTCTGCGCTTGTCGCTCTAGACACGGCAAATTTGGACAGGGTCGAGAGCTATATTGTAAGGAACGAGCGAAGTGTAAGTTTTCAGTTCCGGTTAAAGAACGAAAATGCGGAAAAACTTATCAGAAAGCATCTGACGAGTCTAAACGACTTGCTGTCAAAAACCGGCTTTACCATGGAATCGGTATCATTTTGCAGGTTTGACGAGCCGTTTGACATAGCGTCGCAAGAAAGCGATTTTTTGGAGCCGTTGCCCAAATACACGGGAGCGGTCGTTGATCTTCAGACTTAATCATCCGATGTCTGCCAAGAGTTAATTGGCAGGCATCCACTTAATATAATGAGGTAATGTTATGAGTATACTTAACGCAGTAAACATAAGCCACAATTTCGGCGGAAGGCAGATCTTTCAAGATGTGTCATTCCGCCTTTTGAAAGGCGATCATGTCGGGCTTGTCGGCGCAAACGGCGAAGGCAAGTCCACGTTTATGAAAGTAATAACGCACAGACTCGAGCCCGACAAGGGTACGGTAGAATGGGCAAAGCGCGTCCGCGTCGGCTATCTTGACCAGCATTCGGAGCTTGAAAAAGGCAAGAGCCTGAGAGATTCGCTGAGAGCGGCGTTTTCGTACCTGTATGACGCAGAATCCGAGATGAACGCATTATATGAAAAAATGGCAAGCCCCCGGCTGAGCGATTCCGAAATGAACGAGATTATGACAGATGCCGCCGAACTTCAAGAGCTGCTAGAACATCACGACTTTTATCTTATCGACAAAAAAGTCGAAGAGGTCGCAAACGGCCTGGGACTGGCGGCAATCGGTCTTGACAAAGACGTGGACGAATTAAGCGGCGGGCAGCGAACGAAAATACTGCTGGCTAGGCTGCTTTTGCAAAAGCCTGAAGTGTTGCTGCTCGATGAGCCGACGAACTATCTTGATGAAGAGCATATACGCTGGCTGAAAAAATATCTGCTCGAGTACGAAAATGCGTTTATTTTGATATCTCACGACATACCGTTTCTAAACGAGGTCGTCAACTTAGTTTATCATTTCGATAACGCCGTGCTAACGCGTTACGTCGGCAACTATGACGAATTTGAACGGCTGAGAGAACAAACAAAGCGGCAAATCGAAGCCGCTTACGAAAAGCAGCAAGGCGAAATATCAGATTTGAAAGATTTTATCGCGAGAAATAAAGCCCGTGTCGCAACAACGAATATGGCAAAATCCAGACAGAAAAAGCTTGATAAGATGGATATAATCGAATTGCCGAAGGAGAAGACAAAGCCTGAGTTTAGTTTTATTGCCGCTCCGGCATCCGGAAAAATCGTAGCCGAGTGCAAGGATTTGGTCATCGGTTATGACGGTGTGCCGCTGTCCAAACCTATAAGCCGTATCATCGAGCGTGGGCAGAAAATAGCGCTTGTCGGCTCTAACGGTCTGGGGAAAACCACGCTTTTGAAAAGCTTTCTCGGAATGATTATGGCGGTGTCCGGCGGATCTGTTCTCGGAGACAATCTGAAAATAGGTTATTTTGAGCAGGAACCGAAAGAAATCGGCAAAAAGACTTGCATAGAGGATTTTTGGGACGAATATCCTGCGTTCAGCCAGTTTGAGGTCAGAAAATCCCTCGCAAAGTGCGGTCTTACGACCGAGCAGCTTGAAAGCAGGGTGCATGTCTTGAGCGGCGGAGAGCAGGCGAAGGTTAGACTTTGTAAAATTATTAACCGTGCGACAAATTTTCTGGTGCTTGACGAACCGACAAACCATCTTGACCCCGACGCGAAAGCTGCTCTTAAAGATGCTCTGGCCGCATATCACGGCACGATGCTCATGGTTTGCCACGAGCCGGAGTTCTATAGGGACATAGCGAGTGAAATATGGGATTGTAGGGAGTTTACGCTCAAGGTTGACTAGACGAAGGCGAATAACACGGTTTTAAACGAGCACGAATATCAGTGATTCTTGCCGAATTGTGTCTGATATTGACCTTATTACCAAATAAGTGTAGAATAAATACGAATCGTTGCATAATTTTGAATAATTTACTGCAATAACATTTTCTTGTAAAAATTTAAGGTTATGGTGAGCTATGGGCTTCATAAAATCTCTTTTTTACGACAATCTTGAGTTTATCATTAAGGCGACGGGCATCGGCCTTTGGGACTGGGAACTTGATACGGGAAAGGTCATTTACAGCCCGGAGTGGGAAGCCATAGCCGGCTACGAGCCGGGTGAGCTTCCTCAGTCGGTCAATGCCTGGACAAGCAGCGTATTGCCGGGCGATATGGAGTCTGTCGATAAAATAATCGAGAGTCACTTACGAGGCGAAACGCCTTATTATGTTGCGGAATTCAGAATGCGCAAAAAAGACGGAACGATTATTTGGGCTCAGGATAAAGGAGTTATAACAGAATATCACACCGATGGACGCCCAAAACGCATAGTCGGTGTTATTCAGGACGTCACAAAGCTGAAACAGACAGAAAACGAGCTTGATAACGCGAGTAAGCAGCTGGACTTGGTTGCTCACATGTGCGGTCTCGGATCTTGGGACTGGTCACTGACAAAAAATGTGATTACATACAATGACGAGTATTTGTCAATGATGGGTTATACTCAGTCCGAGCTCAGCGGTTCTCTTGAGGAATGGGAATCTCTGATACATCCCGATGACATTAATACAGTAAACTCTGAGCTTGAAGCTTATTTAAACGGTGAAAAAGAGTCGTACATGTGTGACGCTCGTATGCGCCATAAAGACGGACACTATATCTGGACAACAGATATGGGCAGGATAATCGAGAGGGACGATAACGGTAAACCGACCAGAGTGCTGGGCGGTCATTTGAACATCGATCATTTGAAAAAAACCGAAGAAAGACTTCAAAATGCTCTTGTAGAGATAAGGGAATACAACAGACGCCTAAACAAAGAACTGGAAGACGGAATCGTGGAGCTTGAAGAGACAAGGACGACAAACGAGTCGCTTTACAATTCGAATCCGCATGTCAACATAGTTATCAGTTCTAACGCCGAAGTGTTAGACTGTAACCCCGCCTCGCTTGAATTTTTTGGTTTTCCTGATAAAGAATCTTTTAAGGGCGAATTCTTGAGCAAGATGAAGCAGTTTGCTCCGAGACACTTGCCAAACGGTAAGGAAAACGCGGACATAACGCGCAGCCTGTTGGATACGCTTCGATTCGGCGATAACGAGTTTGAAGCTCATTTAGTTATTAACGGCGAGATTATACCTGTCAACCTCACAATGCGCAGGATACACTATAAGGATACTTGGGCCGTCGCCGTGTACCAGACGGACCTGAGGAGAATACGCAAGGCCGAACAAGATATAGAAATGCAGGACAGACTGCTTACAGCGGTAAATTTGGTGGCCTCAAGACTGATTTCCGCCAACCAAGAAGAGTTTTTTTCCGCGCTGAACGGAAGCTTGGGTATAATCGGCAAGAGCGTTGACGTTCAACGCGTTTATGTCTGGAAAAATTTTGAGAGCGACGGGCGTTTGTATCGCAAGCATGTTTGCGAATGGCATAACGGAATCGGTTCGCGTCTAAGACCGGGCGAATCCGACATAGAGCGTTACGGAGACATTGTTTCGAACTGGGAGGATACTCTCGGCAAGGGTTCGTATATTGATATCTCGTTAGGCAGCTGCAGCGATAAAGCCCGCGCATTTCTAAATTCGGTCGGTGTGGTATCGCAACTGATGCTACCGATTTTTGTCCAGCGGAAATTTTGGGGCATAATAGGTTTTGACGACTGTAAAAACGAGCGTAAAGTTACGGAGACCGAAGAGACGATACTAAAGTCGGCGGGTATACTTATTGCCTCAGCTTACTTGAGGCACGAGATTCACCAAAATCTCGTGAAAGCCAAGGAAGAGGCTGAGTCAAGCGCAAATGCGAAGAGTTCGTTTCTCGCGAATATGAGCCACGAAATTCGTACGCCTATGAACGCGATAATCGGCATGACCACAATCGCCATGAATTCCCATGATCTTCAAAAAACCAACGAATGCCTTGTCAAAATCAGTACAGCCTCAAAGCATCTTTTGGGGATTATAAACGATATTTTGGATATGTCTAAAATTAATGCCCAAAAATTTGAACTGTCGCACGAGGAATTTTATCTAACAAAGGTTATTAACGATATAACAACTATAATGGCCGAAAGAATCACGGAGAAAAAACTGAGTTTTCAGATGTCTATCGACAAAAATCTGCCGTCTTGCTTTATAGGGGACGAACTCAGGCTTTCTCAGATAATAACAAATCTCTTAAGCAATGCGGTGAAATTTACGCCTGAGTACGGGGAAATCAGTTTGTCGGTCGATCTTGCGTCAAAGACCGAAACGACAAGTGAAATAGTCTTTTTACTTAAAGACACCGGCATAGGTATATCCAAGGAACAGCAAAGCGGGCTGTTTAACGCCTTTGAACAGGCCGACAGAGGCATATCGCGCAAATACGGCGGAACAGGGCTTGGTCTTGCGATAACAAAGAACATTGTCGAGATGATGGGCGGCACGATTAGAGTCAGCAGCGTTCAGGGCGAGGGCAGTACTTTTACCGTTAACGTATTTTTGACAAACAGCCTTAACAGAGATTCATGCACTTTAGAAAACAAGAATGCCGAAAAAAATTATGATTTTTCCGGAAAAACGGTTTTGCTTGTCGAAGATGTAGAAATTAACCGCGAGATAGTCGTTTCTCTTCTCGAAAGCTATAACATTGCTATAGACTGTGCAGAAAACGGGGAAGTCGGCTTTGAAATGTTTTATGAGTGTCAGGACAGATACGATTTGATCTTTATGGATGTTCATATGCCGGTTCTGGACGGATACAGGGCGAGTGAGAAAATAAGGGCAATAGGATCGAATTATGCTCTGGATATTCCGATTGTCGCTATGACCGCAAACGCTTTTAACGAGGACATCGAAAGGTGCAAAATGTCCGGAATGAACGATCATATATCAAAACCTCTCGACCTGAATGTACTGTTGCAAAAGATGAGCAAGTACCTTTTATAGCAGCTTTGACTTTATTTGCTGTTCCCTCGCTCAGACGCAGCAGCGCCTCATTGGGCGCTGCTGCGCCGCTTATAAAGTGGAATCCGTCAAAACGAGCAAGCTCGTTTGATCCGTTTCAACTTTATTTACTGAATAAACTAATATTCGTGTCCTGCGTATATATACTAAAGAGGGCACAGCCGGAGTTGAATCGGATGGGGCTTATAATTTCGATTGTCGCCATTTTTCTGCTTGTGCTTTTCGTATACAAGTATTGCCGAAAGCTTGCGGATATGAAAAACGCCATAGTCAGCGCTAAGACGGATATAGACGAGATGACGGAGCAAAAAATTAATCTTTTTGCGAACTTTTCGGAGATAAGCCTTGACAGCGATCCAGAAGCTCTGGCTATAGCCGAAAGGCTGAAAAAAGAGATTATCGACAATGCGGAAAAACTGAGTTATATGACCGAATTTTACAATGTGCGAGTTAGAGAGTATAACAAGTACGTTAACACAAGGCTCGGAATGGCGGCGCAAAATATTATGGCTTTGCCGGAGGTAATGAAATCATGTCTACAAAGAAAGAAAAGTCGATAATACCCATATATTCCGTATGCGCGGCGGTTGTTCTGTATTCACTGCTGTTTCCGCTTTTGTCGCTGCTTGATTTTGCGATACTTGCGGCTGTCGGATGTTTGGCCTATTTTGTTGCTTCAAAGGTATTTCCGGGCAAATATGTCGAGGCTCCGGCCAGCACGTTTGCCAAAACAAACGATAAAGAAGCAAATGCCGCTTTGGCCGTCGGAAAGGCGTTCATAGAAAATTTGTACACTTTCAAGAATTCCATAACCAACCAGAACGTAAAAATGCATGTAGTCGAGATTATAAAGGACTGTGAAAAAATATACTCGTATATTTCGAGAGCTCCGGAAAGCTATAGATTAATCAGGACATTCACGGAATATTACGTTCCTCAGACCGAGAAAATTCTTTCGACATTTATAGAGCTTGCGAATTTGGAATCGACGGGAAAAAGCATTACGGAAACCCTTTTAAAAATCGAAGCTGCAATGCCTGATATAGCAAACGGGTTCAGCAATCAGCTCGACAATCTTTACAATGACAAGGCGTTCGACATCAGAACGGATTTAAGGGTGTTTGAAGGGCTTATAAAAGAGGACGGATTGAGGGGATAACATGAGCATTTTTATAAACAGACGTAACGCTATACTTATAACCGCTATTGTTTGCTGTGCCGCGGTATTATATGGAAGTTATAAATCTATAACGGCTCTTATAGCTCAGTCGGAACGGCGCTTCTCTGTAGTGACCGACGCAAACCCCTATCCGCTTAAAGACGATATTATTACGAGAGCGGGGTATGCCACAAATGCCTCGGATCTGTATGAGCGCTATTCAAAGGGTACGCCATCGAAACATGCGAATAAACTGTATGAGATATATAACGAGCTTACCGGTGCCGACATTGGCCCCCAAAAGGCATATAAACTCAACGAAGAGATTAACGAGGTGTTTTCGGAACTGAAAAAAACTCTGGAATCGGCAAACATGAGGGATGACGATAAGAACCGATTAGTCGGTATTGAGACAAATCTTGCTTCCAAGCAGGACATGATAACAAGAAGCGGACGTAATTACAACGAATACGCAAGCAAGCTGAAAAATAAAATAAACGGGATACCCGCCGTGTTGTTCAAAACTATACTTTTCACGGGCGGCGTAGAACTGTTCGGAAAATAATGGGAAGACGGTTAGGAGGACGGTAATGAAAATATCGCTTAAGAATAGATTTCTTATTTTAACGGCCGCGTTTGTGCTGGTCTTGTCCTGCGCAGTATCAGCAAAGGTTCCGGAGCACACCGAGGCTTTTTATGTCAACGATTTTGCGGGTGTGCTCGATAAAAGTTCGGAAGAAGAAATCATTAAGAAAAATGCCGGTCTTTACAGTGCCACCGGCGCGCAAATTGTTGTTGTAACGACAGAATTTACGAACGGAAAAAGTATAGAAGACTATTGCTATGATGTTTTCAATGCTTGGGAAATCGGCGACAAAGACAAGCAAAACGGCCTTTTGCTTGTACTTTCAATCGGCGGAGACGACTATTACGCAATGCCGGGCTACGGTCTTGAAAACTTGCTCAGCGCTGACAGAATCGGAGATATACTTTATGATTATCTTGAAGACGATTTTGCCGACAAAAACTACGATGCCGGCGTGCGTTATGTTTTTAACGCGTTCTATGATGAGATTTCTTCGCTGTATTCAGCAGATAACTCCTCCGGGCAGGGCGCAAACGTAATTTTGCCGGGCGGAAACGGAGATAGTTACAGCAGTGTTGACAGTAACAGATATTATAGCGGAAGCTCATACAATGTTGTTTCTTCCGGCGGGATATTTAGCTCTATGTTTACCATATTTGTCATAGTTGTCATTATAATAGTAATCAGCTCCGTTTTTGGTGCAGGAAGAGAGCGAAGGTATTACGGCGGAGGAATGCCCTATGGCAGAAGATATTACAGGCCTTGGATATTTCCTACGCATCATCACCATCCTCATATGCACAACAATCCTCCCAATGTGAATCCACCGAGACCGAATAACCGTGGCGGCGGCTTCTTCGGTGGTTTCGGCGGCGGTGGTTTCAGCGGAGGCGGAGGCGCGGGAAGAGGCTCGTTCGGCAGTGGTTCCCACGGCGGAGGCTTTGGCGGTGGCGGTTCTCACAGCGGTGGCGGCGGACATACCGGAGGAGGAGGCGCGGGAAGAAGATAGTGTGCCTGGTTTCTGCTCAGCCGGTTGGAGTATAATTTGCATGTACACCCAATGTTTCTATATTTTGAAAAAATATGTGTCAATAATTTATAAAAATTTCATAGTATGACAGATAATAAACGCATAAAAATTTCAGTCAAAAAGGGGACGATTGGGGGCTACTCGCCCCCAAACCCCTCGGCCTCTGAATTAAAGTGAAATAAAACGGGTAAGATAC
>JAVBOO010000041.1:0-22067 GCA_031550435.1 Eubacteriales bacterium
AACGCCATTTGGTGGAGAATTTCTTTCTGCGCCTTAAGAATTTCCGCCGCATTGCCACTCGATATGATAAATTGGCTCACACATTTGCTGGGTTCGTTTGTTTAGCTTCCATTGTTATTTGGTTAAAGTGAACAATCATAATGATTTTTCAAACACGGTCTAATCCGGCTTCGCAATCTCCCGCATATTTACTTTTGCCGCAACTTAGTGTAGAATTGTATAAATCTGTATAAAGGGGGACTGCATGAAAAAGTTTTTCATTGATAAGAATTATCTCAAAGTCTGCATTTATGCCTTCTTTTTGGTTGTCGCGCTGATTATTTTCGAAAAGATAATAGGAAATCTTAGCAGTTTTACAAATGGTATAAGATCATTTTTTAGGTTTGCTTCAAATGTTTTGACACCATTTTTCTACGGTTTTTTTATCGCCTATTTAGCAAACCCTCTTATTAGGTTTTTTGATAAGCTCTTAATCAAAATCCCTGTAATGAAAAGCAGAAAGGTTAACAGGATAATCTCTGTACTGTTGACCTTTGTTATGGTTGTCCTTTTGCTGGTGTTTATAATACGGTACATTACACCCGAGATAATAACAAGTTTCAAAAACTTGATTGATAATACCAGATATTATATCAGTTTGCTTGATTCCGCCGGAGCTGTTTCGATAAAAAACCAAACGTTTGGAGAGTTTGCAAACAGCGTTAAATCTTCACTGGATTCGTTTTTTGATACGCTGAACCAAACTTTTTATACAAGCTTCAATTCGGCAGACCTAATAAAAATGGTTATTGACGGCTTAAACAAGCTGATAGCTTCACTGCCGACCATAGCCGTTACTGTTTTCACAGGCACAGTCTCGTTTGCGAGCTCACTGTTCAGTATGTTGATCGGTTTGTTTATCGCTTTTTACATGCTTGTCGGAAAAGAGCATTATGCGAGCTGGGCGGAGAAAACCGTGTATGCTATGATGAAGAAGAACAACGCAAAAAGGTTTATCGATTCGGTTAAAAGTTCGAACAAGGTTTTTGAAGGATTTGTCGTCGGCAAAACTTTGGATTCACTGATAATCGGAGTCATATTTCTTATCGTAGCAACGATTTTTAAGCTTCCCTATCCTCTTCTGCTGAGCGTGATTGTCGGCGTAACAAACATGATTCCGTTTATTGGCCCGTTTATCGGAGCGGTCCCTTCCATCTTGATAGTGTTTATCTCAAGTTTTGGTTCTATCAACGAATCCAGCGCGTTCAGTATTTATCCGACGCTCATAACCGCAGTTTCTATATTGGTTATACAGCAAATCGACGGGAACATTATCGGGCCAAAAATACTCGGGGATTCAACGGGCCTGCGCCCACTTGAAGTAATATTCGCCATAACGCTGGGCGGAGCGCTTTTCGGGATACTGGGCATGTTCCTCGGTGTTCCGGTGTTTGCTGTGATAAAAATAATGCTCGGCGCATTTGTGAGAAGAAGATATGATGAACGTATCGAAATCGAAAAAAAGGAGACAGTCGATGAATCAAGTCAACCGCGGTAACATTTTTGCATCTGTTATGATGGGTGTTCAGCTTATTGTTATGTTTCTGGTAGGTATGTTACTTTACGGTTTGAATACGCATCTTGATACAACAACGATGCAAACTATTTACGAACTTCTCGTTGTTGTTCCCCCTGTGCTGATATATCTTGCAGTATCGGGAGAAAGCCCCAAAGAGGTTTTTTCGCTTAACAAAATCAGTATCGGCAATATACTTTTTATAGTAATTTTGGTAGTTTTCGCAATGCCTATCGGCATGTTCATTTCGCTGATATCTGCACAGTTTTTTCCGAATACTGTGTCGGAAGTCGTCGGTCAAATAACAAGCGAGTCCCAAGGGCTCTTTATTCCGCTCACAGCTCTCGCTCTCGTTCCGGCTGTGCTTGAGGAACTTGCGTTTAGAGGTATAGTATTCTCGGCTTATAAAAAAGTTGACATAAAAAAAGCCGCTCTTGTAAACGGATTGTTTTTCGCCATGTTTCATCTGAACTTGCAGCAGTTTCTATATACATTTGCACTGGGTATCTTTTTTTCCTATCTTGTTCATTATACGAGATCAATATTATCATCGGTCATAGCACATTTTACTTTTAATGGTATCGTGGTTGTATTGTCAAGACTTATCAGCTCGGCCGAAAGCTCTGTTTCGGGGCTTGCCGCCGTCGGAACTGCAAATGTCGCTCAGTCTGCCGAAGAAACAGCCTCGGCGATAGGCTCGTTCGCATGGCTGGCAATGATCTCCGGTGTTATCTTTTTCGCACTGTTCTCGGCGTTCGTGAAGTATAATAACCGCATAAATTCCGAAAACGAAGAGTTTTATATTCCGGAAATGCAGCCGGATCAAAACGAGACAAACACTCCGGATATACAAGAAACTAGCATACAGGCTGAACGACGCGCTGCGGTTGCGCTAATTGAAAAGCGCGAATCAAAAATACTTAGACCAACATTTTTTATAACGATAATAACATACATATTCATGTCAATTATACTGTACGCTATCGCACATTCCTGGTAAAAGCGCCTGCCCTACCATGCGCGAACGATTATACCCCGCTTTGCGGGCGGAGTCACGGTCGTCGCTCATTAAGTCGCATCCGTCAAAGCGAGCAAGCTCGTTTAATCCGTTTTTAACTTAAATCGCTATAATTAAAAGTGCTGCAAATATCAGCTTTGCAGCACTTTTATATTTATTTTTTTATTCCAGAAGTTGCCCGTTCGCATCGCGGAACGAACCGAAGGCTATCGTAATAATATCAACTATATACCCTATTCCGAAGAATCCGCCGGTCAGCAGATACAGTATGCCTGTTCCGATTTTCCCGACATAGAATCTATGGAAGCCCGCAACACCGAAAAACAGACAAAGCAATAGAGCTATAATTCTGCTCTTGGGATGATAGTGCGGATATCCGCTGTTTACATATATGTTTTGATGGAAATGCGGAGCTTCGCTTTGATAATTCGGCTCATATCTTGCCTCGCGATATCCCTGCTCGGCTCTTTCTTTACCTGTTCCGCCGTATCCTTTAATTAAATCCGCCGCATGCTCTTTGCAGTAAAATTTATCGTCAACTCTGACAAGACAATCTTCACAAAATAATCTTCCGCAGACTACACATGCTCCTTTTGCGGGCTTTTGTTCATGTGTCGAACAATACATTTTCTTTCCCTCCCAGCTGTGATTTAAAACAATATACGAAACAGAACATGTATAGTATGAACGAAGTAATAAATTACGCGGCCAATACTTTTACCGTCACCTTCCCACTTTTTACCTCTGCACAGATTTTTACAGGATAATCTTTGTTGTTTACGAAGCGAAAGTCAATCCCGCCGTCCGAAGTTGCGGCGTCTCTTCCGGGTTTAACATATGTTACTTCTTTCGAGTGGTCGTGACGCTCCAATATTTCCAGCCCCGCAAAATCACAGGCATTAAACAATGTCGAACTGACCTGGCAGACTCCGCCGCCGTAACCCTTTTCTTCCTTACCTCTTATGAAAATTTTAGCTTCTTTATAGCCGTTTTCTTTAGTTGTAGGTCCGACAGCTCTGTTAAACGAAAACTCTTCTCCGGATTTAATAACAAAATTATTAATACTACCGACGGCAAGGCTTATATTGTGTGCTCTGGCCACAGGTTTTATTGTGAATTCCGTCGTAAAACTTCCAAGCACTCTTCCTTTTTCCGGACGTGAGGCAGGCTGAGGTATATTGGCGGCTAAGTGTTTTCCTTTTACCGCTTCAAATATGTAGAAAGGGCTTGGAGTTTCAAACGCCGAACCTTTATCTGCCTCGCTCGCGTATGTAATCGTCTCGGTAGGCACATTTGTGCCGCCATTATCGGATTTCACAGTCGCACATCCGCTTAAAAAAACTAAAACTAATACAACAGTGAAATATTTGAAATATTTCGTCATAATTATCTTCCTTTGTTGTCATAATTATCCACGGTTTACTGATTTCATGATCGAGTACTCCTAAGAATTACTTTTATTTTCTGCAAAAAACTTAATATAATCCGTCGAAAAAATAATTAAATCAGCAAAATAAAGACATTTTTTGCAAAAATCGCTTGACTTTTGTCGGTATCATAAATATAATAATTTTGTAACAATTACGTAACAACTGCGGAGGGAAAAATGACGTTTTTGAAAAAATTAATAATCTGCGTTTGCATGTACACATTTTTTGTTGTTTTGTTCAGCGTAACGATTTATGCGGACACGCTGGGACAAGTCAGTATTTCGGAAGCGCAGATTACCGATTCTGCCGAAGATGACTCCGTTGTGGTTAAGACCGCTTCAAAAGGCGAGGTTTTCAAAGTCCTCGATTCAGACGGCGAACTGTTCAAGATACAGGTCGGAACAGCCGCAATGTACATAAGATGCGACAACTTATCAATACTGGGAACGGATGCCGTCGTTAGCGGAACAAACGTTAACGTCAGAAAAGACGCTTCTTTAACGGCACAAATATCTGACAGAGTCGGAAACGGCACAAAAGTCGAAGTTTCCTCTTTCTCCGGCGAGTTCTTTTTCGTGACTTACGGAAATAAGACAGGCTACATACACAGGGACCTTCTTACAGGCCCGATGCTCAGATTTATACTCGACAGAAACGGAAATGCTCAGGCCGTATCGGCAGCTCCCCTGAAATCATCGGAGCAAGCCGCTCAAGAAAAAAAGTATGCTTTTGTTAACGCTGCAACAGGTCTAAATCTTCGCATATCGGCAAGTACTGACAGTGACTCTGTTTGTGTTGTTCCCTACGGCACTGTTATTGAAGTTATCGGAACCGAGGGGGACTGGAGCAAGGTTCTTTACGGCACAACCGCAGGTTATATGAAATCAGAATTTTTAACAAGCAAAGAAGCAGCTTCGGCTTCGGATCTTACACTTGCTTCTACTATTATCGAATTTGCGAAGCAGTTCCAGGGCACGCCTTACAAATGGGCGGGTACTGATTTGAGAAAAGGTGTTGATTGTTCCGGGTTTGTATACGCTGTATTCAAAAATTTCGGAATTTCACTCAACAGAACCTCACGGGATATGGTAAACAACGGAACAAGAATTTCCAAAAGCGAGTTAATGCCCGGTGACCTTGTGTTCTTCGATACCTCAGGCCCTAACAACGGCGCGATATCGCACGTGGGTATTTACATAGGAAACGGCAATTTCATCCATGCGGCTAGCGCGTCAAGAAATCCTTATGTTATCATTAACAGTCTTTCCGAAGATTATTATACAAGAACTTATGTAACAGCTTGCAGAATACTCAACTAAGAAGTAATATTATTACTTCGGCAACAAAATACAGGAAAACGGTATATATTGTTGTTTCCCAGCTTAGACGCAGATACACCGCACCTAAGCGTTGCGGCGAATATAAGCACATCTCCTCGACCCAACTAACCGCGTAAGTATTTTACGGTTTTTAACTTTCGCGGTGATAAATATGTGATTATTAAAAAATCAGCTTTGAGGCTAATCTGCCGTGCAAAGCTGATTTTTTCAAGGGGCTTTTTAAGACCGTTTCGGGGTTAAACGGCTATAATCGAACGACATAATTAGGAAATTTTGATTTGTTTTCTAAGAGCTAGTATGATTAAGTTAATTCGGCGAGCTTTGTTACTGCAACATAAACATCGGATATTTTATACCATGTCGGATAATCCACTATTCCTGTTTGGTTCAGTCCAAATATCTTCTGAAACATTTTAACGGATTCGGCAGTTTTTGCACCATAGACACCATCTGCAACAACCTTTGGTATTGCCGGATAGTTTTTTGATATTGCGTTAAGCTGATTTTGGATCGTTCTGACTGCATTTCCTCGAGAGCCTATCGTTAAATTAGTGCCTGGGTAGGAGGATGGGACCCCGGAAACCTTTGAAGCTCCGGTCAAGTAGATATTTGATCCGTAATAATTTCGCAATATATCAATAGTTGAATAGCCTCTGTCACCGAGTGTTTTTGAACCCCACTGCGACATCCACTTGGGGCATGTTACCCTTTTTCCGTCACAGTATTGCGTAAATAACGGCTGTCTTATTCCCGGACGCGTTATATAGTTGGCAAAGACTTCATCAACGATGTTCGAGATCGATTTAAAGTAATTCCTGCCGAAGAAGAAGGCGTGATCGTATGCGGTCGACGAGGTTATGGTGAAATTTTTGCCCTTGCTGCGGTACCATTCCGTGAACACCCTGTTGAGCGTAAACGAGATTATTGCGAGTACATTTGCTCTTATTGTCGCATCCGGCCATGTCGAGTAAATTTCGCTTGAAGCGACATTTTTTATATAGTCTTTATAAAGTATATAGTAATTCGGGGCTGAGTTGTCGTCCGGCGCACCGTCATGTACAACAATATACTCCGGTATCACTACTTGATCCAAAACGACAAAACCTGTTTCCGGCGGCAATGGCTTTACATCGTCTTCGGGTATCTTCGGAGGAAAATCTCCCCAAAGAGTGTGCGGTTTTATTATTATTTCTTCCGTGGGGTTTTCGGTTGATTCCAGAGGATATAAGTCCACATTTTGGAGCGCAGTTGAGTCTGAAAATATCTGCACGCCATCGATTTGCTTTGTCTCGAATCCGCTGCGGCTTATTCTCAGCGTGTATTCCGCATATGGCTTCACCTCGGTTTCGGGCTGTAAAGATAGGTCGACCGGCGGACTGTTTAGCTCTATTTCCGGGCTTTGTCCGGAATTATCGGTCCTTAACTCCTCTATTACCGTTTCCTCGCCGTTCTCTTTTCTCTCCAGTATCTGTATAATAGCGTCCGCCACCGGTTTGCCGATGTTAATGTCAAATACGCTTGCCTGCAATACACCTTTATCGCGGGCCTGCGCGCCGAAATATCTTCCGTCCGGCTTAAAGGAAACGTTCATATTACCAACCCCAATACATTAATAGTACAGTTTATTATCGCCTCCCGTGAAAGTTGCTTTTTTTCTGATTTTTGTCAAAACAATTCAACGTCTGACTAAAATATGATCGTTATCTTTGTTCCTTTTCCGGGCTCGCTTTCAACATACACTGTTCCGCCGTAAATCATCGCAATGTGTTTCACTATAGAAAGCCCGAGACCCGTTCCGCCCGTCTTTTTGGCGCGAGACTTGTCCACGCGGTAAAAACGTTCGAACACTCTGTTCTGATGCTCCTTCGGTATACCTATACCCGTATCGGAAACCGTGATAACAGTACGGTTTTCGGCGTTGCTTATGCGTACCGTAACCTCCCCCCCCGGCCTGTTGTATTTAATGCCGTTGTCAACCAAGTTGTATATCAGCTCATACATCAGATTAGCGTTAGCTTTGAGCACAGCGCCGCCTTCCGTATTTAAAAGCACACCGCAAGCATCAGCCTTGGCGGACAAAGCATTTTTTACGTTTTCGGACACATCTCGTATGTTAATCTCGTTTGATTCGATGTTGTAGTTATCCTCGTCTAGTCTTGACAGAAGCAGTATGTCGTCGACAAGTAAAATCAGCCGTCCGGCCTCTGTTTTGATTTTTTTAGCAAACAAGATGTAATCCGAAGGTTTTGCGATTCCGTCAGCCATCATCTCTGCATAGCCGGAAATACTTGTCAGCGGTGTTTTCAGCTCGTGCGATACGTTCGCGGTAAACTCTTTTCTCAGCTTTTCTGCCGCGGTTCTGTCGCTGACATCCAGAAACAAAACAATAACTCCGTTTTCCGGTGACGGGGAGAAAAATACCTGGTAGTTTTTGCTGTTATAGGCAAACTGCATATCGCAGGAGTTGCCATGAAGCGCGTCGTTTGTATTTTTGAGCATATCGCTTTCCCGCGTGAGCTCCAAAATAGTCCTGCCTATAGCGTCTCCTTCACAGCCCAAAAGCTTCAGCGCGCTTTTGTTTGCGGTAATTACAATTCCCTGCCTGTTTAGCAGAATTATGCCCTCTTTGATATTTCCGATGATTGCGTTCATAAGTTCGGATTTTTGTTCTGTTTCCGCAATTTTTAACTTTACCTGTCGCCTGTAGTTCGTTATCGTTCGTTGAAACATCGCCAGTTCATCATATATCGCAATCTCGTCTGTATCCATGTCTATATTATTGATAGGAACTATGATCCTGTTTGTAATCCTTTTTGCGAGTATTGCGCTTAACACGATAACGGCTGAAGCAACAGCTGCCGTACCCGCAAGCGCGGCAGAAAATACACCGAAAATATTTTTTGAGGTTTGCGACAGTCTTATCACGGATCCGTCGTTGAGCAGATAAGCAACATAGAAGCTTTCTTCGCGCAAGGTGTCCGAGTGTCGGTTACACTCGCCCTCGCCCGTTTCTTGCGCCTCAATGAATTCTTCCCGGTCAGAATGGTTCGGCATCAAACTCAAGTCATAGCGGTCGTCATAAAGGACGGTCCCGTCTTTGGCGATCAGTGTATATCTAACGTCGCTTTTCGGGTTTGTGACAACAGGCACAATTTCAAGCTTATCGTTTGCAATGTTGAGTGTTTGCCTGACATTATAGCCGTTTTCTCTAAGCGCGGTTTTTACGCTGTCGGCCAACAAATTATAAAAGACGAGCGACAAAAGAAGCGCAAGAAGCGTGACCGAAGTGAACACAATGAGCATCATGCCCGAGTTGATTTTTTTCTGCATCACTACACCTTCCTTTGCTCGGGTTCCTCAATCTTATATCCGACATTTCTCACGGTCTTGATTATTCCCGAGCCCTCTCCCAGTTTTTGCCTTAGCGTCTTTATATGCATATCCAGTGTTCTGCTTTCACCCTCGTAATCAAATCCCCAAACCTTTTCGGTCAGTTTGTCGCGAGTCAGCACAAGCCCGATATTCGAGGCAAGGCAGTTAAATAGCTCAAACTCTTTAAATGTCAGGTTGATGTCCTCTCCGTTTACCGTCACGATGCGTCTTCCCGTATCAAGGCTAACCGCGCCAACGTTAATAATTTGTCCTTCGGCAGAGCCGCAGCGCCGCAGCACGGCTTTTATCCTTGCCGTAAGCTCTATAACCGAAAACGGCTTCACAACATAATCATCGGCACCAAGATCAAGGCCTTTAACTCTGTCCAGCTCGCCTGCTTTTGCAGTCAGCATAATAACGGGTATATTTTTGGTATCAACTCCGGATTTTATTTTTTTTAATATGGTCATGCCGTCTTCGCCCGGAAGCATTATGTCGAGCAGGAGCAAATCCGGCTTGCCGCTTTCCGCCGCGCGAAAAAAACTGTTTCCGTCCTCAAAGCTTTCGACCTTGAAGCCGGAAGCCGTCAAAGCATAGCAAACCAGCTCGCGTATGTTGTCGTCGTCTTCGACAATCGCTATCCTCGTCAAATCCTCACCGCCTATAAAACCTGCTTGTCCTTGTGCCTGCCCGTTATCGAAAACAGCACCCACTCGGCAATATTAACCGCATGGTCGCCTATACGCTCAAAATACTTTGCTATCATGAGCAAATCTATTGCCTGCCCGCCGTTATCGGGATTTTCATGTATCAAGTTTATTAAATCGTTCTTGACCTGTACAAACAATTCATCGACGACATCGTCATAACCTATAACCGCTTGAGCAAGTTCAACGTCTTTCTTGACATAGGCGTCTATGCTTTCTATAACCATTTTTATCGTAGCATCGGCCATCATGGGTATGTGTTCCGGGTTTTTGATGTATTTTTGATCCGAGAGATAAATCGTAATTTCAGATATATCCGCAGCCTGATCTCCGATGCGTTCCATATCTGTTATCATTTTCAGCGCGGACGAAACCTGCCTCAGATCGCTCGCTACGGGCTGCTGCTGCAACAATATTTTCAGGCAAAGGCTCTCTATGTCCTTTTCCTTATCGTCAACTAAGTCGTCGCTTTCAAATACTTCTCTCGCGATCCGGGCATCTTGCAGCTTCAATGCTTTAACAGTCTTTTTTATGGCGTTTTCGATAAGAACCGCCATCTCCAAAAGCCCTTTGTTAAGTTCTTCAAGCTGTTGATCGAATTTTGAACGCATATTATCCGAACCTCCCCGTTATATAATCTTCTGTGCGCTTGTCCTCAGGCATGGCAAAAATCTTCTCTGTCTCGTCAAACTCGACCATTTCACCGAGCAGGAAAAAAGCGGTTTTGTCGCTGATTCTTGCAGCCTGCTGCATATTGTGCGTCACTATTATTATACCGTATTTTTCTTTAAGTGAAAGAGCCAATTCTTCGATTTTGCCTGTCGAAATCGGGTCAAGCGCGCTCGTAGGTTCGTCCATAAGCAGTATTTCGGGGTCAACGGCAAGCGCTCTTGCTATGCAAAGCCTTTGCTGTTGACCGCCGGACAGCCCGAGCGCGGATTTTTTAAGCCTGTCTTTTACCTCGTTCCAGATTGCCGCATGTTTCAAAGACTTTTCAACAATTTCATCAAGCTCAACCCTTCTCGTTATGCCGTGAGTTCTCGGGCCGAACGCGATATTGTCATAAATCGAAAGCGGAAAAGGGTTGGGCTTCTGAAAAACCATACCGACGCGTTTTCTAAGGCGGTTTACGTCCATATTTCCGTATATGTCTTCTCCGTCCAGCTTCACGCTTCCAATAATGCGGCAGCTTTCGACAAGGTCGTTCATCCTGTTAAGAGTTTTAAGCAGCGTTGACTTTCCGCAGCCCGAAGGGCCGATAAACGCCGTTATATTGTTGCCCTCCAAATTCATGTTTATGTTTTTCAGTGCCTTAAAATCACCGTAATATAAGTCCAAATTGCTTATCTTAAAATTACTCAAGCTGTCCTTCCTCCTCTGCCGACTCTTTTGGCAACGATTGCCGAAAGAGTGTTAATAATAACGACGATTACCAAGAGTACAACCGCCGTTGCATAAGCTTCGTTTGTATGCAGCCCTTCGCTTGAAAGTGCATACATGTGTACGGACAGCGTCCTTGCCGAACTCTGCCAAAAAAAATCGTTGTTTGCTATGTCGAAGCCCTTGGGTATCTGTGCAACCGTACCCGAAGTATAGATCAGCGCTGCGGTTTCCCCAACGATACGGCCTATTGCAAGTATCACGCCGGCAAGTATTCCCGGTACGGCCGAAGGCAGAACAATCTTGAAAACCGTGCGCAATTTTCCCGCTCCGAGACTGAGCGAGCCTTCCCGGTATGAGTCCGGTACCGATTTGAGCGCTTCTTCCGTGCTACGCATGATTAACGGCAATATCATAATCGCAAGCGTAAATGCGCCGGCGATCACCGAAAAACCCCAGCCTAATGTGCCGACAAAAAACAGCAGTCCGAACAGGCCGTATACTATAGACGGTATGCCGGAAAGTGTTTCGGTCGTAATCCTGATCAAGGCTACAGCGCGGTTCCCGCGCTTTGCGTATTCTGTTAGATAAATCGCCGAAAACACTCCTATCGGAATAGCCGCTGCAAGAGACATCAGCGTTATCACAAACGTAGAAATCGCCGCAGGCATTAAAGACACGTTTTCACTGTTATACTCAAAAGAAAACAGCGAAGGTTTTAAATACGGAACGCCTTTAACCAAAATGAAACCGATAATATAAAAAAGTACAGCTATCGTAAGAAATGCCGATAAGTATGTCGCGGCTGTCAATAAATAGTCCTTCAGCTTTGTCCTCATTTGGTATTCCTCCTTTTAAGCGCCGAAAAGCTGAGGTTTATAAGCAGTATGAATACAAACAGAACCACTCCCGTCGCTATAAGCGCTTCCCTGTGCAAATCGGCGGCGTAACCCATTTCCAGAACAATATTAGCGGTAAGCGTTCTCGCGCCTTTCAAAACGGATACCGGCATTCTCGCGTGGTTGCCCGCTACCATTATAACCGCCATAGTTTCGCCTATGGCACGGCCGACGCCAAGTATTACCGATGCCAATATACCCGAGCCGGCGGCCGGTAAAACAGCGAAGAATATTCCCCTTACATGTGTTGCTCCCAGCGCTCTCGCGCCTTCGTAATAGCTTTCGGGAACCGCCCTTATCGCACTTTCTGAAATCGCAATGACAGTCGGCAAAATCATGATTCCGAGAAGAATGGATGCAGCAAGTATACTCGTGCCTTTTACGTTGTCAAACAAGGCGTGTATCAGCGGTACAATCGCCGCCAATCCGAAAAAACCGTATACAACTGACGGTATACCTGCAAGCAGCTCTATAGCCGGTTTCAAAAACCTGTATAATACTTTCGGACACATCTTAGCCATAAAAACAGCGGCCAAAATACCTATAGGAACACCGATGAGCACAGAGCCGGCAGTTATATAAAAGCTGCCCAGTATCATGGGTAAAATCCCGAATTTTTGGGGAATATCACCCGGAGACCAATCAGTCCCGAATACAAAATTTGTAAAGCCGATCTTAAAAATCGCCGGAACACCGTTTGCAAACAAAAAATAACATATTAGACCGACGGCAAGTATGGAAACCAAAGCGCAGATCAAAAAAAGTGCCGCCATTATTTTCTCAATACGCTTATGAAACAACAGTCTGATTTTCATTATAATACTCCCATATAAGTACTTATTGCAGCACCCAAACTTTTAGGTAAACGCTGATTATCACCGCGGAAGTTAAATACCGTATAAAATACTTACGCGGTTACTGGGCCTTGCAGACGCGCTTAGATACGCCGGTTATTATCCCCCGATTAAACCATACGGTTTAGTCAGCCCCTTATACCGCCCCGCGGGTCTAAGGAAGATTGAAGCGACAAATCTAGCGAATGGTATAATTGCCGCCTTTATAGATTGTTTACCAAAGATCGCAGTCAGTTTGCCCCCGCGCTTTCATTAACTTCGCTCCACTTTGTGATTTCGCCGGTAAAAACAGCTTTGACGCTCTCCTTGCTCAAGCCGGCGTTTGGATTTTCTTTGTTAACGATTACGGCTATTCCGTCCACAGCGATTTCTAGACTTTGGAGCTTCGATTTTTCACTGTCCGAAAGACTTCTTGAGGCCATTCCGATGTCGCAGGTACCGTCAATCGCTCCGGTCATGCCGGCAGTTGAATCGCTCATTTGGATTTCGATTTTAGCATCTTTGTTAACTGTTTTGTAAGCTTCTGCGAGCTTCTCCATAACCGGGGCGACAGAAGATGAGCCCGCGATAACTATTTTCCCGCTTGGCCTTTTACCTGAATAGGCGGGCGCATTATCAGAAACTGCAATATATTTGCTGCCGATGACAACAGCTTGACCTTCCGCGGAAAGCATGAAATCTATAAAATCTTTGACAAGCCCTTGCGGCTCGCCCTTTGTCGCGATATTAAACGGACGCGATACCTTATAAGAGCCGTTTCCGACGTTTTCGGCCGTTGCTGCCGCTCCGTCGATTTCCAGAGCTTTAACCGTGTCGTTCATTGAGCCGAGTGATATGTATCCGATTGCGTATTTGTCGGAGGAAACACTCGTAAGCATAACATCTGTCTTGCTGACTATATCGGCTTCGTCAGTCGTCATATCTGTTTTTGCTCCGCCCGGATATTTAAGCTCGATTCCGAAAAGTTCGGTAAATGCGCCTCTTGTTCCGGAACCCTCCTCCCGCGAGACAACGTTTATCGACTTCGAAGGATCAAAGCCGCTCGTATCACCGCAGCCGGAAAACAGGACTCCTGCCAAAACAGCTCCGGCAATAGCCGCGATTATTTTTTTCATTATCTTTTTCATTATTTGACCTCACCTCGTTTTTCTAACTACACTATAAAACATGTATGTAAATATTGTGAGTTGTCTGTGTAAAATCCTTGTAAAGTTTTTTTATTATTAATCTGCCCATGTGATAAGGTTTGTAAAGTCATTCGTTTGTTTAGTCAAACACTTACTGCTGCAAAGAGGTTTAGCCATGTATTTCTAAGGCTATCCGAAAATTTGCACAGTTATGCAAAAGACTGACATTCGGTTTGACGAACTTGTGAAGATGTTTGGTTGTGCTTGGCTGAAAACCGCGTTTTTTAAATGTGTGCTTGAGTTTTCTTGTCATTTTGTGTATTATTTTTATAGCCTGCTTTATTACGGCCTGACATCGTTGGCAGACACCGACATTTAAGGAGATGGAAAATGAGCGAAAGAAGAAACGTATACAGAACTCCGAGACAGAGTTCGCGGCAAAGACCGCTGAACATGAGCAAAAAATTAACAAAAAGAACGCCCGATACGAGACTGATGAAGTTTACGCTTGCCGTACTGTGCCTTGTTATTGTTTCAACTATCGGAATAGGTATTTACGTAAAGCTCAGGGACGGAAAGGCCGCAGATGTATACGGCGAAAATACCGGGCTGACCGTTGAACCTTCAAAAACCGATGATCCGCCCGGAGAGCACAAGTCTACCTCTCCAAAACCTTCAGAACCGTCTTTGGGTATAACATTCACAGGTGCCCCCGACAACGATACAACGGTTTATGACTGTGTGATACTTAACGTCAGGTTGATAAATCCCGAGACAAATAACGATATCACCGGTATGAATATAGGAATAAAAGACGGCAGTATCGCAACAATAACATCAAGACCGATTACCGGTAACGAAACAATCGACGCTTCGGGCCTTGTTGCTTCTCCCGGCTTTATAGATATAGACTCATACGAACCTAATCCGCTCGGAGTAAAATACAAGCTCGCAGACGGAGTAACCACAAATTTACTAATGCACGGAGGCTCTACATATACTAAGAATTGGTATAATACGTATAAAAAATATCCCCCGCTCATAAACTACGGGGCTTCAAACTTTATTACTAAAATCCGAGCGGAAATCGGCTACGGAATCGGCACGGTAATGACGAATGAAAACGATATCGCCCGTTCCGTCAAAATGGTCGAACAGAATATAAAAGACGGCGCTCTTGGCGTTTCTATGAGCCCCGAATATTGCCCGGGGCTCGAAGGCGCAGAAATGCAGGCCTACTGCGAGCTTGCGGCAAAATACGGCCTCGCAACATATTATCACCTGCGCTATTCGACAACTGAAGAGCCCAACACAAGCATAAAAGCAATACAAGAAGTTATAGACCTCTCAAAGCTTACCGGGGTTTCCACGCACATACTTCACGTGACAAGCACGGGAAGCACGCACTGCGCTCCGGAAGCATTCGCGGTAATCGAGCAGGCAAGAAATGACGGAATTGACCTTAGCTGTGATATTTATCCGTATGACTCCTGGGCAACCTATCTCGGCTCAAACAGATTTTCAGAAGGCTGGCAGCACCGGTTCGGACTGGGCTACTCAGATTTACAGCTTCCGAATACGACAATTCGCCTTACCGAAAACTCGTTTGGGATGTACAAGTCAGCCAACAGGCTCGTAATAGCCCTCGGTTCAATACCGGAAGAAGAGGTCAGACTTGCCCTGAAAAAACCATATGTTTTTATCGCTACGGATACGATAATCGAACCTTCTATGGACGACCACCCCAGAGGTTCCGGCTCTTACGCAAGACTGATCGGCAAATACGCGAGGGACGAACATGTTATAACACTCACGGAAGCCATCGCAAAAGCTACGCTGCTCCCGGCTCAAAGGCTTGAAGGGGCATCCCCCGATATGAAGAAAAAAGGCAGGCTCGAAATCGGAGCCGATGCCGATATCGTTCTTTTTGATTACAACACGATTATCGACAAATCAACGCCCGAAAACGTTGCGGTATACTCCGACGGCATTTCATATGTTTTTGTAAACGGCTCATTAATATACGACCACGGTACGATAAATAATATACAGGCTGCAAAGCCTGTACGCAACTATCTTGTCAGCCCCGAGGTTCTTCCCGAGACTGAGCAATGCTCCGTTATCATGAACGGCAAAGAAATAGCCGTAACCGCATATTTTCCTTACGGAGACGGCGTGCGATATGCAGCTCTGTCCGACATTGCAGAGGCAACCGGCATCGAATATGAAACCAGCGAAAACGGCGAAATTTTCTTTGGCCACGCACGCTTAAGCATCGGCAAGACCGAGTTTGAAAGCTACGGTCAAAGCTCAAACCTCTCGCACGAGCCTGTTATATACAGGGGCAAGATTTACGCGGCTCTGTCCGACTTTAACAGCTTTGAATACGGTTTGACAGTGCAACGGGCACAAGCGTTCCGTTAGTTACGGCTCTATATCGAGGTGATTTATGCTCAAACTCATGCTTGCAGACAACGACATCGAAACCCTGAGAAACTTCAGGTCGTTGTTGAGAATGTACTTCCCTAACGTCAAGGTGATTGACGTTAATCCCACACCGCAAATTTTTTTGGAAGAGGCAAAAAAAGCCGAGCCGGATTTTGTCGTGTTTGATGTCAGATTTTTCGGCGCAAACCTTTTTGTCGTGCTTGAGGAGCTGACAGCCTCTCAGCCTAATGTAAGGTATATTCCTTACGGCTACTACGACGACACTCCGTATATCGAAAAAATTATGCCGCTCGGTGTTGTAGACTATATGTACCGCCCTGTCAAAACCTTTGATTTCGAGCGGGCCATGAAGCGCGCAGTAAACGTCTACAACGACCTGGAAAAAATAAACAGCGACAGACGGAATACTTTGAAGGAGCTTGAAAAAAATAAGTTAGTGTACAGAGATATTTTTTTAAGAAGCGTCCTTGACGGCAGTATAGACAACGAAGCCGAGCTAGCGGAAACATTCCAATATTTCGGCATAAAGCTTCAGCCTCCTTACGCAGTTATAATGCTAAAGCTCGACAAGTTTAAAAGCGTTATCGCTACGCTCGGAACTCAGGAAAAACTGCTCGTTTGCCACAGGATAAAGAAAATTACCGAAGAGCGTTTGAACGTTACATTTAACGGTATATCTGTGACCGAGAAACTCAATATGCTTACAGTAATAGTCGGCGGAATAGCTACGCTGGACGGACTTATACATTTTTCCAATGAGCTAAAACAGGCCGTAACCGTCGGCATAAAACAGAGCCTCACGCTCGGAATCGGCAGAATTTATAATAAGCTTTCGGATATAACCTATTCTTACAGAGAGGCAGAGGCGGCTTTGAGACACCGATACTATATGGGTTACAACTCGGTTCTGCCTCTGCAATTTGTTGAACCCGACAACAAAATTACTTACGTATACCCTATAGAGAACGAGAAAAAGCTTGTTTACGCCGCAGGACTCGGCCAGTACGATTATTGTATGTCATTATCGAAAAAGCTTTTCGACTCGTTGAAGGACAAGGTTTTGCCGCCCGGCCTGGTACAGAAAATACTTACAGACATAGTATTCTCGATCATACGATTTGCAAACGAAATCGAGAACCGCAGTATCGATAAACTGACGAGATTTTTCCCGACTAAGGAGATGCTGGAGGTAAATACACCCCAGGACGCTTTTGAGTACCTGTCTGTGGCACTCAAGGATTTTTGCGAGTGTATGATAAGTATAAGAGCCGAAAACGCGGATAAAATTATCGAAAGAGTCAAGACCCAGATCGATACCTCTTTTTTGGGAAAACTTAATCTTGCCGAGATTGCATTGCGCGCAGAAACCGTTCCGGAGTATCTTTCAAGAATATTCCTTAACAGTGAAAGCATGACTGTATACGATTATCTGACGAGTATAAGAGTCCAAAAAGCAAAACAGCTTTTAGCGGAAACAACCCTGGATGAAGATACTATAGCGCAAACAGTCGGTTTTGACGACTACGCTCAGCTGCGAATTGTTTTTAAACAGTTTGCCGGTGAATTCCCTTCCGAGTACAGGAGGAGGCACTGATATGATATGAAGAGCACAAACTTTCGTGTGCCGGTTTTCAGTATTGCCGAAGCTGTAAAAGGCTCTTCGGCTGACATTTATGTGCTGATTATGTATATTTCGGCGGCGCTGCTCTTGGTTTTTGCGGCAGTGTGCACATTCCGCCTTTTCAGAAACAAAAACGTAACGCTTAGTATGTTCTTGTTTTTCTTGGCGACCGTTTCATATACATTGGCTTATTATTACGTATATTATTTACTACCCACCGGAACCACGGCTGTATAACTATTCGACCGCTTAAATGAGCAGAGTTAGGCTTGCAGTGATTCCACGATTAATTAAACATAGGGAGAAGGAAAGTTTTGAACGAAACAAAAAACTTCAAAAACCTCTTTAAACTTTTTATCACATTCTTCAAAATAGGTGCGTTTACAATTGGCGGCGGTCTTGCGATGATACCGATTATTCGCAGTGAAGTCGTCGAAAAACAAAAATGGATAGACGATAAAACAGTTGTCGATATTTTTGCGATATCACAATCGCTACCCGGTGCAATCGCAATAAATTCTTCTATGTATCTCGGCTACAAAATTGCCGGTATACCAGGTTTGATCGCTGCTTCACTGGGCGCTGTTTTGCCTTCGTTTATTATTATACTCGTTATAGCGTTTTTCCTGACAAACATAGGAGAAAACGTTTATCTTGCAAAATTCTTCGCGGGCATACGGGCCGCGGTTGTTCCGTTGATATTGATATCGGCTTACAAGCTTTCAAGAACAGCGATAAAAGATCCGTTCGGCTATGTAGTAGCAACTTTAAGTATATGCGCGACTCTTTTTCTTAAAATCGACGTGGTGTTTATAGTTTTGACCTGCGCGCTGCTTGGGTATCTTTACTATTCATACAAGCGGGGAGGTTTTAGGAAATGAACCTTGCGCTGCGCTTGTTCGTTATGTTTTTTAAAATAGGTATGTTTTGCTTTGGCGGGGGTTACGCGATGGTTGGTGTAATCGGTAAAGAGCTGCTTGCCGACTCGTTTATGACGGCAACCGAATACGCCAATATCGTGGCAATCAGCCAGGTAACACCGGGACCCCTTGCAATAAACGTTGCAACATATGTCGGCGCCATACTCGGAAAAACACCGGCTGAAGGAATCTTTATCTCCGCAGTTGCGACTATCGGCGTATGTCTTCCCTCGTTCATACTTATATTCATTATAGCAAAATTCTTCAAAACATTCGGGCAGTCGTCGGCTGTTCAAAAGATAATGGGCGGAATCCGCCCGTCAGTTATCGGGCTTATAGCCGGAGCCGCAATATTGTTCGCCGAGCTCTCTATAGTGAATTTTGATAAACTGAGAAACTTGGATTTTGCAGGGGGAATCAGCATTCCCTCCCTCATTATTGCTGTTGCTGTACTGATAGCAGCGGCAAAAACGAAATTTAATCCTATGTGGCTTTTACTGGCCTCGGGAGTAGTCGGTATTTTTATTTTCTGATGCATTGTTATTACCGCGTAAGTTAAATACCGCATAAAATACTTACGCGGTTACTTGGGCCGAGTAGACGCGCTTAGATACGCCGCAGCCCTACAATGCGGCGCATCTGCGTCTAAACGAGGGAACAACAAAATATAACGTTTTGCTATATTTTGTTGCCGAAGTAATATTACAACTACACGCTGAAAAACCCTTTGACTTCATTAATACTCAAGAGCCTGTTTTGCGGGCTTTTTTAATTTGATACAACTCGCGAGAAGCTTCGCGGTATTCATGTAGTTTTTCAAGACTCTAAATATATACACACAGATTCAAATGAAAATGATTTTTTTGTTGATTTTTATTACGTTCTGTAATATACTGGCAAAAAGGAGGGTAAAATGAAAAAATTATTAATTCCTGTTTTAGTATTATGCCTAACGGGGTCCGTATCAGCTTCCGCAGGTCAACCACAAAATGTTTATGTAAATAATGTAAAAGTTGATTCAATCGTGTCAAACGGCAAAAAGTATGTAAGCGTCGACGAGATATCTTTGGCCCTCGGCGTTTCTGTTTCAAAGGACGCGGCAAATGTATATTTAAGCATTGCAGATCGTGATGAGATTATACCCGAAGTAATTAAGTCCGTTAGCCCGTCCGTCGTTGCTATTATAGGCAAATACACACCCGGCAACATACCGGAGAGCCTGCAAAAATACGGCGACAGAACAGCACACGGCACAGGATTCGTCGTTAAATCAGACGGAGCAATATTAACAAACGCCCACGTAGTCGAAAATATGGAGAATATTACTGTTGTGCTTTACGACGGAACAACTTTACCGGCAAAGGTCAAATACTGTGACACAGTTTCAGATTTGGCGGTTGTGACTGTCAGTAAGACCGGGCTGACTCCGATAAAATTCGGAAGCATGAGTTCAGTCGTCGCAGGCAAATCTGTCATCGCTATCGGCACTCCTATTTCGTTTTCTTTAAGGAATTCCGCTTCTGTCGGTATAATCAGCGGTCTAAACCGCAGTTTGAACGGAGAGTACAGGCTTATACAGACAGACGCAGCCATAAACCAAGGCAACAGCGGCGGCCCTCTTGTTAATCTCAAAGGCGAGCTTATAGGTGTTAACTCTTTAAAATACGCCGGATACGGAATTGAAGGTATGTGCTTCTCAATACCCGTTGATACCGTAAAGTTTGTTCTCGATAGCTTTTACGGTTACGGTAAAGTAATGCGCCCGATAACAGGGCTGACATTCGAGGAGTCTTGGGAAGCAATGCACGGATTGCCGACTTCCGCCGGTTTAACGGTTAAAGCGGTTGCAAAGGGTTCTCCCGCCGAAAAATCGGGATTAAAGGCCGGTGATATCGTGCTTAAAGTTAACAATGCGGATGTTCGCAGTATCATCGATTATAACGAAGCCGTCAAGAGTATCGGTATTGGCGGTAAAATAGATTTTTCGATAAAAAGAGCGGCTCAGGCACTGACAATATCGGTCTCACCTAATTTCTAATATATTGACAATATACGAGTAAGCACGGAAACTCCTAAAGAAAAAACAGGCGACAGTCAGAATTAAAAGAAGCAAAAAATGAGCATGACAAAAAAACCTGTAAAAACAAGGTAAAAAAATCAGGCTAAAAGTTTTTGAATCGTAACCTCACCGAACTTAACCAAAGCATCAAGATGGATGTTGATATAGCTATTCCGTTTTAAAATAGGCGGAAATGGCCTGCTGAATAGTGGTGTAATCCTTGGCATGAATGCGTAACCAATTCTTCAGGTTTGCCCACTTTCTTTCAATTGGATTTTTATCTGGGGAATAAGGCGGTAGAAAGATAACACGGCAGCCATAAGAAGCGGCTATACGGTTTAAATCTGCCTTCTTATGAAAACTGGCATTGTCTAAGACAATGACGCTGCCTATATTCAAAAGAGGGCATAAGAACCATTCAAACCACTCGTTAAACCATTCGGAGCTGGTATTCCAATCATATATTGTTGGGCAAAGCAACTTGCCCCGCAGATATCCGGCTATCGTGTTAAGGCGTTTGTATCTGCGTCCATGGCAAGGTAAATAAACCCGTTCACCTTTTTTGGCGCGGCCATATTCCCTCGACATATGCTTGTTAATGCCGCATTCATCTATGTAAACGATATCGGTATCGGGAGGGAGATTTGCAATTTCCTCATCGAAAGCCTTGCGCTTTTCTTCATCCCTCTCGATATAAAAAGGCTCTTTTTTTATAGGTGATTCCTGCCCTCGCCAAGGCATCATGTGCGCCTGAGATGGAACCACCAAAGTGCTCTGCTATATCTTTCAAAGTTGCGTCAGGATGCTCTTTAACGTAGGTTTCCAGACTATCGGATTGGTATTTTGAAGCGCTCCTCTGCTTGCTTCGCTGTTCTAGGCTCCCTGTTTCATTCAGGAGCTTTTTCCATTCCTTCATAGTCGTTATTCCTACCCCTAGTTCTTCCCGCGCTTCTTCGTATGTGTGCCCTTTTGCCAAATACCTCATTACCAGTTCTCTTGTATCCTTTGAGTATGCCATACTGATATTATAACTTAGTCTGGAATAAAACGGAATAGCTATAGCATTCCAAAAGGCAAAAGTACAGAGCTTCATTTTGCCGTATCGCTTTGGCTTTTCCAACTGATAATCCGTCAGAATCCGATTGTTCACCCTTTCGGAAGCAGTACGCAATTTATAGGTTTCCCGCCACTCCACTGAATCACGAGGCACGGGAGTAAGCAGGCGTAAGTCTGATGCAAGGCGCAAATAGACGGTTTTACCATACTTGGATTTGTTGCAATTATAGAAGTAAGGGCAGGACTTAATCTTGCCGGTCATGGCAGGACAACGGTACTTA
>JAVBOO010000031.1:0-11850 GCA_031550435.1 Eubacteriales bacterium
CCTTTGACGCACATCCCGATGATTTCTGCTTTGTTACGTTCGCTCCGATTTAACATTTCTCTCATGCCTCTATTCTTCCCAGAGGTATGAAATTTTCTTGCGTTTGTTAGCTATACTGAAATTATCATAAGTTAGCAGCACTTTTGCTTCGGAAGCTTGCTTTTTCAAGAACATTGTGCTAATATTTTAAGGTTATGTATTCCTATGTTCGGAATCCGGATACTCCAACCGTTTCTTGACATACGGAGAAAACTACTATACGGAGGTAATAAAATGATTGACAAAAAAGCAGTTATCGAGAAATACGGCAGAAACGGGACTGACACGGGGTCACCAGAAGTTCAGGTTGCTCTTTTAACCGAGAGAATCAGATTGCTCACCGAGCACCTCAAGCTTCATAAAAAGGACTTCCATTCAAGAAGAGGTCTTCTTATGATGGTAGGACAAAGAAAAGGTCTTCTTAATTACATCAAGCAGAGAGACATCGTTAAATACCGTGATCTTATCGGCGAGTTAGGAATCAGAAAGTAACGTTCAAAGGAGAAATCGATGCAAAGAACTTACACGATAGACCTGGCGGGCAGGACCCTATCCGCCGAAATAGGCAGAGTTGCCGAGCTTGCGAGCGGAGCGGTTATAATGACTTACGGAGAAACCGTTGTGCTTGTCACGGCAACTGCTTCCGAAAAGCCCCGCGCCGGTATAGACTTCTTTCCTCTCAGCATTGACTACGAAGAAAGGCTTTATTCCGTCGGTAAAATACCCGGTGGCTTCATAAAGCGCGAAGGAAGACCCACGGAAAAAGCAGTCTTAACATCCAGACTTATTGACAGACCACTGCGTCCCTTGTTCCCTAAAGACTATAGAAACGACGTTGCAGTCGTCGCTACGGTTCTTTCGGTTGACCAGGATTGCAGCCCCGAAATCGCGGCGATGATCGGTTCGTCTATAGCACTCGCTATATCCGATATCCCGTTCAAAGGACCCACTGCGGCCGTTAACATCGGCCTTGTAGACGGCAAGCTCGTCGTTAATCCCAACGCTGCCCAGCGCGAAACAAGCAGGCTTAACCTTACTGTCGCTTCGACAGCCAAAAAGGTTATGATGATTGAGGCAGGAGCCGACGAAATTTCCGAAGAAACAATGTTTGATGCCATCATGCTTGCGCATGAAGAAAACGTCAAGCTTGTTAACTTTATCAACGGAATCGTTGCCGAAGTCGGTAAGCCCAAGAGCGAGTATACCGAGTATTCGGTTCCCGGCAAAATTTATACAAGAATCAAAGAGTTTATTAGCGAAAAACGCATGGAAGAAGCTGTTTTCACTGACCTCAAGCAAGAAAGAGACGCTCGTATGAGCGAGATACTTACCGATGTTACCGAAAATCTTCTGCCTTCTTTTGTAGGAGACGAGCAGGAAGAGTTTGCGGCTTCGATTTCGGAAGCAATCTATAATTTTGAGAAAGAAACAGTCCGCCGCATGATTTACAAGGATCATAAACGTCCGGACGGCCGCAAGCTTGATCAAATCAGAAAGCTGACAGCAGAAGTTGACATTCTTCCGAGAACTCACGGCTCCGCTATGTTCAAGAGAGGTCAGACCCAGGTTTTGACCGTTACAACTCTCGGTTCTATGGGCGAAGTTCAGAGACTCGACGGCCTCGATGTACTTGAGGAGTCCAAGAGATATATGCACCACTACAATTTCCCGAGCTACTCGGTTGGAGAAACCAGACCTTCGAGAGGACCCGGAAGACGCGAAATCGGACACGGCGCACTTGCGGAACGCGCCCTTATCCCTGTTATCCCGACGGAAGAAGAATTCCCGTATGCTATCAGACTTGTTTCCGAAGTTTTGAGCTCAAACGGTTCAACGTCTCAGGCGAGCGTTTGCGCTTCCACCCTGTCGCTCATGGCGGCCGGTGTTCCGATCAAAAAGCCTGTTGCGGGAATTTCTGTTGGTCTTGTGACCGGCGAAACTGATGATGATTTTGTTCTGCTTACGGATATCCAGGGACTTGAGGACTTTTTCGGCGACATGGACTTTAAAGTCGCGGGAACCTATGACGGTATCACGGCTATACAGATGGACATCAAAATCGACGGACTTACGCCCGAAATAATCAAGCAGTCATTTGCTCAGTGTAAGATTTCGAGAAAATATATACTGGACGATGTAATGCTGAAGGCTATTTCGACTCACCGTTCCGAACTTTCAAAATACGCTCCGAAAATTTGCCTTGTCGTTATCAATCCCGACAAACTCGCAGAAGTTATCGGTTCCAGAGGCAAAGTTATCAATCGTATTATTGATGAATCCGGTGTTACAAAGATAGATACCGAAGACGACGGAAGAATTTTTGTCGCAGGCGATGACATGACAAAGATTCAAAAGGCCGTTGATATGATAAATGCCATTGCAAAAGACCCCGAAGTCGGAAGGATCTACGAAGGAAAAGTCACAAGGCTTATGACTTTCGGAGCTTTTGTTGAAATCGCTCCCGAAAAAGAAGGACTCGTTCATATTTCGCAAATAGCAAAAGAAAGAGTCAAGGCTGTTGAGGACGTGCTTAAAGTCGGGGATGCCGTAAAAGTTAAACTTACGGAAATAGATGACCAAGGCAGATTAAATCTTTCGATAAAGGCAACTTTGGATTAGTATCGGTTCGTGCATTAACCGCAGAAAATAAAAAGTAACTAAGGCTGTCCCTGCAAGGGCGGCCTTTTTTCATTTACGGCCGCCCAAGCTTATACTACGGCACAAGCCTTCCTGTTTCTGAGTGAGTGCTGATTTAATCAGTGTTTAACTAAGTTCGACCATTGTTTACTATGAGAAACCCGGTGCGATAAGACAAGAACTTATTTTTTGAATGCACACTTGATTACGATCTCCATAATATGAACTAAGAGGCTAAAGCACGAAAGAAACAATAAAATAGGGAGGCAAATTTATGGCAACTTTTGATTTGAACTGCCGCGACAACGCAAGCGTCCAAGGAGTGGGTTCACATCTTGACCCCAGACGACTCAGAGAAGAATGTATTATCGCTTTTAAAGTTTATGACTCATGCAGACAGCAAGACTGCCTTACAGAAGAACAGTTAGGACCCGCAAGAGCTGCCGAATGCACTTGCATCGGCGACGAGCACTTCAACGAGGGCGACGTTATAGATCCTCCTTCGAACGCTGCTGCTGTCACGATTGACAGGTTGAAAGTAAAGAAAATAATCATAGTCGAAAAGGCTCCTAACGTATTCAGAAACGGCTTCTGGGATATAGACCTTAAATACGTTTTCGTTTACAGATTGACATTCCGCGAAGCTGACGGCACAGTCATCGGCAGCATCAGAGCCAACAGCATTTTCAACAAGAGAGTTACATTGTTCGGTTCTATCGGCACAGACATAGTAGTTTCTACGGATCTGTTCTGCCAGATGGGCGGAGAGTCCACAACTCTCGACTCCGATCCGTTTATCCTCGTTGAGGCAAAAGCCGTTGCGCTTGACGCAAGACTTGTATACACTAGACGCAGAGGCATCGGACCCGAGGACCTTGCTCCCACTCCGAACCATGTAAACGTAACAATCGGTCTGTTCACGATTATAAAGCTGTTCAGAATCGTTCAGCTCACAGTTGAGTCCAGAGGCTTCTGCCTTGCGCCCGAATGTGAAAATATTTCCCCGCTTAACCCCTGCGAATTCTTCGACAGCTTAGACTTCCCGTTCGACGTATTCTCTCCTCCTCAGAAGCCCGAATTTTTCGCAAACCCGGCAAACACTGCGGTTGCAGGAATACAAAACGCTGACAGAGACAAACGCTGCGCCTGCAGGGATTAATACCTGCTTAAAAAACCGGCTTGGGCGTTAGTTTCACCCTAATCGAACCGGCGTAGTTCAACTGTGGTATGTTCACCAAGCACAGCTGTCAAATTGCACACCGAGCGTAAATAAACGCAACAAGCCGACAGGGGCTGCCGCAAAAGCGGCAGCCCCTTTTCTTGGAAAATCTATCCGAACAAGCTAGGTAAACACTGATTAATTCACTTTGGACAGATTTCCGGCTAATTTAATCCATTCACCTTAGGATTTTGAGCCCATTTTATGTGCTTTCAAAATCCGTGGGCTCATGCTTTGTTACGCTACGCTTCACAAAGTTCGATTAAATCAGCACTTACCTAGTTATTTCTGTCAAACTCGTTAATAATCTTTAACGTACCGTCTTTGAAGCCGTCTCCGACTATGTCAAGCCCGTTAACCATACAGTCGCTTATCGACGATACACAATCCGATGTAATCCTCTCGCCGGGAGCAAGTATAGGTATCCCCGGAGGATACGGAATAACAAAGCCTGCCGATATCTCTCCTTTTGAAGCCAAAAAAGGAACAAAAGACGTATCTTTGGAGTAAAACGCACTCCTCGGATCAATCGCAACAACAGGGCTGCTCTTGTAGAGCTGTTTAACCTCAGCTTGACCTTCTGACAGCTTTTTTGACAAATCCTCAATTGCGAAAGCTAGCTTGTCAAACCCTTCCGCAGTGTCCGCAGGTGAAGAAATTCCAATCGCATAAGTAAGCCCGGAATATTCAAGCTGCACTCTGTACTTTTCAGCAAGCAATCTTTCCAGCTTTTTGCCGTTGATATCGGGCGTGTTCACAGTAAAACACAAGCGCCCTCTGTCAACATCGTATATTGAGCTCGAACCGATTTGCTCTTTGCCGATGAGCTTTATTTTTGTGTTGCCCGCAAGTCTTTCTCTAAAACTTTCAAGCATTTTCACATTGCGCTCAAAAATGTGTTTGTTCTCGTCAAGATAGCGTATAGCGTAATCGGCGACGCACATCATTATGTAGGACGGGCTCGTTGACTGGCAAATCGTCAGCAGGTAACGCAGACGCTCCCTGTCCAGACGGTCGCCGTTCATATGAATTATAGCTGTCTGAGTAAGCGTTGGCAGGGTTTTATGCAGACTCTGTATTACAATATCCGCGCCCGACTTTGTAGCGCTCTCGGGAAAATAATCGGAAAAATTAAAATGCGCTCCGTGAGCTTCATCCACTATAAGTATACAGCCGTGTCTGTGTGCTATATCTGCGATACTCTTTATATCGGAAACAAAACCCTCAAATGTCGGGCTTGTTATCAAAATTGTTTTTATATCTCTGTTTTCAAGCAGAATACGCTCTACCTCAAGAGGGTTAATTCCGCCCTGCAACCCGTCCGCGGTAACTTCAGGCATTATATAATACGGCTTGACCCCCGCAAAAATCATACCGGTATATGCGGATTTATGCGAGTTTCTCGCGACAAGTATACCCTCTCCCTGAGAAGCGCAGGCGATTACCGAGGATACAACGCCGGCCGTCGAGCCGCCAACCAGATAAAATGTCTCTTCCGAGCCAAAAACGCGAGCAGCGTTCTGCATTGACTCAAAAATAATACCGCCGGGGCTGTGAAGATTATCTGTGCCTTTAATTTCCGTAACATCAATGTCGGCAAAGTTGAACGGGAAAAACTCGGCATTTCTTTTATGTCCCGGCATATAGAAAGGGTAAATATCCGAAATTGCGGATTTAACCGCATTTTCAAGCGTGTTCATTCCTTCTCCTCTTTCTGCAAAAAATAAGACGGCGTTTCCGCCATCATGTTAAATTTATGCGTTCGCAGTGATTATAGCAGATGCCCGGTACTTTGACAACATAAAAAAATCGGCCTTGCGACCGATTTTTTTAGTTTACCGAAGCAAAAGTTTATTACCGCGCAGTAAACGCTTTATTCAATAATTATTACCTTGTCTTTGCTGTCTATGCTGACAGTAGAACCTTCTTTCGTCTTTCCTTCCAGTATGCGCTCGGCAAGCGCGTCTTCGATTTTGTTTTGAATCACTCTGCGAAGCGGCCTTGCTCCATACAAATTGCTGTAGCCTTCCTCCGCAATACAGTTAAGAGCAGCATCGGTCACATTCAACGTAATACCCATGTTTTGATGAATACGGGTTGACATTTCTTTCATCATAAGCTTGGCGATTTCTTTTACATCTTCTCTGCCAAGCTGGTGGAATACGATAATATCGTCTATACGGTTGATAAACTCGGGGCGGAAAATATTCTTGACTTCGTCCATAACGAGCTTTTTCATGTCCTCGTAAGTCTTTTCCGCGTCTTCCCTTGTTACAAAACCGAGCTTTTTCGGCTCGACTATTGTTCTTGCTCCGGCATTAGACGTCATTATTATAACCGTGTTCTTAAAGTCTATTTTTCTTCCCTGAGCATCGGTTATGTGCCCGTCATCAAGGATTTGCAGCAATATGTTGAAAACATCCGGGTGAGCTTTTTCGATCTCGTCAAACAATACAACCGAATACGGCTTGCGTCTGATTTTTTCGCTGAGCTGACCGCCTTCATCGTAACCGATATAACCGGGAGGAGAGCCTATCATTTTTGACACGCTGTGTTTCTCCATAAACTCGGACATATCGACTCTTACAATAGAATCTTCCGTTCCGAAAAGCACTTCGGCGAGCGCTCTGGAAAGCTCGGTCTTCCCCACACCTGTCGGTCCCAGAAACAGAAATGTTCCTATCGGCCTTTTGGGGTTTTTCAGCCCTACTCTGCCCCTTCTTATTGCCTTTGCAACAGAGCTTACGGCCTGATTCTGGCCGATAATTCTGTTATGCAGTATTTCCTCAAGCTTCAACAGTCTTTCGCCTTCCTGGGCCTGAAGGCGCTTGACGGGAACTCCCGTCCAGCTTGAAACAATGTCCGCTATGTCCTCATCGGTTACAGCCGGAGTCTCCGTGCTGTTTTTGTCGTTCCATTCTTCCTGAGCCTTTTTCAGTTCCGCCCTTACAGCATCCTGTTCTTTTTTGATTGCTCCGGCCTTTTCGAAATCCTGAGTTTTAACTGCGGCTTCCTTCTCCTTTTCAAGCTGGGAAATCATATGCTCTTTTTCCTTTAAATCGGGCGGCATAGTAAAGTTTTTCAGCCTGATTTTCGAAGAAGCTTCGTCCAACAGGTCTATCGCCTTGTCCGGGAGGAATCTGTCCGAAATATATCTTGAACTCAACCTGACAGAAGCCGCTACGGCTTCATCAGTTATTTTTACGTTATGATGTGCTTCATATTTGTCGCGCAAACCCATCAGCATAGAAATCGCTTCTTCTTCCGAAGGTTCATCGACAATAATCGGCTGGAAACGTCTTTCAAGCGCCGCGTCTTTCTCGATATACTTTCTGTACTCGTCCAAAGTTGTTGCGCCGATGAGTTGTATTTCACCTCTGGCGAGTGAAGGCTTCATTATGTTTGAAGCGTCGATCGCGCCTTCTGCCCCGCCCGCTCCTATAATCGTATGCAGCTCGTCAAGAAAAAGTATCACATTTCCTGCCTGCTTGACTTCCGCAAGCACCTTCTTGATTCTTTCTTCGAATTCTCCGCGGTATTTGCTTCCGGCAACCATCGCGGATAAATCGAGCGATACTATACGCTTGCCCTTAAGCGTCTCGGGAACGTTCCCCTCAACTATCCTCATTGCCAGACCTTCGGCAATTGCAGTTTTTCCGACACCTGGATCCCCGACAAGGCAGGGATTGTTTTTTGTGCGTCTTGACAGAATTTGTACAAGGCGCTCGATTTCCTTTGTACGTCCGACTATGGGGTCAAATTTCTGATCCTCTGCCAGCTTGGCAAAATCTCTGGAATATAAATCAAGCGTCGGAGTCGTGGATTTTCCGACCTGGTTTTTTTGGCCTTTTTTTGTGAATCCGGGGTTTTGCTCTTTGTTATCGCCTTCTCCGAGCATCGCCATTATTTCTTCATACATTTTCTGTATATAAACACCGAGCTCCAGCAATAATTTTACCGCGTAACAATCGGACTCTTTTAGCAACGCGATTAAAAGATGTTCCGTGCCGATATATCCGGCCTGAAGCTTTACCGCTTCTCCCGAACTGTTCTCGATTACTCTCTTCGTTCGAGGTGTCGGGCCCGTAAACGGCGCTCCGGCCGAACCCATATTTCCGTCTCCTACTATTTTTTCGATAATCGCCGTATCCGTAACCTTTTGCAGCTCGAGCGCCTTTTGCGCCACACTGTCGCTTGTCCGTATCAAACCGATTAACAAATGTTCCGTTCCTATATAACCGTGAGAAAGTTGGGCAGCCGCTTCTTCGGCCTTATGGAGAGCTTCTCTCGCTTTTTCGGTGAATTTCTGCATATATATTTTCCTCCTTTGCGTCTGTCTAAAGTCCGGCAAACGCTTGTAAAATAATCCTTTACAAACAAAACATCGCGAGTTTTGCGGGCGCAGCCGTTCGATTAAATCAGCACTTACCTAAATATATTCTCTTATATACTCGGCCCTCGCGTAATCTTTTTCGTCATCGTCAAGCGGTCTTCCGGCTCTTTCCTGCAACCCGCCGGCCTGAATCTCCGTCATAATGCCGTAAATTGCCTTCTTGGGTTCGGGCAAATCAATTTCGCCGGAAATCTTCCCCAATCTTATATCGCTCAGACAGCCCATCGCTTCTTTTATCGTCAGCCTTCGAGCATATTTTAATACTCCGTACGATTTATATATCCTGTCGACAAGCCTTCCCGCCGAATCTTTCAAAAGCAATTCCCTCGCCGAGTTTTCCTGCTCAATAAGTTTTGCGGTCACGCCCTTAAGAGCGGCGATAATATCTTTTTCCGTGACACCCAGCGTAGTCTGGTTCGAAATCTGATATATACTCCCCAGCGACTCGCTCCCTTCGCCGTAAATACCCCTGACTGTCATACCCAGCTTCGATACGGCTTGCAGAACGTTTCCGACTCTGCCTGTCAGCTCCAGCGCAGGAATATGCATCATGTATGACGCCCTCATTCCCGTTCCGGCATTAGTCGGGCAAGATGTCAGATATCCGTAACTTTCCGAAAAAGCGTATTCAAGACTCTCCTCGATTAAATCATCGATTTTATCGGCGAGAAAAAATGCCTCGTCTTGGTTGTCTCCCGGAAAGATAGTTTGCAGGCGTATATGATCCTCTTCGTTTATCATAACGGAAACCGACTCGTTTGTGTTTATCAGCACAAATTTTTCGGTTCTTTTGCCGATAAACTCGGGGCTTATACAATGCTTTTCCAAAAGATGAATCGATAAAAAATCGTCGTTATCAACAGCTATTTTTTTGAAATCTTTGCCTATCGGAGTTCTCTCGCTTGAAATCGCGCCGCATACCTCATCCGTCATCTTTGCCAAGAGCTCCGGTTTTGTGTCCAAAACGGCATAAAACGGATAGTCACCGAGGTTCCTCGCCAAGCGTATCCTGCTCGATATTATAACCCCGTTGTCGGAAGAAGGTGCTTCGTACCATTTTGTCATCAGGCTTCCCCTCCCTTCCCCGGTGCATGATCGAGTTCCCTTATAGAGTCTCTGTATTCCGCCGCCTTTTCAAACTCTTCGTTCGCAACGGCGTCTTTGAGCAATTTTTTCAGCTTTTCTATCTCCCTGACTTGACCGTAAGTGCTTTTTAGCTTACCGGGTATTTTGCCGATGTGCATATTTCCGCCGTGAACTTTTCTCAAGATATCTCCGGTCTTCGGTTCAAAATACCTGTAACAGTCAGAGCAGCCGAAACGCCCGATCTTCTCGAATCTCGACAGGCTAAGCCCGCAGGTACGGCAAACTTTTTCTTCTTCCGGATTGCCGCCCGCCCCGGCAAAGACTGTACCGAGCAGCCCGTTTAGGAACTTTGAAAAGTCCAACTGTATATCAAGCTCGGCGGCACACTCTGCGCAGAGAAAATACTCGGTTTTTCCGCCGTTAAACTGCATTTCGGCTTTCACTGTGGATTGCCGTTTCTTGCATCGTTCGCAAAGCATAGAACACCTCCAAACCTTAAATATTATATTACCGCGAAAGTAAAATACCGCATAAAATACTTACGCGGTTACTCGTGCAGAGCCGGAGCGTTCAGAAACGCTCGCAGCGTTTTTTGCGGCGTTTCCGCACCTAAGTGAGGGTACAGCTAAATATAGTGTTTTATGCTATATTTAGTTGCCTGAGTAATATCAACCGTCAAATTATTCCCGATATGGTCAAACTTAATCTTGTTAGCCACCAAGCTTCGCGGTTGCTAACTCAAGCTCAAAAAAATATGCTTTTCAGCTGTGTATATTTTACTACCGGCTTGACAAAAAGTCAAGCCGGGTGATGTAAATTATTGCCGCATTTAGAACAAACATCAGCAGAGGACGGGTTTTCCGTCTTGCAGCCCGGGCAAAGCCTAACCATGATTATCCCGGTTTGCGTCCGTCTGATCCTCAAATCGCTTTCGTTCCTCGAAAGCCTCTGAGGAGCGCTTTCAACAGGTTTTATCGTCTCGGCTTTTTCGGGTTTCGGCAAATCGTTTTTGATTTCGCTAAACTGCTTGCTGAGCTGGTTCACCCTGAAACGCAGATTATCGATATTCTCCGCAAGCTCAGTTAAACGCTTTGCCGAATTAGCGTTCTCATTCTTTAAATTATGATAATAAATGCGCCCCATCTCGTTGAAGCACATGGCTTCTTCAGCTTCACAGTCCTTGATCTTCTTGTTAAGCGACCGCAAATCCATAGCTTTTTTGGCATCCTGCCCAAGCTTGTTTACGGTATCGGAAACGTTATCCCAAAAGCTCATATTATCTTCCCGTTAAGTATTTTATAGATACTCTGACAAATCAATTAATCATTCTGCCGCAAGACAGGCAAAACTTGTCTGATACCCCGTTTTCCTTGCCGCAAAGCGGACAAATCTTGCCCCGCGCGGCCTCGGGTTTCCGTTCCTGTCGGGTTTCCTCAGCCTGAACACTGTTTTCGGCTGCCGATGCTTTTCCTGCGTTTTCGTCCGAACCGGGTTCGTATTTAAACTCGTTAAATTTATTGTTTCCGCATTTTGGGCAGAATTCCGCAGCGGCTTCAACCTGCTTTGAGCACTTGCCGCATATTTTAACACCCTTTGCCGCATACATACGGTTTTTTACATCGGCTACCTTTGCCTCCGCAGACTGTATATCGACATACTTTTCGTCAAAATATTTCCCGAGCGTTCCGCCGTACGCGTAAATCTCGTGAACTTTCTTGCCTATTTCAATATAGATTGATTTCAGCTCGTTCTCGGCAGAATTCAGCTCCAGGCTCAGCTTCGTGTTCTTTATGAGATCCTTCGAAGTCTTGGCGACCGTGCCGACCAGACCGCCGATTGTGTTTCTTATATCAGACACACCATCACTCCCCGCAATATTACTTCGGCAACAAAATATAGCAAAAACGCTATGTTTCGTTGTTCCCTCGCTTAGACGCAGCCGCACCTTAGTGCGTCTGCTCGGCCAAAGTACCGCATAAGTATTTTATGCAATATTTAACTTGCGCGGTAATATATACGAAGCGCAGAGTCTATTGTCTAACAAAAATTCGTTCTTGTCAACGCTGTATATGAAAAAATATTTATAAACATTCTTTACCTTGATAAAGCCGGTCTGCCGGTGTAATATAATACTACAGCTCTCGCGAGTGAGTTTTTTGAAAGGAGTTGATCAAGTGATTATAAAGAGGTGGTTTTTCGTATAAACCGCGTGAGCCGTTTATATGAAAATTATCCGGAATATGGGTTGTGTCCGTGTCACGGCGCAGCCCGTGTTCCGCGAGGAGAAATAATACTATATCAATTCGGGTTTGCGGTATAAGCAAGTCCGTATCAAAGAGTAAGCACGGAAACTCCTAAAGAAAAAACAGGCGACAGTCAGAATTAAAAGAAGCAAAAAATGAGCATGACAAAAAAACCTGTAAAAACAAGGTAAAAAAATCAGGCTAAAAGTTTTTGAATCGTAACCTCACCGAAC
>JAVBOO010000022.1:0-112052 GCA_031550435.1 Eubacteriales bacterium
TCCTGCAGGACCTCTATGATCTGCTGCGCAGGCAGAAGGACCCGGTGGCCGACAACATCGCCACGGCGCTGGAGATTTACGTCACCGGCAGCCTCAACGTATTCAATCACCGCACCAAAGTGCTATGTTATAAAGTATGTAATTGGACATACTACAAAAGTAAGGCAGCGGCGCAGTTTGCGGCATGAACAGCGATACTGCCGCCGGAAAGGAGCAAAACATGAAAAAGCACAAAGTAACAATCCTATACGAAAGGCTCTCCCGTGATGACGAGCTGCAAGGAACGTCAAACTCAATTCTTAATCAGCAGCAAATGTTAGAAGAATACGCCGAGCGCAATGGGCTAATCCCTTTTATTCATATCCAAGACGATGGTTACAGCGGAACGAACTGGCAGAGACCCGGCTGGCAAGAGTTAATCTCAAAGGTCGAAGCCGACGAAGTTTCCTGTATCTGTATCAAAGATGGATCAAGGCTTGGGCGTGACTATCTTCGCGCTGGGCTATATCGGGAGATGTTTCGGGAACGTGGCGTTAGACTGGTTGCCATAAATGACGGCTTTGATTCCGAGCGCGGCGATGATGATTTTACGCCATTCCGTGAAATTATGGCGGAATTTTACGCGCGTGACACGTCTAAAAAAATCAGATCTGTGCTTTCTGCCAAAGGTAGGAGTGGTAAACCGACTACCAACACGCCGCCATTTGGATATACCAAAGATCCGAACGACAAATACAAATGGATTGTAGAAGAGCCTGCGGCTGCCGTGGTTCGCCGTATCTTTCAATTAGCGATGGACGGCATGGGGATACATCAAATCGCCCATGTGCTTTCCGACGAAAAGATAGAACGCCCGTCGTATTATCATGGTAAAGACGGCAAAGGCACACGCCAAAGCGACTATAACCCCGACTTGCCGTATGCGTGGCGCGGTTCAACTGTCGGGAAGATTTTAGATACTTTGGCTTACTGCGGTCATTTGGTCAACCTACGCATGGCGACGGTAGACTTCAAGACCGGAAAAACGGTAGAAAAGCCAAGAGATGAATGGCTGATTTTTGAAAACCGCCATGAAGCAATCATCAGTCAGGAAGTATTCGATACGGTTCAAAAACTGAGGAAAACGCCGCGCCGAATTGATAAGCTCGGTTATGCCAATCCGCTTACGGGGCTTTTATGGTGTGCCGACTGTGGGGCTAAACTCTACAACTACCGCAGGTCGGAACCGCGAAAACCAACAGAAACAAAGCTGATTGATGTATATCAATGCTCAACCTACAAGGTCGGTAAAAAGGATTTTCAAGATACTTGCACCGTTCACCACATCAGCACGGAAATGGTGCATGAGATTATTCTCGACGTTCTCAGAAGAACAAGCGGCTACATTCAAGCTCATGAGGATAAATTCGTGGCTCGGTTTCGTGAATCTTCTACCGTTAAACAGGACGAAACGGCTAAGTCATACAAAAAGACGATTACTAAAAACGAAAAGCGTATCGCCGACTTAAACAGAATTTTTCAGAGCCTTTATGAAGATAAAGCGCTTGGCAAAATATCGGCAGAGCGTTTTGACGAAATGACCGCAGCATATGAGCAGGAATTCAACGCACTCAAGGCAAAAAACGCCGAGCTTCAAACCGAGATTGACGAGTTCGCCGCCGACAATGAAAAGGTCGATAAATTTCTTGCGCTGGTACGAAAATATACCCGCTTTGAGGACTTGACTTCCGCTATGATAAACGAGTTTGTTGACAAGATAATCGTTTATGAGGGCGAATGGTCGGAGGGGTTCAATAAAGAAAACGGCCGCCCGATGGGTACGCGCTCACAGCGGGTTGATGTCTACCTTAAATATATCGGAAACTTCAACGTGCCTGATATGCGAACGCCGGTAGAAATCGAAGCGGAGCGCAAGGCTGCCGAAAAGCTGGAAGCAAAACGAGTCTACAACCGTGAGTATATGCGTAAGAAAACGGCCGAAAAACGCGCTACTGAACTCGAAGAGGCTGGCAAATCAACACCCACTTTCCCAGCGGCGGTGAATCAGTGAGAATAAAACGGATACTTCAAAAATGAGGTATCCGTTTTTGTACGCTGTCGATAATCTCAATAATTACGAATAAGCAAATGATAGAAGCTATTACGGCATTTTGCTTATTTTATAGAGTGCCTCTATTTTTCCTTTTTGAAGTATTCAATTGCCAATATAGCCAGCCCTACTATTGTAAGTATGATTCCCAAAACAAAAAACAGTCCCAATCCAAGTCCATCTGCACCATTACTAAATTTAGATTGCCCCGCAAAAATCAGAAAAAACAGCCTTGAAGGATATGCCGTTGACCAAGATGTCAAATGTGGTAAATAAAGGGAAGCACAAACAAAGATTGATAGTATAGTCAAAATTCCACTTGATAATACTGTGATTCCGATTGCAACTCTTTTCATTTCATACCTCCTTTAATATAAATTTTATCTGCCACTCAATTGGCGACCGTCAACTGTAACTAACATTTATACTACCTCCAACGGCAGCAAAGCCCGCGGCAGCGCCCACGAGACACCTTTGCCAGCTTGCTGGAAAGTGTCAGAGTGGGTCACACGCTTAGGATAAGCGGGTGAAACGAACTCCGTTCTCGCTTTAGATAACACTCATAGCATGTATTCCATACGACCAACTGTAAACGGAGCACCCTCATAGTTTTTGTAGCCGACATTAACGAAACCGTTATCCTCGTACCACTTTCTTAACCGCTTGTTATCGTCGATCATGCCCAGCCTAATCTTGCTTGCTCCCCATTCTTTTGCTTTTTGTTTGCAATAAACCAGAAGCTCCTTGCCATAACCATTTTGCCTATATTCTGGGAGAATTATTATATCATCAAGTCCGCAAGTTTCGGCATCTATCATTTTTATACCCAGATATCCAACTATCGTTTCGTCAATAAAATAGCCAAACATTGAAGTTCCTGTTTCAAATGATGCTATTAGTTTTTCCATAGGCAGACTTGCCCTTCCACGGTCAGGGCAGTTTTCTTCGGTGAGGCCAAACTCAACGGCCACTGTCTCATAACCGCGATGAAAAATGTTAAGGCAAGCTGGCAACTCCGACTTCGAAATATCTCTTATCATAAGGTACATTCCCCCAATTCCAATAACAACAGTATAGCATAAAAACCCGATTGTTTCCACATTAATAATCCAAGCCCTTCTGCGGTCAGACGTCGCCGCCGAGGGGCTTTTTGCATAGAAAAACTAAAATGTAAAGGAGATTTTTTCATGGCAGACCAGAAAGAAGAACTGAAACTAATCCGTATGAACGAGGTCGATGCGCAGGAGATAAGCTGGTTGTGGTATCCGTATATCCCATTCGGAAAAATCACGGTCATCCAGGGCGACCCCGGCGACGGAAAAACTACGGTGGTGCTGGCGATAGCCGCCGCGATAACAACAGGCGCGACCTTGCCGGAGAGCGACAAAATAGCCGAGCCGATGCAGTATCAGGTGGAAGAGCTAAAACGTGACCGTGACAAATGGAAGGCCAATTATACGAATCTATGGAACGAGGTCAAGGAATTTATATCAGCTATACGCAGTATGCCGGAAAAACTGAGGGCATTTATCATAAATCATCAGTCAGAAAAATCAAGTCAAAAGGAGCAGAGATAACGGATTATGTAAATTTCTTCAAAGAAAAACATATTGAGGACAACACAGAATATCCGCGTAATGACATCGGCATCGCCAAGCTGTTTTATGATATACACAGCACTCTTATCTGCTATGTTTTCGAGCCGAAGTCCTGGTACACATATACAGGCCAGATTTGGAAAAAAGATGAGGGCGGGCTTCGGGTTATGGAGCGCTGCAAAGATTTTGTTCAGGCGCTTGCGTCATATGCCGAAGCGATTGACGACGGCAGCGACGAAAGCAAAGCGTATATGAAATATACTGCTGGTTTTCACAGCCGGAAAAAGCGGGAAAGTCTTTTATCAGATGCGCGCTCAATTGCGCCGAAAAGTCTGACAGTTTTTGACTGTGACTACATGCTGTTAAATTGCCAAAACGGAACGTTTGACTTGAAATCTATGACGCTAAGCCCTCACGCTCATTCAGACTTTATCACAAAGATTTCAAGAGTGAAATATTCGGAAGGGGCTGACTGTAAACGTTGGGAGCAATTCATAGACGAAATAATGTACAGAGATAAAGATACGGCGAGATTTCTGCAAAAGGCTTTTGGATATTCGCTATCAGGCGACACCTCGCTTGAATGCTTCTTCATTTTATACGGCAGCACCACAAGAAACGGAAAAAGCACACTGACCGCTACGATAGCCAACATCCTAGGCGATTACGCACGGACGACTCAGCCACAGACTCTTTCACGCAGACCGTCAGACGGATCGGCACCTACGCCGGACATTGCAAGGTTAAAAGGCGCTCGGCTTGTTAATCTCCCTGAGCCGGAAAAAGGTTTGGAGCTGAATACGGCGCTTATCAAGCAGCTGACCGGCGGCGACACCTACACCGGGCGGTTCTTGAACGAAAACCCCATAGAATTTACGCCTGAGTTCAAGATTTTTATCAACACAAATCATTTACCATACACTAATGATGACACCGTGTTTTCCTCCGGACGCGTGAAGCTGATACCGTTTGAAAGACATTTCAACGAGGATGAGCAGGATATGAATCTCAAAAAATTCTTCCGTCGGCGAGAAAATATGAGCGGGATTCTCAACTGGGTGATTGAAGGGTATCGGCTTCTTCGTGAGGAAGGATTAACTGTTCCTATAAAGGTTACGGAGGCGATAAAAATTTACCGACAGGAAACAGATATTGTCGGAGCGTTTCTTTCAGAAAAACCAGCTCATCAGGAAAAAAGCCGTTTATCGACCGCCGAGCTTTATAATCATTACAACACATGGGCAAAGGACAACGGCTATCGGCCGATAAACAACAAAAACTTCGTCGGCGAGTTGCGCCGAAGGTTCGATATACGGCGAGACGGCGCGGTCGGCAATGTGATAGTCGGGTTGTCTCTAACTCAAAATAAAATATGAGCAAAACTTCATATCATTCAAATCACTGGTATCATCGCAATCTTGCTGTGATACCAGTGCTATTTGTGATAGGTTCGTCCGGTCGGTTCCACAAATAGACAAATAATGCAAAACCTGAAGGCATATACATGAAATATCAATCGTTTGGGGGTGCATGGTTAATGAAAAAAATCAAGTTAAACTATAAAATTATTGACCCGAACGCGCCAGAAAAATCAGCCGACTACATATATCGGCTTTTCATTGAGGTCAACAAAAACAAGGTAGAAAGGGCTTTGCAGGAGGCGGCGAAAAGTAAAAATGATGAGCAAAATGTGATGGCGGCTTGCGAAAACTCGTGAGCTGTCTATTTTTTTACAGTATATCTTGACATAGTATATCGCAGAGTGATATAATCTAGTCACGATATATCAAAATACGATATACCATGAGGTGATATAGTGAATGATTTAATTAAGCAGCATCTTCCCATGAGTGAAACAGCCTTCTATATACTCTTATCATTGAAAGAACCAAAACACGGCTATGCTATAATGCAGCATGTAGGTCAGATGACAGCAAACCGGATAATTCTGGGGGCTGGCACTCTTTACGGCACTCTGTCAAAAATGGAGGAAAACAGCCTTATAAGGTTTGTAGGCGAAGAAAGCAAACGAAAAACATACGAAATAACCGATGTGGGATTGCAAGTGCTTGTAGCAGAAAAAGGACGTCTGGGTGAACTCTATGAAAATGCGAAAGGAGTATTAGGACAATGATCGAGACAAAAAAGACTATCAAGTTCTTTACCGCCGCGGAATATGATAAAGAAGAGCAATACTTGACAAAAATGTCCTCTATGGGCTGGCACTTTGTCAACTGTTATATCTTTTTCTATATTTTTGAGAAGGGCGACAGAAAAAGCTATGTGTACCAACTTGATTTTAAAGAAGATATTAAAGAAGATTTTGACAATTATATTACAATGTACTCCGATCTGGGTTGGGAGCGCGTTTTTGAATATCCCATATCAAAGGGTGCATGGATATACTTCCGCAAAGAATCTGAATATCCGGATCAGGAAACGCTTTTCAGCGACAATGAATCTCGTCTCACGCTATTAGAACGTATTCGCAAGGTTTATGCCATATTTTTACCACTTTTTCTCTGCCTTTTCGCTCCGGCTTGGGTGTATCTTTTAGGAGATGACTTGAAGTACCTTTTTATCCCATATATTGCGGCAATTTTGGTTTATATAAGAATGTTTGCAGTGCTTAACATAAAAATCAATAAACTCAAGGATAAGCTTCGATAATCGAGTGAAAGAAAAGAGGCGGCCTGCGAAAAATCGTGGACCGCTGTTTTTTTCCTTGCGCTTCAATCTCCTATGCGCTATAATTTATTATAGGTAGTAACAGAACGTAAATGTAACGATAGAGAGGTGCAAGAGATGAACATAGCCGCCTATTGCAGAGTATCAACGGACAAATCCGACCAGTTAAACAGTCTTGAGTCGCAGAAGAAGTTTTTCTCGGATTACACCGCGAAAACAGGGGACAAGCTTGTGCGGCTTTACGCCGATGAGGGCTTATCCGGCACGAAAATCAAAAATCGCGCCGAGTTTTTGCGTATGATGTCTGATGCAGAGCATGGGGTTTATGACATGGTTGTGGTTAAAGACATTTCCCGCTTTGCTAGAAACACGGTTGACCTGTTGCAAAGCATCAGAAAGCTTAAGTCACTTGGCATAGAAACCCAATTTTTGACCGCTAACATGACTTCTATGGGCAACAGCGAGTTTGTGCTGACCATTTTCGGCGCACTGGCGCAGGAAGAATCTGCCAATACATCGAAGCGCATCAAGTTCGGCAAGAAAATTAACGCCGAAAAAGGCAAGGTGCCGAACATTGTTTACGGTTATGACAAAATCATCGGCGAATATTTTACTTTAAAGATAAACGAGCGTGAGGCCGAGGTTGTCCGCAAGATTTTTAAGTGGTACGTTTATGAAGGCTACGGTGCATCAAAAATTGCGAACATGCTGAACGACCGCCGCATCAGGACGAAGCGGGATTACAGCTGGAGCCAGAACGCAGTCTGCCGTATACTGACAAACGAGCTTTACACTGGCATTGTCATCAACGGCAAGCAGGAGGTTGCTGATTTTTTGACAGGTGTGCGCACGGAAAAGGACGAAGAAGAATGGCACACTGTGGAACGGCTGGAGCTTAAGATTATCGAACCGGAGCTACAGGAAAAAGCCATTGACATAATGAAAAATCGCGGGCAGATTTTCAAGGTCGAGAAGGAACGACAGAGCAACAAGCATCTGTTTTCGACGTTGATTAAGTGCAAGGAATGCGGCTGGTCGTTTCGCCGCACAGTTCGGACGTATAAGAATACCTATATCCGCTGGGTTTGTTCGGGGCATAACGGAAAAGGCGCCGAAAGCTGCCCGAATGCGGTCACAGTTGATGAAGAGGAACTGATTGCGACTCTGCAAGAATATTTTGTCGATCTTTTGAGTAATAAAAAAGATGTTTTGCGCCGCATAGTCGGCGAGTTTGAGAAGATATACAAAGCAAAAGATGAAAACGCCGAGTATGAAAAAATTCTTTTAGTCCAGCTTACCAAGCTGCAAAAAAGCCGACAGAAGTATATGGACATGTTTACCGATGATTTAATTAGCCGCGCCGAGCTGAACGAGTTTAACGGCAAAGCCAGAAGAGAAATCTCTAGGCTTGAAAATGAGCTGAAAATTGTATCCTATAACCTGTCTAAAGGCGAGCAACTTGAAAATATCCTGAACACAACTTTCAGGGAAATCAGTGACATTGCCGACGTCAAGGAAATGAGCAACTCGCAGTTAAAGCGTATAATCCAGAAAATTGAAGTGGATAAGGACGGTAATGTCGAGATTTACTTGAAATTACTGGGCGATTTGGGGCTTGAGGATTCCGTTCTTATTAATGACTCCCATACATAAAGACGTTACCGAAAGACTGATAAAAATTAATCCGAACTTGGCTAAGGAAGCAAGGAGGGTGCTGGAAGTTAACAAGTCCGAGCGCCACATACGGGGTGGTTTGGCCACAAAAGAAAAATACTTGACTCTACCCGAAACTAAGATTATTAAAAAACGCTGAGACAACAAGTTAATCAGAATTCGACCCGATAAATCTGAGAGTCTTATTTAGATTTGCCGGGTGTACATAAAATAACCGCCTGCGTTATTTTATGGGATTCCGGTTAACTTTTTTGTTTGGGTAATTATTTTGGTACAATAAAATATAACGCGGGTTTCGTTATATTTTATTGCCGATGTAATATTACCGCGGAAGTTAAATTCCGCATAAAACACTTACGCGGTTACTCGTGCCGAGCCGGAGCGCTCAGAAATCGTCTGCGTGCTTCTTGCAGCGATTTCTGCTCCGTAGCGAGGGTACAATAAAATATAACGCGGGTTTCGTTATATTTTATTGCCGATGTAATATTACCGCGGAAGTTAAATACCGCATTAAATACTTACGCGGTTACTCGTGCCGAGCCGGAGCGCTCAGAAATCGTCTGCGTGCTTCTTGCAGCGATTTCTGCTCCGAAGCGAGGGTACAATAAAATATAACGCGGGTTTCGTTATATTTTATTGCCGATGTAATAAGTACAAGCGGCTATTGCAAAACTCTCTTAAAGTTGATAGGATATTACGCAGACACAGCAAAAATTCGTTTTTGTTTTCTCGAACGCGTTAAGGCTTTAATGGATTTTCGGCATTTTCGGCCTTGCTCTGTTTTTGCGGCTATACCGTTTAATTTGTTCGCACTTAGTTTTCGGGGGGTACAAATGCTTGCGCTAAAGATTGACGGAACGGAAATAAAGAAATTTATGAACTCTTTGCTTATTGAAAATACATTTGACGAATTCGAGTTTCGAGAAGCCGTTATATCGTCTTTCGTCAGGTTTGAGATTGACGGCAAACCTCCTGCCGGAACCCCCGATGAAGAAAAGAAATACTCACCGTGGACGGAAGTTAAACCCTATATTTTTAACATAATTAAAGGCAAAACAAAGCCCCGGCAGATGAAGTTTGTTTTTTCATATCCCTATGAAAAAACCGAGGAGTTTAATGCACAAGCAAAGGCTCTGTTTTTGAACATATTATTCGAAAACGAAGCCGTTCTGATAACTTCCGGCTGCCAAACAAAGGTTTTTACTCTGGATAAAGGCGTAGAAAGCGCTTGGGACTCATACGTTAAATCATTTTTTGTATTAAAGGGAACAGCGTTTGCCGAAGTGTGAAAAATGCGCAAGTCCGGTCTTTTTGCCGTTCGTGCCCGGTAATATGCCGTATGTAGCGACGACCCAATATATCCCTTGAGTTTAGAGGTTATACGTCCGCCGATATGGCAGAACGTTTTATTTTCGCCGCAGTAATGCAGGTTTTGTGAGCAATTCCAACCATACATATCGTCTTTAAGATGATAAGAACCGGGGGGGACAACAATGCTTACAGCTATCCTGCATTTTTTGTTTATATTCGGAAAAATAAAATCAGGCAACTCGTTTCCAAAACCTTTGTCTGGCGCCGAGGAACAGGAGTGTTTAAAATTGTTCGCGGAAGGAGACCTGGCTGCCAGAAATAAACTTGTGGAGCACAATCAGCGCCTTGTAGCTTTTCTCGCCAAAAAATATCAAAACATTACCAACGAAAGCGAAGATCTTATCTCAGTCGGAACAATCGGCCTCATAAAGGCCATTCAGACTTTCAACAACTCAAAGGGCAACAGGCTGGCAACCTATGCTTCGAGGTGTATAGAAAACGAAATACTAATGTATATTCGTTCTCTCAAGAAGTATTCAAACGACATTTCGCTCTGTGAGCCGATGGGCGTTGACAGGGAGGGCAACGAAATAACATTAGAAGATAAGCTTGCTGACGAAAACTGCGATATAGAGGCTCAGGTATCCCTTAAGCTGACCATAAAGGAGCTGGTACAAAAGCTTGGTCAGACCTTGGTAGGCAGGGAAAGAGAAATTATCGAAAAGCGTTACGGCTTAGGCAACAAAGAAGAATATACTCAGCGTGAAATTGCAAAGGAAATGGGTATCTCCAGAAGCTATGTGTCCAGAATAGAGAAAAAAGCGGTAAAAAGACTGAAAGAAAAGATGGAGGAATAAATAAAACAACTTTTGCTCAACGCCGATTAATTGACTTTCGGCAGATACACGTCTGATTTAATACGCGCCGCATTGTAACGCCGCGGCACCCATAAAGGAAGTGTTGAAAATTACGTACGAAGACTAAGAATTGGTCTTAGCGGGCGGCGCTCTCCCTTGGAAAATGGTGCTTTTCCATTTTCAAGGTAAAGCCGCAAGGCAATTTTTCAACATGCCCATAAAGCCAAAACGGCTGCCGCAAAATGCGGCAACCGTTTTTATACTTTGCGACTGTGTTAATTGTTACCCTTCTATCAGACCCGTTGAGAACTGGCTTTTGTAAAGATTTGCATAGAAACCGTTCTGATCGAGCAGTGATTGATGGTTGCCCTGCTCCACGATGTCGCCGTTGTTCATCACGAGTATAAGGTCGGCATCTCTGATTGTGGAAAGCCTGTGAGCGATAACAAAGCAGGTTCTGCCCTTCATAAGGTTTTCCATAGCCTGTTGTATTCTTACTTCGGTACGGGTATCGACGGAGCTTGTTGCCTCGTCAAGTATCAATATTTTCGGATCGGCAAGTATTGCGCGGGCAATAGTTAAAAGCTGCTTCTGTCCCTGCGAAATATTCGTGGCTTCTTCGTTAAGCACCATATCGTAACCACCGGGAAGTGCTCTGACAAAGTGATCCACATAGGCCGCTTTTGAAGCGGAAACGACCTGTTCGTCTGTGGCGTTCAAATTACCGTAACGTATGTTTTCTTTCACACTGCCGTTAAACAGCCATGTGTCCTGTAATACCATGCCTATCATCTTACGCAGATCGTTCTTCTTGTACTCGGTTATGTTTTTCCCGCCGATTTTTATTGTGCCGCCGTTTAGCTCATAGAATCTCATAAGCAGTTTAACGATAGTTGTCTTGCCTGCGCCGGTCGGGCCGACAATAGCGATTTTTTGGCCGTTGCGCACTTTTTGGTTAAAATTGTTGATAACGATTTTTTCGGTTTCGTAACCGAATTTGACGTTCTCGAATTCAACCGCACCGTCTATCCCTTGGGTGCTCACGGCGTTTACGGCATCCGGCAGCTCTTCGGGCTCGTTTAGGAATTCAAAAACTCTTTCGGCCGCCGCCGCAGTCGACTGGAGTATATTGGCGATCTGGGCAACCTGAGATACGGGCTGCGAGAAGTTTCTGACGTACTGTATAAACGAAAGTATGTCGCCGACTTTGATTTTACCCTGTATCGCAAAGAAGCTGCCCGCAATACAGACTATCACATAACCCAAATTGCCTATAAAGTTAATGAGCGGCATCATTACGCCGGAAAGGAATTGGGACTTCCACGCGGTTGAATAAAGAGTGTTGTTGTATTCCTCGAATTCGCTTACGGACTTTTCTTCGGCGTTAAATGCCTTCATAACGTTATGCGCGCCGTAGATTTCTTCGACTTGGCCGTTAACGTGACCGACGTATTCCTGCTGTTTTTTAAAATATTTCTGCGAGTTTTTGACTACTATCGCAATAGCAATACCCGAAAGTGGGATAATAATCATCGAGATAAACGTCATCGCTACGTTTATTGTCAGCATCATCACCAATACGCCGACAAGCGTCGTCACGGATGTGATCATCTGCGAAAGGCTCTGCTGCAATGTCTGGTTTATCAAGTCAACGTCGTTTGTGACTCTTGAAAGCACTTCTCCGTGAGTCTTTTTGTCAAAGTACGAAAAAGGCAGTCTGCTGATCTTTCTGTCCAGCTCTTTTCTGAAATTATACGCGACCTTAACGGCTACTTTGTTCATGAGCAGACCTTGGAAAAACGAGAGTATTGCGCCTGCCGCATACAGTATTATCAGCGTTATCATAAGGCCGGATATTTTTTCGAAGTTAATTCCGCCGTTACCGCCGAGCTTAGACATCAGGCCGTTAAAAATTTCCGTAGTCGCGTGACCGATTATCTTAGGACCTTGTATCGAAAACACGGTGCTTGTTATGGCGAAAACAAAAACGATGCTTATCGACAAATAATAAGGCTGCAAATGCTTTAGCAGCATTTTCATTGTTCTCTTAAAGTTTTTCGGTTTTTCCCCGCCTATTCTCATGGGGCCGCCGGGGCCATGGCCGCCTTGGCGCTGCACTACTTTCCCCTGCGGTTTTTCTTTTTTGGATTTGCCGCGTCTTTCGCTGTGGAGGGGTTGATTTGCTTGAATGTTGCCTTTTTCGTCTTTACGCATTCATTAACTCCTCCTTTGAAAGCTGCGACAGCGCGATTTGATTGTAAACTTCGCAAGATTCGAGCAGGTCGCGGTGTTTGCCCGTACCGACTATTTTTCCCTCGTCCAATACAATTATGTTGTCCGCGTCTTTAATCGTTCCTATTCTCTGCGCGACGATTATGACGGTTTTGTCCTTCATTTCTTTGTCCAGGGCTTCCCTGAGCTTTCTGTCCGTCTTGTAGTCAAGAGCGGAGAAGCTGTCGTCGAAAATCAGGATTTCGGGATCTTTTGCGAGCGCGCGCGCTATGGAAAGACGCTGTCTCTGTCCGCCGGACACGTTAACGCCGCCCTGAGAAATCGGCTCTTGAAATTTTTCTGATTTTTCGTTTATAAACTCTTCAGCCTGCGAAATACGCGCGGCTTTTTCCATAAGTTCATCCGTCATGTTTTCATCGGCGTACTTGATGTTTGATTCTATCGAACCCGAGAACAGCAAGGCTTTTTGCGGAACAAGACCGATAAGGCTTCGCAAATCGTGCTGCTTCATATCGCGGACGTTTACGCCGCCGACGGTTATGCTGCCTTCCGTGGAATCATAGAATCTGGGTATCAGGTTTATCAGCGTTGATTTACCGCAGCCGGTACTTCCTATAAGAGCGGTTGTGGTTCCGGGAGTCGCTTTGAAGCTTATGTTGTGAAGAACGTTTTCTTCTGCTCCGGGATATTTGAAAAAGACATCCTTAAATTCCACTACACCTTTTTTGCTCTTCTCGGGCAATTTTGCGGATTCCGGGTCGAGTATGGATACCTTTGACTTTAGCACATCGTGTATTCGGTTCGCCGCGACCGTTGCTCGGGGAAGCATCATTGATATCATGGTCATCATGAGGAACGACATCATTATTTGCATAGAGTACTGCAAGAACGCCATCATATCGCCGACCTGCATTATGCCTGCGTCGATATTGTGCGCCCCGAGCCAAATGATGACAAGTGATATACCGTTAAGCGTTATCATCATGATGGGCATCATAAACGAGAATACTTTGCCTATGAATAAACCGATTTTTGTGAGATCGGTATTAACGTCCTCAAAGCGCTTCTCTTCAGTCTCCTGATTCGAGAAAGCTCTTATAACGGGCATACCCGTAAGAGTTTCTCTTAATACAAGGTTCATCTTGTCTATAAGCTTTTGAGTAAGCTTGAATTTAGGCACGGCTACGACAAACATTACAATAACTATCGCGATAATAATTCCGACGCCTGCGGCAATAATCCACGACATGCTGTAGTCTGTGCTCAGCACCTTAAAAACTCCGCCCGTTGCAAGTATCGGGGCGTATATTACAACGCGGAACAGCATCGGTATCATTTGCTGTATGAGCTGAACATCGTTTGTTGTACGCGTTATAAGAGATGCTGTCGAAAAGCTGTCAAACTCCTTGCTGGAAAAACTTACGACTTTTTTGAAAACAGCGTCTCTGATGTTTCTTCCAAGACCGGCGCCTATACGTGAGGCAAGCAATGTTTCAAAAATAATCGCGAAAAGTATGAGTCCCGAAAAACCCAGCATGTTGAGACCGGATTTATAGATATAATTGTTTTGCATACTCTTGATATCTGCGCCGAGAGCGGCATATTCCTGCTTGACAAATGTCGTTCCCAACTGCGTCGCCGTTGCCTTGGGAAGGTTGACGAGCAGCTCGTCTGCCTTTTGTATCATAGCCGCCCTGGCTTCGGCCGGAAGGTTCGCGAGAACGACAAACGGGTCTACACCCTCGGGAAACATCGAAAAATCGAAATTCGCGCCGGAGGTAAACGAGTCGGCCGAGTCTTTGTTGTTCAAGGCATATACCATTATCATGCTCTTTGGCAGAGCGCTGCCCAGCTCATCTTTAACAGCCTTATCTTTTGTGTTAAGTATTAATGTTGGTTCGGTTTCGGCAAGGGGATATTTTTTTAGATACTTGCCGTAGTCGCCTTCGCTGAAATTGTCACGCGATAACAAAATATAGTTATCACTGAAAAGCTTGACCGTTTCGTCGTTCATCAGCGTAAAAAGATGCTCCGCCTCCGTTACCCTGATAGCTTCGGGAACAGCGTTTTCTATGCCGCCCTGCGAGAGACCGACGCTGACCACCTTCGACATGTAGTCCGGCAGTGACAGCTCCCCGTACGCTTGGAGGCCCAGAAGGAGTATAGCGAGAATTGCGATTGGGATAAATGGTTTGAAAAATCCCTTTAGTTTGAACAAATGGTTCACCTTCCTTGTTTTTATACTCCGGCAAAAAAGCTGCGGACGCGGATTCGTGTGGATACCGATCAAATAACTTTTGACAGAAATTCGGCTGCTTAAGTCCGCGTGTTTTAGTCCGCAACGCCCGCTTCGCGGTCTTGTGCGGAGCGAAACGCTTGCGGTTGGCAGCAAAGCGGCGCAACCGTTCGACTTAATCAGCATTTTTTTGTTAAACGTCAGCTCATTGCTAAAAAGGCTTCGGGCGTTTCGAATCGGGTCAATCAGTGCCTAAATGTTTGATTGCAGGGGTATTGATTTTGTTATATCGGCTATATGTATTGAAGTATTGCCGAGGCAGTAAAATATACGCATACCGATTTCGTTTTGCTATATTACCACAGTAATATAAATGTGTCAATATGCTAATAAAAAATATTGACGTGGTCATGCAACTGTGCTACAATGTAATCGGTGAATAATATGAAAAGACCGGAAAACGAAACAAAGAGAAAGATTATAGACGTTGCCGTGAAGATGATTAAAGACGAAGGCTACGACAAAGTCACGATAAACGACATTTGTAGAGCCGCCGGCGTTTCAAAGCATACGTTATATTATTATTTCAAATCTAAGGAAGAAATACTTAATTCATACGGCGAAGTTCCTCTCGGTGTCAGACATTTTGAGATCGAGAGGCTTGTTACCGCCGAAAACAGCTTCGAGAAGTTCTTTTTGACTTTTTCGTCTTTAATAGATTTCTTTTCGGAAATGGGGCCCGAGCTTGCAAAAAAAACCATGGGCGCAAAATCGGAATTCAAAGTCAAATACTTCGGTGATATGTCTCAGGATCCGAGGGAAAGCTTTAAACAGCTCCAAGTTTCGCTTATAGAACAGGCGCGAAAGGAGGGAAGCATCCGCAATAATTCCGACGCGGAGGCTCTTTACTATTGCGTAACCTCCGTTGTCACGGGCATGATACATTTTTGGGTGCGCAACTCGGGAAAATTTGATATTAAAGACAACGTCAGGTATTTGCTCGAAATTGTTCTCGATGTACCGGAAAATCTCAGAAAATCAAACATTAAGACTTCGGATTTAAAATTTATGTATATGCACGGTCACGGAGGCTGCAACAGCAAGGATTAGCGCCGACGTTCCTTATACCCTGCAGTTTCGGTATACAACCGGCAAATAATGAATAGCGTGAAAAATACATTTTCTTACAATATTGTTACAGCTATTGCCAAAAGCGTAAATTAAGTATAGAATAAGCGAACGGATTGAAATAAAGCATGTACCCGGAAAAATTGTTTATAATCATTCTTTACGATTGATTTTTACCGGGGCCGTTGATATAATTGACATATCGGCAGTACAGGAGGATATTATTATGTTAGTTACTGTATTTCATATTGTAAACGACAACCGTAAAATTAAACATTAATATTTTCCTATGTGAAACTCTGTATATTTAAGCCGCAGGAGTTTTTCTTGCGGCTTTTTTATATCCGTACGACATGACTGTAAAGCACTATTTTAAAGTCTGATATCGTACGAGATGCGCAGTCAGATAAGTTTAAAGTAAAATCGCGACTTTGAGGGTGTTTTCTCCGGAATACCTTCGTTACTCGCCGTCAGGCTTTACTTGTTTGATCATACCTTGCCGTTAACGGCTGCAACCGCAAGGCGCGTGAAAATAACGGCGTGTTTTATTAACGCCCTCACAGCAACCCGTCTTCGACCGGAGGTGAATAAATGCTCTCATACAAGAGAATTATGAAGTTATTAAAAGGTTATAAGCGTATTTACGTTCTGGCGATGATTTGTGCGGTTTTTGCCGTAACATTTTATCTTGCGAGACCCGTAATTTTCAAAATAACCATCGATTCTGTAATTGACAACAAAGAGCTCGACGCGAAGGGTATATATTTATATATCATCAACGCTTTGGGCGGAGTGCCCGCACTTAAGCAAAACGTATGGATTTGTGGTGTTGCCATTGTCACTACTATAGGGCTGTACTGTACGTTTTTGTTTTGCAGAGAAAGACTTGCGTCCGTTTCATCGGAAAGAGTCGCCAAAAATCTGAAAGACAACCTGTACAATCATATACAGCGCATGCCGTTTGACTACCACGTAAAGGCAAAGTCAGGCGATTTGATACAAAGATGCACGTCGGACGTCGAGACTATCAGGAGATTTCTTTCGTCGCAGCTTATAACGATAGTCAGAATATTGCTGACGGTATTAATTTCGGGCTATGTTATGTTTACGACGAACATAAAAATGTCTATGGTCGCATTCGCGATAACACCGGTGCTTTTCTTGTTCTCATATATATTTTTCAAGCAAATAAAGACAAATTTCAAGAAATCCGACGAAGCAGAGGGCGAGCTGTCAACCGTTCTCCAGGAGAACTTGACTGCAGTCCGTGTTGTCAGAGCGTTCGGACGGCAGAAATACGAGCTGGATAAGTTTTCCCAAAAGAATAATACGCTTGCCAAGCTTAACACGAGGCTTGTTACCCTGCTTGCATGGTATTGGTCTCTGTCCGACTTGATTATATACTCTCAGATATGCGCCGTTCTTCTTTTCGGTATCAATATGGTTAACAATGGAGAGATGACTGTCGGAACGATGATTATGTTCACATCGTACGAAGGAGCGATACTGTGGCCGATAAGACAGCTCGGAAGAGTACTTTCCGACTTCGGCAAAATGCAGATTTCAGTCGAAAGAGTTTATGAGATACTGGACGCAAAAGAAGAGCCGGACGATGAGAATGCACAAAGACCGTCGCTCAAAGGAGACATAGTATTTGAAAACGTTTCGTTTGAGTACGATACGGATAAACCGGTTTTGAGCAATGTGTCTTTTAAAATAAAAAACGGCGAAACTGTCGCTGTTTTAGGCACAACAGGCTCCGGAAAATCATCGCTCATGCTTTTGCTGCTCAGGCTTTACGACTATAAGAGCGGCTCTGTCAGAATCAACGGAGTCGAGCTGAACAAGATAAACAAGAAGTGGCTTAGAGAAAATATTGGCATAGTATTGCAGGAGCCGTTTCTTTATTCAAAAACCATTGCCGAAAATATAAGGATGGCGGATTTCAACGCAACGGACGACGATATAAAACAAGCCGCCGAAACAGCTTGCGCACACGGGTTTATAACCGAGTTTGAAAAAGGTTACGACATGCCCGTCGGCGAAAAAGGCGTAACGCTTTCGGGAGGTCAGAAACAAAGAGTCGCGATAGCGAGAACGCTTGTAAAACAAAGCTCGATACTGGTATTCGACGACTCGCTGAGCGCCGTTGACACAGAGACCGATATGCGCATACGCTCCGCTCTGGCGAAAAAGCAGAAAGACGTTACCACGTTTATAATATCGCAGAGGATCACTACGCTTATGAGCGCCGACAAAATATTGGTTTTTGAAGACGGCTGCCTTACGGATATCGGCTCACACAGCGAGCTGGTACAAAGAGAGGGTCTGTATTCGAGAATTTGGAATATCCAAAACATGCTCGAAGAGGACTTTGACAAGGAGGCGGTTTAATTTGAACGACTTTGAAGAACAAGACTATAACAAGGGGTTCGAGTTGAGCCTCTGGAAAAAAATGATAGGCTTCATGATGAGGCACAAAAAAGCAGTTGCGATGGTTATCGGTTCAAACGTTGTTATAGCCGTACTCGACCAGCTGATTCCGCTCTTGACAAAATTTGCTCTCGACAATTTTCTTTCGGAGAAGCATGATTTTTCCGCGATGCCGTGGTTTATAGCGGCCTATGTCGGAATAATAATCGGATCGTTTTACTGCGTATATCTTTTCATAGCAAAAAGCGGTTTTCTTGAAGTAAACGTAGTCAGGGATATAAGAGAGCAAGGTTTCAAGCGTTTGCAGGAACTTTCGTTTTCGTATTACGATACGACGCATGTCGGCTGGATAATGGCGAGGATGACCGGTGACGCTCAAAAAATAGGAGACGTTTTGTCTTGGGGCATACTCGACTTGCTTTTCAGCCTGTTTATAATCGTCTTCGCCGCAGTCGCGATGTTTATCGTGAACGCGAAGCTGGCGCTTATAGTTCTGGCAGTCACCCCGGTTATGGCTCTTATAAGCTACTTTTTCGAAGTTAAGATTTTAAAACGTTACCGCGAATCCAGAAAGCTTAACTCGAAAATTACTTCCGCTTATAACGAGGGCATAAACGGCGCAAAAACGACGAAAACGCTCGTGAGAGAAGAAAGAAACTTCGGAGAGTTTAAAGCTCTGTCTTTGGATATGAAGCGCGCCACTCTAAAAGCCAGCATGCTTTCGTCCCTGCACTTTCCCGTCATCATGTTTTTGAGCAGCGTCGGACTCGGTGCGGTTGTTTGGGTCGGCGGTATACAGGTAATGGACGAGGTAATATCAATCGGCACGTTTTCGGCTTTTATCGCGTACGCGTTTAACATGATGGATCCGATAATGAACATTGCTGCGGTTATCTCGGAATTGCAGTCGGCTCAGGCTTCCGCAGAAAGAACCATGACACTTCTGGAAACCGAGCCGGAAATAAAGGACAGCCCCGAAATAATCGAAGTTTACGGCGACGCTATTAATCCGAAGCCCGAAAATTGGCCCGAAATCAAGGGCGAAATCGAATTCAAAGACGTATGTTTCAACTATAAGACGGGCGAAAAGGTACTCGAGAATTTTAACCTTAAAGTTAAGGCGGGAGAGAAAATCGCTCTTGTCGGAGAAACCGGTTCGGGCAAGAGTACGATAGTAAATCTCGTGTGCAGATTTTACGAGCCGGTCAGCGGAAAAGTTCTGATCGACGGAGTCGACTACAGAGAACGTTCGCAGATATGGCTACAATCGAACCTTGGCTATGTTTTGCAGACTCCTCATCTCTTCTCGGGAACGATAATGGAAAACATACGTTATTCTTATCTCAGCGCCACGGATGAAGAGGTAATCGAAGCCGCCAGGCTGGCAAACGCCTATGATTTTATTATGAAGTTTGATAAAGGTTTCTGTACAGATGTCGGAGAGGGCGGAAACAGGCTTTCAGCCGGAGAGAAGCAGCTTGTTTCCTTTGCGAGAGCAATACTGGGCAAGTCCAAGATATTTGTTCTCGACGAAGCGACATCCTCTATCGACACCGAAACCGAAGCAGAGATACAAAAGGCCATCGAAAAAGTACTTGCGGGCAAAACAAGCTTTATAGTCGCCCACAGATTGTCAACCATACGTTCATGTGACCGCATACTTGTCATAGAGAACGGGAATATAATCGAGGACGGAACGCATAAGCAATTGCTGAGGCAAAAAGGCCATTACTACAACCTTTATACAAACCAATTTAAAGAAGAGGCGGAAACAAGAATACTCGGTATTCATACCGAACGTCAGGGCGAGATGACAGCCGCCGTCTAGAACTGAACACGATTTAAGTATATATTGCCGCGGAAGTTAAATACCGCATAAAATACTTACGCGGTTACTCGTGCCGAAGTAATACACTGTGAACCGTACCATACCGTGATGTTTGGTACGGTTTTTTATTGCGCAGAGACTGTTTTATAGCATGAGCTTATGTCGAAAAATTGCCATGCGGTTTTCAGTTTAAAACGCGAAAGCGCCGTTTTCCAGTGTGTATCCCACCTTCTCAATCCGCCCGACGTGTTTTGTATGCAACTTTCAACACTTACGTGAATAAATGATTACATTTTAGGCAGAATATTACTGTGATACCATTGAGGCGACAGTTAAACCATTCACTAGACTTGTCGCCTCAATCCTCCTTAGACTCACAGGGCCGGTATAAGGGGGCGATTAAACCGTATGGTTTAATCATTAACGATTCTATCACCCCCTTTACCGGGCAAGAAGGGTTCAAGGGGAGACAAAACCGCATGGTTAATGCGGGCAAATTCAACCGTCAAACGGTAATAATTTGAAAGGAGCAAGCAATAATGCCTATGCTTTCGCAAGTAGAACTCAACTCAATCAGGGAGACCGTAACATGCCATCAGGCGGTTGCCGCAAAGCTCAACGACTATGCCGGCAAATGCACTGACCCTCAAGTTAAGCAAATGTTTACACAGGCGGCAACAGAAGCAACAAAGAGCGCCAAGAATTTAATATCAATGTTATAGGAGGAAACGGCATGCAAGAGAAAGATATGGTAATGGATATTTTAAGCGGGACAAAAGCCAGTATCGGCGGTTACGCGAAAATGATAACCGAATGTAACGACCAGCAACTTCGCCAGACCTATCAGCAAATGAGGGACGGCGATGAAAAATTCCAGTATGACCTTTACAAACTCGCAGAGCAAAAAGGCTATTATATACCGGGACCCGATGCTTCGGCAGAGCAATGCACAAACATAAAACAGGCTCTTTCGCAAAACATGGAAACTCAGACAATGCTGTAAAAACACGACCGAACCGCATTAAAAACAGGCTGTATCAAAACGATTTTTAAAAATCGCGTAAATACAGCCTGTTTTATTATTCGATTACTTCTGTAACAAAATATAGCGAAAACGCTATATTCTGTTGTTCCCCCACTAAGACGCAGATGCGCCGTAACGCTTAAACCACACCCCCAACTAATCTTACAACCCCGTTCTCCCTAAAAAGTTTACGAGATGTGGAAGTATAAACACCTCTATCATGCCGGCCAGAGCTACGCAGGCAGCCCCGATTATCAGTACAACGGTATACTCAGAAATACTCAAGGCGCTTATTTGAGAAAAATGTGATTTTATACCGGCAAACAGGCCTTTGCCTGTTTTGTGTACGGCTTTCGCGGGAAGAAGCTTGCCTATGGCAAACGAAAACCCCGATACGGTTATGAAAATATATGTCGGCACCAATATAATATTTTGCAGAAGAAACAAAAGTATCGCGTTGTAGATTCCCGATGCTCCGAACAGCCTGACAAAAAATGTCGCGGTGAACCCAAGCGTCATACCTTTTACAAATAACAGCGGCAGGGTTAAAAAAATCGCCTGCGGTATAAAAGCGATAATCCAAAGCACAGCCGCAGTTTTGCCGTATTTCATAAAACACTCGAAAAACAGCTCCCCTCCGGAACCGGAAAAAGCTGTGTTTCCGCTGAAGTACATAGTTATATAATCCGACAAAGGGCCGAATTTTTCCTGCGTCAGGCCAAGAGCGTAAACAACGCCGCAAATCGCGCCCATAAGCATGGTTATCGCCGCAATGGCCGTTAAATGCGCCTTTGGACTTCTTTTTCTATCTGAATGCGACAAATAAGTTCCGATGGCCGAACCCCTCCCATATAATGCTTCGGCAATAAAATACAACGGAGGCCGCTGTTTTTTGCTGCGGCCGGGCTTGTCTTTCACTCAGATATTCTATGAAATAAAACAATAATATATTACTGTTGTTGAGGCGACAATTAAACCATTTACTAAACTTGTTTCCTCAATCCACCCCATGCCCGCAGAGCCGGTATAAGTCGGTAATCAAACCGTTTGCGGTTTAATCGAGTATGCCGGCAAAAATACAGCAAAGTGAATAAGCAAGTCGGACGCGGGTTTGCTTGCTCAGCCCTGCCTGAAAAACTGCTCCAGCAGGTAACGCTTATTTTTTCCGTTGCCTTCGATATTCAGCTTCTGAAATATCTGCGTCAGATGAAATTTTACCGTTCTTTCGGATATATTTAAATCGGCGGCAATTTCCACGTTTGATTTTCTGTTTGCGGCAAGCATTGCGATCTCATGTTCCCTGTCGCTCAAATCCAGTTTTTGCGTAACAGCCAAATAGCTGTGTACAACCCTAGTCATGTAGTCTCTTATATGCGTTATCGCTTTCAGTATTATGTCAATCTCGCTTGCAAATCGGTATTCCTTTATTTTGATAAGATTGTTTACGATATTGCGCCAGTTTTCCGCAAAAGGGAGAAGTATTTCGTCCGGTACGGCCAATTCTAGCGCCCTCTCCAGATAGTGCACGGATTTTTCCTGCATGCTTAAGCTGTTGTATGCGGAAGACAGCTGAATGTAGAATAAAATCATGCAGTAGACATTGTTACTTTTTTCGATCATGGCCTCGAGTTCTTCTTTTCTCGCTATAAGCTCGGCAAATTCCCCCCTGCAAATAAGAACTTGATTGTGGGTAATATATACCGTAGGAAGCGCAAGATGCAAAAGGCTTGTGTTTTTCAAGTCACCGGCGGCTATCCATGCCGGAAGCTCCTTGTCTCTCTTAAGCAGACCGTCTACCCATGCACTGCACAGGTCCAAGGTATAAAGCAGCGTATACCTCCCGTTGTCCGCGAGCCGTTTTTTCAGGCGGATAAACAGATCAAAAGCCTCCTCGAACTTTCCGTTCCAAAGCTTGATTCTGAAAAGTATAAATGTCGCGTTAGTATACACGCTGAACTGACGCTTCTCTTCCGAGCATCTTAATGCCTTGTGAACCAATATGGCAGCATCGGCAAACTGTAGTCTGTTTAACATCCATTCGGCTTCAAAAAGATATTCGGCCCCGTAACCGTGAAAGTTTGTCAAACTGTAGTAAGTCGGAAGCAGCTCGTAAAGCTTTTTAACGGATTCAGCCAATTTCCCGCTTTCCCTGTGATAAAGCGTCAGCAAAGACGGCGAACCGAAGGTCCACTCAAAATTGCGCTCATAGTAATCGCCCGGGTCGTTGCGCAGTTCGAAAGCTTTTTTATATTTTTCACCCATAGCGTCAAGGTCGTTATAATACAGTGTGCTAGTACACAGCTCGTAACCGCACATGAGATAGCGCCTTTGCCCTTCGCTCATATCCGTGCTAACACTGAGCGACTTGACAAACATAGCGTTCATTTCGGCCGAGCTCTCAAGCTCTCCGAAAACAAAGTATCTGCACATCAAAATCAGCAGACTTTGAGGGTGTGCGAGCAGCTTTTCCTCGGGGCAGTTCTCAAGCCAACGTTTTAACTCGTCCTTGCATTTGTAATTTATTTGCCGCCCTCTGTCGTCGGCAATGGTCTTAAGCATTTTGTCGTAATCCTTTGCGAGCCTGAACTGCTTGAGCGCTTCCGGAATATTGCTCTCGCTGATAAACAAATCGCCGTAGCGCGAGTGAAGACCCAAAAGCTCCGTCTCGGGAAGACAGGCCGCAACCTTTAGTATGTAGGTATGCAAAAGGTTATGCAGCCTGTATGTATCCGTGCCGCTTTGATATGATATAAACGCATTGCTCGAACAAAGCTCGTCCAAAATCCTAAGAGCTTCTTCGCTGCCCCACATGAAAACAGCCTGTTTCCCGGTAAATTCTTCCATCACGGAAAGAGTTATTAAAAACCTCTTACTTTTTTCGGAAAGAGGTTTGTAAAGTACGTTCTCAATAATGTTAAAAATACCGGCGTTTGATACGAGAAAGCATCCGTTTTCGGCATAATACTTCAAATTAAGGTAAGACAGCGCCATCCATCCCTCTGTGCTTACGTGCAAAGCATCAAGCTCGGCATCGCTCAGCGTGATTCCGCATTTGAGCCAGTATGCCCTTGTTTCTTCTTTTTTCAGCTCAAGATATATCTTGCCGATCTCGTTTAGCTTTATGCCTGAAAGCAGCAAATCCTCTTGCTTAAAAATACGGTTTCTTGACACGAGTATAAAATGCACCTGATGTGTAAGGCTTTTGACAAGCAAAAGTATCAGATTGGCAACTTCAGAGCCGTTAAGCAAATGCAAATCGTCGATTATCAGGTATACTTCCGCTCTGGTCCGGAGCAGCTCGTCTATAATCATTTCCGAAAAAAGCCGCCTCAAAGGCATAGTTTCGGGAAAGCCTATAGACTTCATTTTAGACGAAAGCTCTCCGTAAGGGCGCATGGTATTGCAAAGGCCATTCCAAAAATCATTGAGACTGTCGGAGATAACAGTATAGCGCAGAACAAACGATACCTTTTCTCGCTTGGATAGAAAATCCGTAACAGTCGTCGTTTTGCCGTAGCCCATCGGGGCCACAACCGTTGTGATAGGATATTTGGGGATTTCATTCAGCTTCGTCAAAAGCCTTGGAGATGTATACACTGCATCGAGCCTATACCCCGAAATCGTCAAATTAACACCCCGTTTTATTATATTACCGCAGAAGTTAAATACCGCAAAAAGTACTTACGCGGAACTAGGCCGAGCAGACGCGCTAATGTGCGCCGCAGCGCTCCGATGAGGCGCATCTGCGTCTAAGCGAGGGAACAACAAAATACAGCGTGTTTGCTATATCTTGTTGCCGAAGTAATAACAGCGGCATATCAGAAGCTTCCGCTTTAAAGCTCGTTCAGATACATTTCCCCTAGCCTGTATATATCACCCGCGCCGACTGTTATTATAGCATCGCCGATCATAACGTTTTTCCTCAGATATTCGATACAGTCTTGAAAGCTTGGCGAATAAATAACGTCATAGCCGCGTTTTTCGCACTCTTTAACTAAATCCAACGCATGTATTTTTGTGTTTTCCTCTTCCCTGCCCGCCGGCGAATAAATGTCCAATATCACGGTCTTGTCGGCTTCTTTAAAGCTTTCGGCAAACTCGGTCAAAAGCGACTTTGTCCTCGAATGAGTATGCGGCTGGAACAAAATCCATTTTGCGCCCGTTAAAACCTTTGCGGCTGCGGCTACAGCGGCTTTGATTTCTGTCGGATGGTGCGCGTAGTCATCATAAACGCTGACTCCGTTTATCTCGCCTTTGTACTCAAACCGGCGTTTGACACCCGTGAAAGCTTCGAGGGCTTTTGCCGCAGTTTCCGGGTCTATGCCACACAAGTGCGCCGAGGCAAAGGCCGCAAGCGAGTTCAAAACGTTATGCTCTCCGGGCGCGGCAAGCTTAATCGTAGCAAGCTTCACCCCGTTTTGCACAGCATCGAACCGGGCGGCTCCCCCCTCGGTATACTCAATATTTTCGGCTGTATAGTCGGCGTTTGTCTTTCCGAACGTTACTGTACCGCATTTTAGCCCGGCAGTGATTTCTTCTATATTTTCGATTGCGGATGATATCAGAAGATACCCTCTGTCAAATATGTTTTCGGCAAATTTTCGGAACGACATCCTTATTCCCCGAATATCTTTAAAATAGTCGAGATGATCGGCATCGATGTTAAGTATTACTCCTATATAAGGCCTAAAACTTAAAAAACTGTCACAGTACTCGCAGGACTCAACGATGAAATGCTCGCCTTCTCCTTCGGCATATGTTTTACCCAAGGATTTTACGGTACCGCCTACCAGAACGGACGGGCTGACTCCCGCGGCTAAAAACACTTCAGCCGTCATTGATGTGGTCGTTGTTTTGCCGTGCGTTCCCGCTATACAGACCGGATAGCTGAAATTCTCGAGCATTTCGCCGAGAAGATCCGCCCTCGTCAAAACATTCAGCTTCCGGGTTTGAGCGGCAATAAGCTCGGAATTATCGCTCTTTACCGCCGCGGTGTATACAACCGTATCCGTATCGGCAGAAATGTTATCGGGACTGTGCCTCCCTGTTTTGACAAGCGCACCCTTTGCGCAAAGAACTTCTGTAACCTCGCTTGCCCGCTCGTCGGAACCTTCCACCCTGTAGCCGGCATCGAGAAGCATTTCTGCCATGCCGGACATATGGACTCCGCCTATACCGATAAAATGGAAATTTTTATATGGTTTTTTGAATTTAATGTCATGCATCTCTCCACGTTCCTTTACAATTATATTACTATTATATTTCATTATCGGTCAATTTATTGACAACGAATCGGGCTTTATATATCATATAATCAGATAAGTGTCTGCATCGTGGCACTGTATACTTAAAACACGTAACTTGATGGTGTCTCTCGGTTCAAGCAAGCGCGTAAGTATTTTATGCGATAATTTACACTTTTATCCAGTTTATACCATCATATAACTTTTGTAAAGGAGGCAGCCCGTGAAAGCCAAAAAAATGTCACCGATAGGAAAAGCAGTTATAACAGCGGTACTTTGTGCGGTATTTACGGCCGGATCGTGCTTAACCGGCGTATTTGCCTCAGAAATCAAGAATTATAAAATATACGAAATACCGGAATCTCAAGACACAAAAGAAGCAAGAGAAACCTCCGAAATAAAAGCGTTTGCCGAGCTTAAGGAAAACCAATCGGGCTACTATGTATACGGCAAGCCTTTGGACGGGAAAAAAGGCGTAACATCGGTAAGAGGGGAGCTTCCGCAGTTTCGCAATCTTCCCGATGAAGACCAATGCGCCTCGCTTAACGAAAAAATCAACCGCGTCTACATTGCCGCGCTCGACAGCCTTTCAAGCGACATAAGATATATCGAGTTCGGCTACAAAACCACTTCCGGAAACGGGTTCATGACTGTAGTTCTTCAGTATTCCAAGTACTCGGGCTTGCTCGAAAGAACGGTTGACACGTTTACACTGAGGTTTGAGGACTTCAAAGAGGTCAACATTTCGGACGTGCTCGGGCCGAATGCCGTAAAAATAATCAACAAACTCATAACCCAGGACGCGAAACGCAACCCTTCCAAATACAATTCTTCAATCGCTCCCATTACAGACGAACACGACTTTTACATCGAAGACGGTGTTTTTAGCGTCATATTCGACGAGTACGAGCTGACTCCCAAAAGAGCAGAGCTTTTCGAGTTAACTCTTGCGCTTACGGACTATATCAATTTGTATATATCAAAAGATGAATATTTTTCCGCAACAAGCAACAAGATAAAGATGATTCAGGCAAAGCAGGTTGCAGACGCGTTTGACTATTCTCTTGTCTGGAATGCTCAAAAGCAGACAACTAAATTCATTAGAGACGAAAAAGAAGCCGCTTCTGCCGCAATCGGAATTAACGCTTACAGCGGGAGGGATTTTAAGTCAAAAAAGCTTGAAACCTTTCCACAGCTCAGAGACGGCAGAACATATCTTCCGATAACCTTTTACGAAGAATTTCTGAATCTGGTCTATACGGTTGACTCCGAAGGAAGAATATGTTTTTCCGAATATATTGACCGAAAGTAACGGATGGGGCTGCCGAAACTCGGCAGCCCTTTGATTTTGTGAAAAAGTCGTGTCAAAGCGTTAAAACGAAAGGTTTATCGTCCCAGCGGCATTTGCTTTCTAATGCTTTCGTTAAGCGCCGCATCGATATAAACCATATCCGTCACAAAACCTGTGCCCGCATCGTATATTACTCTGCCCCAAGGGTCGCATACCATACTGTGAGCATATGAAACATAGCTTGCGGTCAAATCTCTCGCACAGCCGACAGCTGCGGTATACACCTGAAAATCAACTGCCCTCGCCCGCAGCAAAAGCTCCCAGTGGTCAGGGCCTGTAGACATGTTAAACGACGCGGGGATTATGACTGCGAAAACGCCTTTTTGGGCGGCCTCGGCGATCATCTCGGGAAAACGCAGGTCAAAGCATATAATCAGCCCTATTTTTCCGAAAACAGTGTCAAAAACAGTTACGCCCTCGCCCGGGCTTAGCACGTCAGACTCCTTGAAGCGCTGACCCCCGGCTATGTCTATATCGAAAAGATGAACCTTTCTGTGTTTGGCTATTGTGCTGCCCTCCGGGGAGTAAACATATGCCGTATTGTAGATTCTTTGTCCGCATTTTTCCGGTATGGAGCCCGCAACAACATAAAGCCCGTTTTTTGCCGCCGCTTCCGATATCGCTGTCTGGGCTTCGCCGCCCACCTCCTCGCCGTAATCGTTAAAGCAGGCCGTGGAATACGGACAGCAAAACATTTCGGGGAGCACGGCAATCTGCGCTCCCGACTTTGCCGCCTTCTCTATTTCTAAGCAGGCAGTTTTAATGTTTTCAATCTTACAAGCGCCAACCGGCATTTGGATAATACCCAGTTTCATCCCGCACACCCCATGACAATAAAAACCGCACCGCTTCCTTTCGGTTACACGGTACGGCTGTTAGTACTTCGGCTCGGCCCAAGTAACCGCGTAAGTATTTTGCGGGAATTTAACTTCCGCGGCAATATTTACTTCGCGTCCTGTTCCTTCATGTCTTTTTGCATTTCTCTTTCTCGCTCTTTCGCAACGTTATCCGCACTTATAAGCTTTATACAGTGCGTCGGGCATTTTCTTTCGCACTCGCCGCAGCGCACGCATTTGTCGTAGTCGATTTTGGCAAGATTGTTTGTAACATGTACGGCATCGTAATTACAAGCTTTTTCGCACATTTTGCACGAAATGCAACCGACCTTGCAGTTAGCTCTGACGGTTTTGCCGTGGTCGAGCGAGTTACATCCCACGCGATAGTCCGCGGAATACGGAACAAGCTCGATAAGCTTTCTCGGGCACTTGGGAACACACATTCCGCATGCCGTACATTTTTCGGGGTCAACCTTTGCGATACCGTCAATTAAAGACAGCGCGTCAAACCCGCAAGCCCGCACGCAGCTCCCGGAGCCGAGACAGCCGTAAGCACACTGCTTCGAGCCTCCGCCCGCGAGCATCGAAACGGCTCGGCAATCCGCTATGCCGTAATAATCGTATCTAAATATCGCATCTGTAAAGTTTCCCGCACATTTAACATACGCAACATATTTTTCTTTCGCCTCGACCGCCACACCCATAACCGCGCCAACTGCCTGAGCGCATTTCGTTCCGCCGACCGGACAGCCGTTTACGGGAGCGCTGCCCGCGACAACGGCCTGAGCAAAGCCGTCGCAGCCGGGAAAGCCGCAGCCGCCGCAGTTCGCCCCGGGTAAACATGCTCTTACATCCCCGATCCTCGGGTCTTCTTCAACTTTAAATATCTTCCCCGCATAGCCGAGAGCAAGTCCGAAAACGAGTCCGAGTCCGCCTATGCTTGCGACCGGATACAGTATATCTGTCAGATTCAAGCCAAAGACCTCCCCTCTTTATGATAATAAGCCGGCAAACCCGAAAAACGCTATACTCATAAGTCCTGCCGTGACAAGAGCAATCGGGAAGCCTTTGAAGCTTTCGGGTATGTTGCAGCGTTCCAGCCGTTCTCTGATACCCGCAAACAGCACTATTACTATTGTGAAGCCTATGGCAGCAAAAACTCCGTTAAACACCGATGTGATAAAATCGTAGCCCTCTGTTTTGTTTATAACGGTTACGCCCAGAACCGCGCAGTTTGTGGTTATAAGCGGTAAATATACTCCCAGAGCGCGGTACAGCGAAGGGCTGGATTTTTTCATAAACATTTCAACAAACTGTACGAGCGCGGCTATAACAAGGATGAACGCAATATTGTACAAATACTCTTTGTCTAGAGGTACAAGTATAAAATTATATACAGCGTATGCCGCGGCTGAAGCGAGCCCCATAACAAACGTTACAGCCACACCCATACCTGCGGCGGTTTCGATTTTCTTGGAAACGCCGAGGAAGGGGCAAATACCGAGGAAACGGGACATAACAAAGTTATTGATAAGCACCGCTCCGAGAGAAACACGGAATAGATTTTCCCAGTACATTATTCAGCCGCCTCCCCTCTGTTTTGTTTGTTTTTTATTCTTAGCCAATTGAGAAGAGCCATCAGGCAGCCAAGCGTTATAAACGCGCCGGGAGGAAGTATCGCCATTATGGTCTTCGGGAAGCTCTCGGGAAGCACCGTTAAGCCGAAAACGCTTCCGGAACCGATCAGCTCTCTGACAGTTCCGATAACAGTCAGTGCCGCCGTAAATCCCAGACCCATTCCTATACCGTCAAGAAGCGACGAGACGGGATTGTTTTTTGAGGCGAACGCTTCCGCCCTCGCGAGGATTATACAGTTGACGACTATAAGCGGGATAAACAGGCCCAGAGCGTCATACAACGATGTTACATATGCTTTGAGCAGGAATTCTATTACGGTTACAAAGCCCGCAATAACGACAACAAAAGCCGGTATACGAACCTTGTCCGGTATGAAATTTCTTATCATTGATATAACAATATTTGAGCAGGCAAGAACGGCAAGCGTCGAAAGTCCCATGCCTATGCCGTTTATCGCGCTTGTTGTTACCGCGAGTGTCGGGCACATTCCGATAACCTGAACGAACGTTGGGTTATCGTCAATGATACCGTTAATAAGAATCTTTAAAGGTTTCATTTCGCGCCTCCCTTCAAATGCGTCTCAAAAAAGGCGCTTGCGTTATTAACACCGTCGGTTACCGCCGCGGAAGTAATCGTAGCAGAGGTTATCGCGGCTATGTCGCTGTCTCCAGGTGTTCCTTTAACGACATTAAGCATGCCGCTCTTTTGCTTGTACTGATCGGTGAACTTGGGGTTTTGAGCGTTTGCGCCCAGACCGGGAGTCTCGCTGTGGCTGACTATTTTAACGCCTTTTATAACGCCGTCCCTGTCGTAGCCGATAAACATTTCGACAGCTCCGCCGTATCCGTTTTGAGATGCGGACACAACATATCCGTACAGCTCTGTGCCCTCATAAACTTCGATGTAAAAATTGATTCCGTCAACATCGCTGACCTCAATCTTGCTTTCGGCAAATGCCAAAGTTCTGTCCGACGGCATAACGTCTATCATCGCCGTTTTGTCCGATTTTTCTTTGTTGATACGTATCGGCTCTGCGGTAACGGAGCTGACGACTCCGAGAGCAGCCGAGACTATGACCGTAATGATTAAAAGCACTATACCCGGTTTAATTATCTCGTTCATTTTTTACGCACCTCCCCGAATACTCTGGGTCTTGTAAACCTGTCGATAAGCGGTACCGCTAAATTCATAAGAAGTATAGAGTACGAAACGCCCTCGGGATAGCTCTTGCTGTAGATCCTGATAAGCACGGTTATTATACCGCAGCCGATACCCATAATAATTTGGCCCTTAGAGGTAACGGGCGAAGTGGAATAGTCAGTCGCCATAAAGAACGCTCCCAGCATAATTCCGCCGAGCAAAAGCTCGTATTGCGGCATACCCGTGAAAAATCCGTCTCTGCCGAGTACCCAGGTCAAAAGGGCTGCAGTCGCGATATAAAAGAAAGGTATGCGCCAGTTTATAACTTTTCTAAGCAGGAGGTAAACCCCGCCGAGTATCAGAGCCAGCGCACAGGTTTCTCCTATACAGCCTCCGACCTTCCCGAGCAGAGCATCAAGTATCATCTGCGTATCAACGGTTCCGTAGCCGTGCTTTATGAGTGCGAGCGGCGTTGCGGAACTGACTGCATCCGCCGTTAGAGGGAACACTGACCAGTTTGTCATCTGAGCCGGGTATGATGCCAACAAGAAAGCTCTGGCAGCAAGAGCAGGGTTGATAAAGTTTTGCCCGATGCCGCCGAAAAGTTGTTTAACAATTATTATCGCAAACAAGCTTCCGACTATGGGCAGCCAAAACGGCGAAGACGCGGGCAGGTTCATTCCAAGCAGCAACCCTGTAACCGCGGCGGAATAATCGTTTATCGTAACGCGCTGATGTCTCGCTTTTTGCCAAAAATATTCAAACAATACGGCGGAACCCGTCGAAAGCACAAGAATCGCAAGCGCTCTCAGACCGAAGTAAAAGCAGCCCATAATTGCCGCCGGAGCGAGCGCGAGCAAAACGTCGATCATGATTTCGCTTGTGCTCAGCTTTGCGCGTATATGCGGGGTGCCGGACACCATAAATCTTTGGGTATTCGCATCCATAATTTTCTCCGTTCCGAGCGGAAGGATGAGTTGCCGCTCCGTGTTTATTTTTCGATAGTCTGATAACCGGATGCGTCCAAAAAGCAATGTTTCTGCCGAACGCGGGATTCGCGGTTTATTTTTTCTTCGCAGCCATCAAATTACGTCTGGACGCCCTGATTGACTGAGCAAGATGGCGCTTTGCCGGACAAACGTATGAACATGAACCGCACTCAATGCAATCTAGCCCTCTGTACTTCTCGAACAAATCCATCTCGCCCCTGAGAGCGTACTGGTTCAGTTCAAGAGGCATCAGGTTCATCGGGCAATGCCCCACGCATTTCCCGCAGCGTATGCAGTTTTGCTCCTGCGGCATCTGCGCTTCCTTTTCTGTCAAACAGATTATAGCCGACGATGTCTTGATGACCGGAACGTCTAAATCGAACATCGCAACTCCCATCATAGGCCCGCCGGATATCATCTTATACGGTTCTTCCTTAAAACCGCCCGTCAGCTCGATAAGCTCTCTGTACGGCATCCCGAGCCTGACTTTAAAATTACCGGGGTGGTTTACCGCCCCGCCCGTAACCGTAACTATTTTACGCATCAGCGGCCGGCCCCTGACTATCGCCCTGTGTATCGCGATAACCGTGTCTACGTTATGAACTATACAGCCGATATCGGCAGGCAGTCCGCCCGAAGGAACTTCTCTGCGCGTACAGGAGTATATAAGCTGTTTTTCCGCTCCCTGAGGATATTTGGGCTTCAAAGCGTTAACCTTTATATTCGGATAACCCTCGCATATCTTGCTGATTTTCTCAATCGCGTCCGGTTTATTCGTTTCTATACCGATTATTCCTTTTGCTCCCGGAAACAGCTTCAGTATTATAGAGAGACCTGTAACAAGCTTATCCGACTCCTCAAGCAAAACCCTATAGTCCGTTGTCAGATACGGTTCGCATTCTGCCGCGTTGAGTATAACGGTATCAATTCTCTTTTCCGGAGGAGGATTCAGCTTGATATGAGCGGGAAAACCGGCTCCGCCGAGGCCGACTATGCCGGCTTCTCTTATAAGAGCAAGAATTCTCTCCCTGTCGAAACTTTCCCAGTTCTTGTTATCCCCCATTGAATTTATTTCTTCGTAAACGCCGTCGTTCTCGATATAAATACCCGTGCAACTTATGCCGGTCGGCGTCAATGTGGGCTTAATCTCCTTAACAATTCCCGAAACGGAAGAATGAACCGGAGATGACATAAAAGCTTTGGAATCTCCAATTTTTTGCCCAAGCAGCACTCTTTCTCCGACAGCGACTATAGGCTCGCAAGGCGCACCTATATGCTGAAGCATCGGCGTTACCATAACAGTGCCCTGTCTGGGGTGTATAATCTCGATAGGCTCATCCTTTGAATGCTCTTTCTCGTCATGAGGATGAATACCCTTCTTAAAAGTAAGGACTTCCATTTTTACCTCCGAATCCGCGTAAACATTTTTGCCAAAAAACATTTTCATGCACAACGTTTACATATTAATGCGTTTTATTCTAACCGCAAACTTCACAATTAACAAGAGAAATTTTCAACATTTCCATCGGTTTCCTTCCTCAATAAAACAGGGGAGCGTGTCAGCCCCCCCGTCAGTCCTACTCAAAATCGCCTCCCGTATATAAGGCCGCTTTGATGTCTGCACTTTGAAAGTTTACGAAAGGTCAATCCTCTGTAAGCTTATTATCCGCTTTTACTAACCGAGTATTCTTTTCTTCATCTGTTCAAGTTGCATTGTAAGCTTTTCGGGAACAGTTTCTCCGATAAATTTATAATATTCCTCGATTCTTGTTACTTCGCCCTTCCATGCTTCCCTGTCCACGGTTAAAAGGTAGTTAAGGTCTTCCTCGGAGATTCCTTCGAGCCCGTCCGTATCTATACCGCCTTGTATGGGAACATAGCCTACGGGCGTTTCCTTAGCCTGCGCTACTTTGCAGCAGCGGTCGATAATCCACATTAAAACGCGCATATTTTCCGAATAGCCCGGCCAGATAAATCTGCCTTCACTGTCTTTTCTAAACCAGTTGACATTAAATATCTTCGGAGCTTTATCACCGAGCCTCTCACCCATATTAAGCCAGTGTCCGAAGTAGTCTCCCATATCGTAGCCGCAAAACGGAAGCATAGCCATAGGGTCTGTTCTGATTTTAGCCTGATCGGAAGCCGCTGCAGTTGCTTCGGAAGCCATAACCGAACCGATAAACACGCCGTGCGGCCAGTCAAACGCCTCATATACAAGAGGAACAGCCTCAGAACGGCGCCCTCCGAATATCATGGCAGAAATCGGAACACCATTAGCCGAATTAACTTCTGATGAAATGTTCGGGCAGTTTTCTATCGGAGCGGCAAACCTGGAATTCGGGTGAGCGCCTTTTGTGCCCATGCCCTTTGTCCATTTGTTGCCCTGCCAGTCAATCGCGTTTTCAGGCGGCTCGACTCCTTTGCCCTCCCACCAAACATCGTTGTTATCGACATCGTGCACGACATTGGTAAAAATAGTATTTCTTTTCATGGAAGCCATCGCGTTTTTGTTTGTTTTATCACTGGTTCCGGGCACAACGCCAAAAAATCCGTTTTCGGGATTTATTGCCCAAAGCCTTCCGTCCTCTCCCGTTTTAAACCAGCTTATGTCGTCGCTGACGCACCAAACCTTATAGCCCTTGTCAAGATACTGCTTGGGCGGCTCTATCATGGCGAAGTTTGTCTTTCCGCAGGCCGAAGGGAACGCCGCGGAAACATAGATAATTTCCCCGTCCGGTTTTTGCACTCCGAGAGTCAGCATATGTTCGGCCATCCAGCCCTCGTTTTTGCCGAGGTAGGATGCTATGCGCAGGGCAAAACTCTTCTTGCCGAGCAGGGCGTTTCCTCCGTATTCCGAGTTGACAGACATAATCGTGTTGTCTTCCGGAAAATGACAGATATATCTCTTTTCGGGGTCGCAGCCGTCAACCGCGTGCCAGCAGCGCACAAAATCATTTGTCCCTCCGATACGCTCAAGCACCTTGTCCCCGACTCTCGTCATTATACACATGCTCAAAACAACATATACCGAATCTGTTATCTGTATGCCGCATTTCGAAGAATCCGAGGCATACGGCCCCATGATAAACGGTATAACATACATGGTTCTGCCCTTCATGCAGCCTCTGTATATGTCTTTTAGCATTATGTAAGCCTTATCTTTTTCCAGCCAGTTGTTTGTATTTCCGACTTCACGCTTCGTCCTTGTGCATATAAACGTACGCTGTTCGACCCTCGCTACGTCTGTCGGATTCGATCTGTACAGATAAGAGTTTTCGTACATGTTTTCGTTAAGTTTGTGTATAATCCCCTCATCTTCCGCAAACTTTGTCAGTTCCGCCCGCTGCTTATCGCTTCCGTCGATAAATACGACTTTATCTGGCTGCAAGAGTTCCTTCGCCTCATGTAACCAACCATCGATAAACTTGTTTGTAACCACTTTGGTTCCCCCTTCTCATATACGCGTTTAACGCAATGACACGCCCTTCGCCTGGCAAAAAACAAAAGTCGGAATTTCCGACAAATCTCAGGTGATACTATTATTACTCACGCAATGCAAATCGGCCTGACAAGCAGACCGTAAGAGCAATACATTTATAAGAACAGCTTATAGCGCTTTATATATAAAGTCAATACCGTAAAGCAAAAACATTGAAATAAGTGCTGCTTAAGTCGAACGGTTGTGCCCGCAAGGGACAACCGCAAGCGTTCCGCTCCGCACAAAGACCGCAAAGCGGGCGTTGCGGACAAGAACGCGCGGACTTAGGCAGCCGAGTAAATAAGTGCTGCTTAAGTCGAACGGTTGCGCCGCTCCGCACAAATGCCTAAACAAACACTCTCAGTTTTCTGTGCAAAACCTTGATGCTCAACGGCATATCGGGGCCCTTCTCGCCGTCCGTGTCCGTTGTCAAATGTTTTTCATCGTCGAACAGCGGAGTAATCTCAAAGTTTCTGCCACGGAGATACAAAATATTGCTGTCGTTGATATAGTTTTTAGGGTTTGCCAGAGTTTTTACCAAAAGTACGGCCAAATCTGTCAAAGGGCAGGCTCTTATACCTATAAACTCAAATATACCGTCAAAAACCGACGCCTCGTTTGACAGCTCCCTAAAACCTCCCGTTCCCGCTGAGTTTAACACCAGGAAATTGTAAAGTTCGTCCTCAACCTCAGTTCCGTCGGTATTGATTTTAAAGCTTAACGGTGTCAGGTTTGTCAGCTCGCTCAGGCCCTTTATATAGTACGCAAGCTTCCCGATACCGTTTTTAAGGCTCAAATCCACGGACTGAGATACAGACGACATCGCTCCGCCCGCGCAGACGTTTATGAAATATTTCCCGTTAACGCAGCCTATGTCTGTCTCCGTAATGCTGCCTTGGGTCAGGCATCTCGCCGCTTCGTCATAGTGCTTGGATATTCCGAGAAATCTTGTGAAATCGTTTGCGGTTCCGCTCGGAATAAGACAAAGGGGAAAATTCTTGCCGCTCTCAAACATCGCGTTAACCGCTAGATTAATCGTTCCGTCTCCCCCGCACACACACAACGCATCGCAGTCTTTTTCGTTAAGCGACGATATAAAAGCCGCCGCATCCGAAGAACTCATAAGCCTTCTGGGGCGAACGTCATAACCGCCCAGATGAAAGACCTCGAATATCTTGTCTAAGTAAGACGGAAGGCTTTTGTCTCCCGAAAACGGGTTGTATATCATGGCAACGGTTTTATCGGTCATGATCGATCAGCTCCATATAAGCATAAACATCATAATTATGTGAAACACGGTGCCTATCATTACAAATATATGAAAAAGTTCATGAAACCCGAAATATTTCAGATTAAATTTCGGTCGTTTAACGGCATATATCAGTGCACCGACCGTATAGAAAACTCCGCCGAGTATCAGCATGCACATACAAGGCCCCGGAAGCGCCTTCGCAAGCGGATAAAACGCCACAACAACCGCCCAACCCATTACTACGTATATCCCGGACGTCAAAATTCGGGGCGCGCTCATCCAAAAAGCTTTCATGAGAATACCGCCTGCGGCAAACGTCCAAATAACGGCCAAAAGCGTATAGCCCCAAGGGCCTCTGAGCGTTATAAGGCACACGGGAGTATATGTTCCCGCTATGAGAACGAATATCATCATATGGTCAATTTTACGCAGGACAATCTGAGATTTTTTCGTCTTTGCACCGGGTATGGCATGGTATACCGCGCTTGCCGTGTACAGAAAAAAAAGTGACGAGCCGAAAATCGCGAGGGAAACTATGTGCCACGCTGTACCGTAAATAGCGGCAAGGCAGATTAATACCGCCGCAGTCGGCAGTGCTAGTACGGAAAATGAAAAATGCGTTAGAAAACTTACAGGATCCTTTATCTTCATGCTGTCCCCTTTGTCAAATACGGGCGCTTAGCTGCTTTCCCGTTTTTTTAAGCACCGCAGTGCCGCCCGTTCATTTTTTCCGAAGCTTCGCCAAAATCTCTGAAAAATATTCCGGAATCGGCGCTTCAAACTCCATATACTGTCCGCTTGCAGGATGAACAAAACCCAGTACCGCCGCGTGCAGCATCTGCCCCTGCGTTATAAACGGCTGTTTGCTTCTGCCGTAGACCTCATCCCCGACAAGCGGATGGCCTATATGCGCCATATGAACTCTTATTTGATGCGTTCTGCCTGTCTTGAGTCTTGCCTCGGCATAGGTATAAGTTCTAAAACGCTCCGTAACTTTTACGGTCGTAAACGCGTTTTTCCCTCCCGATGTAACTACTGCCATTTTTTTTCTGTCGCTCTTGCTTCTGCCTATCGGAAGGTCAACCGTGAGCTCATCCCTGTTTATTACTCCGAAGCAAAGCGCCTTGTATACTCTGGTCATACTGTGCTCCGCAAGACAGCGGGACAGTGCCGCATGGGCAAAATCGGACTTTGCCGCCACCAAAACTCCCGATGTGTCTTTGTCGATTCTGTGCACTATTCCCGGGCGCAGTACTCCGTTTATGCCGGAGAGCCCTTCTCCGCAATGATACAGAAGAGCGTTTACCAAAGTTCCGCTGTAATGCCCTGCGGCCGGATGCACAACCATGCCCTTGGGCTTGTCTATTACTATCAGATCTTTATCTTCATACAGTACCGCAAGAGCTATGTTCTCCGGTAAAATTTCCGTCTCTTCGGGTTCGCTGATATTTACTGTAATAAAATCGTTTTTCCTTATTTTATAGCTGGGTTTCACGGGCTTCAGGTTCACAAGGAGCTCGCGGTCTTCAATCAGCTTTTGAAGGCGGCTGCGGGACAAGCCGTCCGTTTCCTCGGATACAAACAAGTCAACCCGCTTTCCCTCATCCTCTTCGCAGGCCGTTAGGCATATTTGCTCCATACTATTCCTCTTTTGCGTTTTTCAACGGATATTCGGGGATATCGGCTTCTTCCGTCAGTTCCTTTGTTACCTGTTCTATTATGTGTTTAGACATTTTCGGAGTCATTACAATGGATTTGACCGTTTCCAGCGGAGTTCTGTCAAAGAAAAGCACGATTACCGAGAACAAACAAGTTCCGGCTACAACGCAGATATCCGCAACATTAAATACCGGGAAGTTTATGGGCATGAAGTACAGAAAATCGACTACTTTCCCAAAAAACAAACGGTCGAAAAAGTTGCCGAGCGCGCCGGCAAAAACGAGCACAAGCGCAAGCTTGATTATATTAGAGTTTTTCCCTTTGAAAAAGTAAATCACTATGATAACGCACACCACAACCGTAAACGGTACAAACAACCATCTCGAACCGGGCAGCAGCCCAAACGCCGCTCCTTCGTTTTCAACAAAGACAAGCTGGAAAACGCCTTTTATAAGCGTATGGGAATAAACAGGCTTAAGGTATAAAACCGCAAGATATTTTGTAATCCTGTCGGCAGCTATGAGAAATACAGTAAGAAACATCCAAAATGCCATCAAAGTAATCACCACTCGGTCAATATAAATTATAAACGATACCGCACCTTATCAGTCTGCGGTATGAAGTATTCCATAATACAGGCGCAAAACACGCGCCTTCACAGTGTTTAAGCAAAACCGGCCGGAAGCGATGCCTCCGCCTACATAATTATCTCATTTTCGGCTTAAATGTCAACTGTTGATTTGCGTATATTACGACGAAATCCGTGTTTAAAAAACAGACTGGTCACGACAGCGGCAAACCGGTATAATTATGTTAAATTCTACAAAGGCGGATAAATAAATGTCGTTAATAGATATATCAAACTTAACGTTCTCTTATGAGGGCAGTTACGATAATATATTCCAAAATGTCAACCTACAGCTGGATACAGAGTGGAGACTTGGGCTTGTCGGCCGAAACGGCCGAGGCAAAACAACTTTTTTAAATCTGCTGCGCAACGAATTTTCTTATAGCGGCAGCATCAGCTCAAGCGTAGAATTTGAATATTTTCCCTATAATGTTCCCGACAGCTCGATAAACACGGTTGATGTTGTTTATTCGATTTGCCCCGATTGTATGGAGTGGGAAATCATAAAAGAAATAGCTCTGCTAAATGTTGCCGAAGACGTGCTGTACCGCCCGTTTTCAACCCTGTCCGGTGGCGAACGTTCAAAGGTGCTGCTTGCTGCTCTTTTCATTCATTCGAAGTATTTTCTTCTTATAGATGAGCCGACAAACCATCTTGACCTTGACGCAAAAAAAGAGGTTGCCCGCTATCTTAAGAAGAAACACGGATTTATTCTGGTTTCACACGACAGAAGCTTGCTGGATGAATGTGTTGACCACATTCTCTCTATCAACCGGTCAAACATAGATATCCAAAAAGGAAATTTTTCTTCATGGCAGCTTAACAAGCAACGGCAGGACAGTTTCGAAGCGGCCGAAAACAAGAAGCTGCACGGAGAAATCCAGCGTCTGTCGGCGGCAGCAAAGAAAACCGAAATTTGGGCTTCAAAAACGGAAAGGGGCAAATTCGGAACGGATAATTCCGGATCGAAAGTTGACAGGGGATATGTCGGGCATAAGTCCGCCAAAATGATGAAACGCACAAAAAGCATCGAGAGCAGGCAGCAGGCAGCGATTACGGAAAAAATGACACTGCTTCGGAATATCGATGAGTACGATGATCTAAAACTAAGCCCTCTTTTATATCACAAAGATATCTTGGTGCACGCCGAGAATCTCACGCTTTTGTTCGGAGACAGGACCCTTCTCTGCGGTATAGACTTTACTGTGCGCAGGGGAGACAGAATCGCTATTTCCGGCGCTAACGGCTGCGGAAAATCCTGCATTTTAAAATTAATAAAGGGCGAACAACTAAACTACAGCGGCAAACTGTCCGTCGGAAGCGGGCTGAAAATTTCCTATGTTCCTCAGGACGCTTCCACGCTTGAGGGAAGCCTGGAGGATTATGCCGAGAGTTATCAAATCGACGGTATACTGTTTCGAACAATACTCTTCAAAATGGGCTTTGACAGAGTCCAGTTTGAAAAGGACATGTCCGCGTTCAGTTCGGGACAAAAGAAAAAGGCCATGATCGCGAGAAGCTTATGCGAACAGGCGCACTTATATATTTGGGACGAGCCGCTGAATTATATTGACATATTTTCCCGAATTCAAATAGAAAATTTGATAGTTAAACACGAACCGACATTACTGTTTGTCGAACACGACTCTGTTTTCCGCGACAATACCGCCACGAAAACGATCGAACTGTAACGGGAGCACCCTGCGTCGGCATACTTTTAATTTGAATAGCGGAAAAATTTGAAGCCTGCCGCTACCGCGCCTTTGCAAAATACACTGTCTTGCCGCCCGTGACAGTTCTCAGGACGGCCGCGTTCTTAATCTCATGCTTCGGTATGCGGAAAATATTGCGGTCAATTACGACAATGTCGGCCAGTTTGCCGACTTCGAGCGTTCCTTTCTTGTCTTCTTCAAATGTCGCATAAGCCGCATTTGAAGTAAACAATCGTACCGCCTCTCTAACCGTCAGACATTCGCCCGGTATAAACACGTTTTCGCAGAGCTCGTCTGTCAGCTTGCTTCTGTTCACGGCATAGTGGATGTTTTCAAGCACATTGAAAGAACACACGGGAGCATCGGAACCACCGCTGACCGGTATGCCGGATTCGACCGCACTTTTAAACGCATATGCCGTTTGTGTGCGCCGCCTGCCGATTCTCTTTTCGCAAATATCCATATCGTCTTCTATAAACACGGGTTGGATAAGCGCTATCATTCCCGCGTTTTTCATGCGCTCCAATATCTCCGGAGTTGTGATTTGAGCGTGTATTAATCCGTGTCTCAGCGTATTCGGTCTGCCGTTTAGCGCTCGTTCCACGGCGTTTATCACCCATTCACAAGCTTTGTCGCCGATTGCGTGCGACAAGGACTGTATGCCCAGCTCGTTTGCCGCGGAAATAAAGCAGTCGATCTCGCTTTCACTCATCGCAGCGACGCCGAAGTTATGCGGGTCGCCCTCGTAATGCTCGTTCAGCAAGGCGGTTGCGGCTCCCAACGAGCCGTCGGTAAACAGCTTTAAAGGGCCCGGCTTGAAAAAGTCCGAGTGTTTTCCGTATTCTCCGCTTTCAACAAACACTTTCAGCTCGTCTGTGCTGCCAAAGCAGCATTGCAGATTAAATCGAACGGTCAATTCTCCGTTTTCGTCGAGAGAACGGAACGCGGATATAAGCCTCCAATCCCCGAAATAGTCGTTTGTTCCGGCTGATGTTATGCCGCAGGCGTTTAACTTCCCGGAAATAAATTTTATCAGCTCGGAGTATTCTTCCTCGGTTGTTTCGGAGTTTTCGGAAAGCGCCTCGCTCAGTACTCCCATAGCGTTTTCTTTAAGTATGCCGTTTTCTTCATCGACATTATGTCTGACACTTTCATAATCCGGCGAATTTATAACAATTTCAAGGCTTTTCGAGTTAACAAGCATAACATGCCCGCAGATACGGTATATCCTGAGCGGAAAATCCTTGCAGCATTCGTCCAGCTCAGAAACGGTCGGATACCTCTTTTCTTCAAGCCGTTCCTGATTGAAACCCACTCCGGTTATAACACCTTTATGCGCATTTGTCCCGATAAACTCAGCAATCTTTTTCTTTAAGTCTCCTATGTGTTTTACATCGTCGAGCATAAGCCTGCGGCTGTTCGACGCACAATTGACGGCATGCATGTGAGTATCGTTAAAGCCGGGCAAAACCAGGCAGCCTTTCAAGTCGATTTTCTCTGCCGACGGGAGTCCGGCCGCCTCGGCATTCGTGCCGAGAAAAGCTATTTTCCCGTCTTTTATACCGCAGGCCTCATAAACCGAGTTGTTTACGTCCATAGTTTCTATTACCGCGTTGTAAAAAACAGTATCCACAATATACTCCGTTCGGCTCGGTAGAAAGACCTACTTAACGCCATTTTCGTTATTTCCCGTATCCTTATACGGACTCGTTTCGACTCCTATTTTATCAAAAGGAAACCATCTGCACAGCACCTTGCCGATAATTTCGCCCTTATCGAACGGGCCAAGCATGCGGCTGTCCACCGAAACGGCTCTGTTGTCTCCCATGACAAAATATTCGCCGGCCTCAAGCTGGACTTTCATTTCTCCGTAGGTCGTGCTTGTGATATATTCTTCTTCTAACTTATCTCCGTTTATATACACGCTTCCTCCGGAAATAAGTACGCTTTCGTGCGGCAAGCCTATAATACGTTTGAGTATAAGCTTCTCGTCTCCTATCGCGTCTGTTTCGCATACGACAACGTCTCCCCGGGCAAAATCACCGGAGTATGCCAAAAAACGGGAGATAAACAATCTATCTCCCGTATGAAAGTTCTCTTCCATCGAAATCCCGTCAACCTTGACGGGCCAACAAAGGAAAAACATGATACACGCGACCGCTGCTGCGGTTAAAAGAGGCATGAGCCACTCGGATGTAAGTTTCTTTTTACGCACGACTGCTTTTTCCATGATTTAATACAATTTTATGTGCTGAGGTATGCCGTTTTTGTATTTCACGTTCGCCTCACCCTGCACAAGAGGTTTTAAATATTCCAGCATTTTTTCGTTTACATTGTTTTTCTTATCGTTAAGCCATTCGATCGGAACTTTTTTCTCAAAGTTAGCGATGTTCGAGACGCTCGTCGTTCCTATTCTAAACGTGTACGGCTCGCTCGTAAGACGCTCGATATACGGCATTTCTCCGCTGATCCCGTTAAGCGCCCTGTCAAGAGCGGCTTCGCCGAGCATCATCGATTCTTCGAGGTCGCAAAGGCTCGCAATATGACCGGAACAGCGCTGCATGAGCGAAAAATCTATAGTTCTGACTTTGCAGCCGATATGCGTGCTTATAAGCTGCTCAAGATATTTCCCGGCTCCTGATAAGAACTTGTGTCCGAAACTGTCCGTGCCCTTTGTTGTCTCTTTTTCGCAGAGATAGGTTCCGTTAGCGTCTTTAACGCCTTCGCTGACGACTATCACCGCATAGGAGGATGTTTCGTATATTGCTTTTACGTCGGCAATAAACACCTCGTCGTCGAAAGGAACTTCCGGAAGATATATAAGATGAGGAGTCGGCCCTCCGTTAAGACCCGAGAGGCAAGCAGAAGCTGCAAGCCAGCCCGTGTTTCTGCCCATAGTTTCGACAATTACCGCCTGTTTCGAATCATATACCCTAACATCCAACATAACTTCTGCCATAGTTATCCCGATATACTTTGCCGCCGTTCCGAAACCCGGCGTATGATCGGTCACACAAAGGTCGTTATCTATAGTCTTTGGCGCGCCCATAATCTGTATGTCCTTTATTCCGTTTTCGGCGCAGTAAATCGAAAGCTTGTTGACTGTATCCATTGAGTCGTTGCCGCCGATATAAACGAAGTAGGCGATTTCGAACTCTCTGAATATCTCGATAATTTTTTGGAATGTCTCCGGCTTGTTATCGAGCTTGTAACGGCAGGTCCCGAGCGCGGCTGCCGGCGTATGTACAAGCATCGACATACTTTCGACGCTTGACAGCATCGGACCGATTTCTTTTATGTTCTTGCTCAGTATACCCTTAATTCCGTTTATGCCGCCGTATATCTTGTCAACTTTGCCGCTGATAAACGCCTTCTTGCAAACTCCCGCAAGCGTCGCGTTAATGGCTGCGGTAGGCCCTCCCGATTGTGCAACAAGCAAATTTTTCATAGCGTTCAACTCCTGTTCTCGTTTTTCCTTATATGTTTGCGTGAATCGTTTAAGACCGTTTCGCTTAACGATTTTTGATGACTTTGCTTGAGATTTCTGTTAAGTCGCATAAAGCAAAAACAAATTTTATCATATTAATTATATCAAAGAAAACACCTTTGTAAATATTACTTCGGCAACAAAATATAGAAAAGCGCTATATTTTGTTGTTCCCTCGCTAAGACGCAGAAACGCGTCTGCTCGGCACGAGTAACCGCGTAAAAGGAAATGTTGAAAATTGCGCACGAAACTCACTTTAGTGGGTTGAGCGAGCGGCGCTCTCCTTTGAAAAATGGTGTTTTCCCATTTTCAATGGAAAGCCGCAAGGCGATTTTTCAACATGCCCCTATATTGTGTTGCCGAAGTAATACTTTTTCCTGCGACCGTCAAGGCTTTTGTGCATAAAGTACAGTCTTTGCAATAAATCACGAAAAAATTTGTGATTTATTTTTTTGTTTAATACCTTGCAATATATAATAGCGTGTGTTATATTATATCCATCGAAGCAAGATACCAAATAAAATAAATCTCCAGGAGGGATAAATATGAAAAAAACAAACAGGATGACAGCCAAGCAGATATACGGAGCTACAAGCCCGACAATAAACGATTGGCGCAAGCTTTCGGACTATAAATCACTTCCGTTCGCAGATCCCTTTCTCTCAATGCAGAACTACTCGCTTGTAACTATAAGATAATACATGATACCATAATATGTTTAAAACAGATACTCGAAATATAGCATTAGAGGAGGAAACAGCTTTGAACATTCAACTTAAAAAAGGCAACTTGGATCTCTGTGTTCTCGCTCTGTTGGCAAAGTCGGATATGTACGGCTATGAGCTCGTCAACAGAATATCCGTGGAGATAGAAATTTCAGAAGGTACGATTTATCCCTTGCTCAAGAGGATAAAAGAAGACGGGTTTGTTACAACCTATCTTAAAGAATCAAGCGAGGGGCCGCCTAGGAAGTACTACTCGATTACGAAAACAGGCTTAAACAAAAAAGAAGTCCTTGAAAGCGAATGGTTCGGTTTCGTTGAAGGCATCAACAGAATTATTAGGGGGTAGGCAGATGAACAAAGATACATTTCTCGGAATTATCAGAAACAAACTCGGCAACATCCGTCCCGATGTGCTGGACGAAATCATCACCGACTTTGAGGAACATTTTGTCGTAGCCGCCGAAAACGGAGCTACCGAAGAAGAAATATGCAAAATACTCGGAGACCCGAGCGAAATTGCCCGCCAATATCTCGAAGAGCTTTCAGGATATCAGACGAACAGGCAAAACATCAAAGACGCCGAAACCGAAGATGCGAGACCCGAAGAAAAAAGCAGACCCGAAGAATCCGCCGGAGAAGACTCCGAATGGGCGGAGCGGGAGCAATACCGAGACAACGGACGCAGTACGTTTGATTTTAAGAGCGATTTCAACGACATCGGCGAAACTATAAAAAACAGCTTAAACAGCCTGAAGGACGCTTTCGATAAAGGTAAACTCGCCGATGATATACAGCGCAGCGTTGCCGATATACAGCGTACTGTTATCAACAACAAGGCATTTCAAAATTCACTGCGAAAAACAAACGAAAAACTGCGCAAATCGTTCGGCAAAGACAATTTTAACTTTAATTTTTTTACGAATGACGATTTCGAAGAGCCCGGTGATTTCTCGGGCGAGCCGACAGTATACCTCTCGCCGGATGAAATCAAGTCGTTCGAACTGTCGTGTAAGCGCGCCGTTATCGATATCGTGAAGTCCGAAACCGATAAATTCGTTATCGATTTTAACATGGGCGATGATGTCTCCTATAGGCTTGTGAACAGAGAAGGCCACGTATACGTTACAGACGCGTTCTCCGGAAGACGCAGTAAAATGTTTGACCAATGCACGATAAAGGTACCCGCCGGCTATACCGGGCCGATTGCAATAAAAACTATGTCAGGCGATATAAACGTTTCCGATTTGCGTACTTGCAACAAAGCAACAGTAAACACGGTTTCAGGCAATATAGATATTCACGATTGTGAAGCCCTGATAATTCCAAACAGCGCGTCGGGCGATATAAATATTGTTAACTGCAATATTGCATTCGAAGGAGAAGCTCCGAAAAGGCTCACTGTCCATACTGCGTCCGGAAATATCAAAGTCAGCGAATTCGAAAGCAGCATCCCCATATCGCTGGATACAGGCTCCGGAGACGTTGAACTGCTGGAATCATCCGCGCCGGCCTCAATCAGGTCAGGCTCGGGCGATATTACGGTTGACGAACTCGATGGCGACGTTTCTGTCTCGACAGGCTCGGGAGACGTTAAAATACGCGCCCACTGCGGAAATGTCATGGTAGGCACGGGTTCCGGAGACATCGAATATGTCGGAAGCGTTATCGATAGGGAAACAAAACTCAGAACAGGCTCCGGAGATATCAAATTCTCCGTTAAAGAAGCGCTTGCGCCGATTGTACTCGAAACGACTGTAGGGACGATCTATACAAAAATCAAAAATACAGACGGCGAAATTGTTGCGAGAACCACAACGGGCGATGTAAGAATGAAACTCGGCAGGGAATCAAACATTAATATAACGACAGATTCCGGCGAGTTCAGAGACAAGCGCGAAAACAAGGAAATAAACAGGCAAAAACCCGTCCGGGAAATAACCATCGGAGCCAGAAGAGGCAGAGTACTGATAGAAGACCTGGACTAGCCCACCATTCACAAACCATAAATTGCACAAAAAACTTCGCCGTCGGGCATAATCCGGCGGTGAAGTTTTTTGTATTACGCCAATTATAACCGTGGAAGTTAAACAGCTCACACCTTGCTTTTTACCACATATATTATCCCGCTCCAGGCTTTTTCGACCTGAGCCTCGGCATAATACTTCTTGACCTTTGTCTCGTCCGGATCAGCGGGGTCGTTTACGATAATGTAATCCGTTCCGTCAACGCATTCATATCCCACAACTGCAATAAGATGCCCGTGCGGATATGCCTGCGGCGCTCCTTCAATATCACTGATACTCGTTGTCGCAATCGAAAACGAGACGGGATACCCTTCGGACAGATATTTTTTAACTGTCTCGATACTCTCGCAGCGCTCTACATACGCTTCAAAGCCGAGTTCGCTTGCCGCCGCAACGGTATACGACCAGTTTCCGTACATATCTCCGCCGCTATCATATGACAATTCGGCAAAATCCAAAGTCGGTATTTTTCGTCCGTGGTACTCGAGTATCATGGCAAGCGAGGTCGGACTGCAAATTATGTTCCCGATTTCGGGCACAACCATCTGCGACCTTCCGGGAACGGGAAGATAAACACTTTCCTTGATTTTCGCGCTTTGTGCCGTCCTTTCGTCCGAATACTTCGGAGATACCGCAAGCAGGCTGACCTCGGGAGAAGTGCAGCCCGAGTTATCGCGTCTAAGGAAAATTTTGCACTGAAACGCCGTTCCGTCAGCTCTGACGGCAAAAACGGTATCATCGATTATCTTCGCGTACTCGCCGGCAGCACATGAACTGCCGCTCCTCTTCCCCAAAAACGACGACCATCTGCCGTAAGAAAACCAGTCTGACATAACCTCGCCGGTTTTTATGCGAACCTGCATCTCAACCGAAGATCTGTATCCCGTCTTAGAATTCCATGACGCGACAATATTCTTAAACGTTTGGCAGGCAAAAAGCTCGGATTCGTAGTAACCCTCGGCGCAATCGCCGTTCAGCTTGAGCTTGAAGTCCTCCGTAAGCGTTAATCCGGAAAGTTTGCCGTTCTTGAACTTTTCACCATCGATAATTAATACAGCCATAGCTACCTCCGAAAGCAGTTTCTTTTATTACTTCGGCAATAAAATATAACGAAACCCGCGTTAAATTTTATTGTACCCTCGCTCTGGAGCAGAAATCGCTGCTAGAATCATGCAGACGATTTCTAAGCGCTCCGGCTCGGCACGAGTAACCGCGTAAGTATTTTATGCGGTATTTATTGAGGCGACAATTAAATCATTCGCTAAACTTGTCGCCTCAATCCCCCTTAAGCCCTCAGAGCCGGTATAAGGGGGTAACTTACGCGGTAATATTATACATAATAAAAAAGATATAGTAAATGCTGATTTAATCAAACGGTTGCGCTCGCCAAAGCGGCAAAACAAAACGAACCGCGGCAAACGGCCTGTAAATCGTTTGCCGCGGCTCGCCGCGCTAAAGCTTTTTAACTGCCGGATAGTTCGCTTTGCCTTTCGTTATTCGGCCTGCAAAGTATAAGCCACCGAATTCTTGTACGAAAGCGAGGTTATCTCGTTTGCCTGTATACCGTAACCGGACAAAGTATAGAATGTGTCTCCGATGTAAAGTATTCTCTGGATTGCTTTGTTGTAGTCATAACTGCCGTATTGGTCGTAATCCGAAGCGTTGAGCTGAGAAATGGTTCCTCTCTCGGAGATACCGTTTAAGCCTATATCAAATACATAAGCTCCGCTGAAGCTTTCATGAGTCTTACCGGAATAGTCCGTGTACTGATAGCTCGTAACGGGGAAGGCGAAAAACCCTTTTTCCTTTGAGAATACCATAGCCTTCGGGTTGTAAAGCAGCTCCGAGTAAGTAGACTGGTTCCCGAACGATACAGAAGAAAGCTCTTTCGGATTCATCATGTCGCTTATGTCAAACATGGCGAGTTTTAAACCTACGTTAACCGTTCTTACGTCAACAACATTGCCCTTGGAGTCCGTCGAAGTAACTTGATCCGTGTCCATACCGAAGCCTATAAGGTGATTTTCGTCATAGGGGTGCAGATATGTGCTGTATCCGGGTATTTTCAGTTCACCGAGCACAGTCGGACTCGAAGGATTGCTCAAGTCTATCGCGAACAGCGGGTCAACAGTTCTGTACGTTACCATAAACGCTCTGTCTCCCATGAATCTTGCAGAGTATACTCTTTCTCCGGGTGCCATTTCCTTAATACTTCCCGTTATATTCATGCTTGAATCCAGAACATAAAGCTGATTTCTGAGGTTTTCTCCCCAGCCGCCTTTTGTCGTCGCGATTCTGAAATAGCCTTCGTATTCGTCCATACTGTACTGATTGAGTACTGAACCTTCGACAACGCCCGTCGCGTTATACACTGCGTAGCCGTCACTGAGCGTGAACCTGAATATCGAAGTCGCGTCGCTAAGCTGATTCGAACCGGGCGCGATATCAATTGACGTGCGCATTATACCTATGTTGTAGGCGTAGTTGTACTTTGTCACGTACAGTGACGATTCCGACATGTAAATCTGCTGGCCCGAACCGAGTATCGAGGCAATTTGCGCATCGGCCAAGCTGTTTTTCAGGTTGATGCCGCATATCATGAGCAACGAATTGTCCTGAGCTTCCGGGAAGTACTGCATTGTAACACAGTCAATCGTCTTTTTGACCTTTCCCGATGCGGAATCATAATAGGTCGGAAGAATCTCGATGAGGTCTGTAATATTGTAGGTGTCAAGATATTGGTTTACAACAAGATAAAGCGTATCGCCGATTTTTCTGCTGTCTACAGTGCTTCCCTCGACAGAAAACTCTCTGGTTACAACCGGTTTTTCTTTGTTTGCGATGTCATAGACTATGACCTTCGCGACACTCGTACCGTAGTACCTGTAGTCGGCAATCATTTTCGAGCTCACAGCCGGAGCCGTTGCACCGTCGGAGGCCTTAGGCTCGGTCATCGTTTCGACCGGGTCAGCGGGAACCCAGGTGTAACCTATAACAATAAGAAGATTTCCGTCAATATACATCTGACTCGGATAAAAACCGTTTGCCTCGTTTGAATAGCTTATAGTGGAAACTGTTTTCATTGAATCCGCCGGATATGCCTTTACTATATTAATAGCAGGTATATTAAAATTAAGGTGATAGATATATTGTCCGTCGGTTTTTACAACGTCCGCTTCGTCAACTCCCGCAACCTGAACGTTCGTCTGAGAATAATCATCCGCTCCTCTTGCGGCATCTGCCGCCGGAGCCATTTCCATTGCCGTTTGGTTCTCGGACATTGTCATCTTTTCGCCCTTATAAACGCCGTTATTCGTTATACTCAGCTTAGCGAGTATGTCCTTAAGGTTCGCAGCCGAGCCTACTGCGGGAAGGCCGCTTAGTGCGGCAATACCTTCGTTTATCAGCGCGGCATCCGTCTTGACGTTATAGGTTCTTTCTTTGTCAAGGATAATGAGTCCTCTGTCATAAGTAACATTGAGACCCATGGCCTTCGCGACATACGATATGGGAACGAGCGTGCGTCCGTTCTTCGATATCGACGCCGCGTCCATTGTAACGTTTTTGCCGTTTTGTTTCATAATCTTTGAGCCGAGAACAAATTGCAGAGTTAGACTGTCTTTTTCCAGTGTGGCCGTCTTTGTTGCGTCCGCCCAGCTTACGTCAAAGCCCAATGCGTTAGCCACAAAACTTAGCGGCATCATCGTTCTGGAATTTTCTATGAACGGTACAACCGCAGCATTTGAATCTATCTGTTTCGCGGCTCCGTATACAAGCGCTTTGGGGCTGCCAACGAGCAGCACGACCGCGTTTCCTAAGCCGGCTGTTGCCCCGTCGTCGGCAAGAGCGCTGCTCGGCGACATAGCGAGTGATGTTACACTCACAATCATAGCCAGTGTAACGGCCGCTAATAACGAGATTTTCTTTTTCATTTTGCATACCTCCGATTATTTCTTTTGCTTTATAAACGGCAAAGGGTACAATTTGTTCCCTGCGGAAATTCCGGAAATTATCGACGTATCGGTTAATTCAACCCGTAAACCTTTGTGTACTTATCTTCGAGATATTTGACGTAGTAATCCGCGTTCAGTTTCTCGCCCGATATTGCTGTAATAATCTCGTCGGGAGTTTTCAGAGAGCCGTATTGATGGATCTTCTCTTTCAGCCAATCTTTAATCGGGCCGAAATCCCCCTTGCGGACAAGACCCAAAACGTCCAAGTCCTTTTGCATAAAACTGTAAATCTGTGCGGCATACGCGTTTCCGAGCGAATATGACGGGAAGTAGCCTATCATACCGCCGCTCCAGTGAACATCCTGGAGTATGCCTTCGGCATCGGAGCCGGGTGTTATTCCTAGATATTCCTCATACTTTTTGTTCCAAAGCACCGGAAGTTCGTCTATATTATACTCCCCGGATATAAGCATTTTCTCTATTTCATATCTGATCATTATATGAAGAGAATAGGTCAGCTCATCGGCCTCGGTACGTATAAGAGAAGGCTCGGCGACGTTTACCGCGCTACAGAACATCTCGGGTGTTATATCTCTGAAATCGTCCCCAAGTATCTCCATGAGCTCGTCATAGATATTCTGCCAGAACTCGAGGCTTCTTCCTATTATATTCTCAAAAAATCTCGATTGCGATTCATGAATGCCCATCGAAACCCCGGAATCGAGCATAGTTCCGGCTATATCGTCCCGTTTGCTCTGCTCGTACAGCGAATGCCCGTATTCATGCAAAACGCTGAAGAACGACGAGAGAAACATGTTTTCGCGATAGTGCGTAGTTATTCTTACATCGTCTCTCGTAAAATTCATTGTAAAAGGGTGCGCGCTCTCTTTAAGCATGCCCCTGTTATAATCAAAGCCCACTTTCCGAAGAAGCAGCTCTGATATTTTTTGCTGTTTTTCTTTAGAAACATAACGAGTCGTAAAGCTTGTGTCAGGTTTTTTGCCCTCGGTTTGAATCCGTTTCAAAAGGGGAACGATAGTCTGCTTCATTTTTGAGAAAAAAACATCGAGCTGCTCGACAGTCAAACCTTCTTCATAATCATCGAGCAGGCAGTTATAAGGATGAACCTTGTAGCCTCTATAACCTATAAATTTTATACCGTACTTTATTATTTTATCAAGCGTCTCTTTGAAAAACGAAAAATCGTTGTTTTCCTTCGCTTCTTCCCATATGTTCTGTGAGTTCGAAGTCAGCTCGCTGTAGGCCATAAACTCCGCGACCGGTATGGATCTGTACGAGTGATATGCCTTTTTGCAGTACTTGAGCATAACGCTTGTAATTTCGTCAAGCTCCGATGCATGGGCTTCAAGCTCGTCGATATACCCCTTCATTTCATCCGAAATCGATAAGGAAAAAGCTTCACCGGCCAAAACGCTCATAATCACCGCCCTGGCACGGTTTCCGCCCTTCGGCGCTCCCGTTGCCATGTCCCAGCTGAACATACCGCAAGCCATGTTAAGCGCAACAAATTTGTCGGTATATTTCTTAAATTCCGCTATTGTGTTTTCAATACTCATATTACCCTCCTAAATTGTATATTAAGTGGTATAAAACCCGAACTTTTCGGAGCGTATGCGCAGAAAAGCTTGACGCCTTATCCGCACAAAGACCGCAAAGCGGGCGTTGCGGATTCAGCGGCAAGGGGTTTTGTACCCGAACAACCGAGTGGTACAAAACCAAACTTTTCGAAACGTATGCACAGAAAAGCTTGCTGCCTTATCCGCGCAAAGACCGTAAAAGCGTTGACCGGGCTTGCGCGCTAACTCTGCGAACGGTTTATGTTCGATACCGCAAAGAAAGTCTTAAAATTGCTGCTATTGCCGCCATCTTTTGGACTATCTTATCATCGGCTTTCATTAATATTACTTCGGCATCAAAATATAGGAAAACGCTATATTTTGCTGTTCCCCGGCTTAGACGCAGATTCTCCGTATTGTAGCGCCGCGGCGTATCTGAGCGCGCCTGCAAGACCCAAGTAACCGCGTAGTATTCTATACGGTATTTAACTTCCTCGGTAATAACAATAACTTGAAAGGCTACCGGCTTATAGTCGGCAGCCTTTCTAACAAGAAATAAACTTCAGTCGTACCGTTAATGCAAACCCATGGGTAAACACGAAAATCGTGTGCTCCGGTGTTAGACCTGCGATACAAGAACTGGAGGTGGGGGGAATTGAACCCCCGTCCGAAAACTCTCCGGCAAGAACTTCTTCCATCATAGCCGTTTTTTTAATTTTCCCTCACCCTAGCGCAAAACGGCAAGCGCTAGGGTTTGGTAGCTTCATAAATTCTCTCGCTTAGGCAAAGCTTAGTAAGCAAGGTTCCCTACCTGTCGACGCCGGATTCTTACGCAGTAGGCTACGTAAGGCCGACGGCTGCTTTAATTAAGCAGCAAAAGCTAATTTATTGTTGTCGTTTATTAGACAATTTTGGGTTTTAACGCAGTCCCGCTGCGGATGGCTATCCCTGCTTTCATAATCCCCGTCGAAACCATTGCACCCCCGTGTTAAAATACAGTAGCGATATCACCAAGAAATGAAAACTTTTCTGTGAGAATACGCAGACCGATTATACCATAACGGTTTATAAATAACAATTGCACTTTGTTTACAAATCAGCATCAAAATCGCTTAAAAAGAAATAAAAGTAAAATATGGAAGATAATTAACACGCTCTTCCCTAGAGCTTTAACTTTCCCTTAAATTCTTTCTCCGTTTCTCGCCTTACGTCTCGTTTCGCAATCTCGTGCCGCTTGTCATACAACTTTTTGCCCTTTGCTACACCAATGTCGATTTTCACATAGCTGCCCTGAAAGTATATGCGCGTCGGAACTACCGTATAGCCGTCTCTCGTAACCGCGCCGATCAGCTTGTTAATCTCGCTTCTGTGGAGCAGAAGCCTGCGGGGGCGAAGCGGATCTTTGTTGAAAATATTACCCTGCTCGTAAGGACTGATATGAAAGTTTAATATAAAAGCTTCTCTGCTCTTAAAGTCTACATAGCTGTCCTTTAAATTGCATTTTCCCTGTCTGAGAGATTTTACTTCAGTCCCGGAAAGCGAAATTCCCGCCTGGTATGTTTCTTCAATGAAATAATCGTGGTAGGCCTTTTTGTTTTGGGAAATTAGCTTAAACGAATCTTTGTCTACAGGCATAGAAACCTCCTTCCCCGTAAAAAACGTCTACAGCCTTTTATATAAATCAATGTACTCCTCTGCGGAGCGCTTCCAAGAAAAATCAGCTGTCATAGCGTTGTGAATCGCTTTTTTCATCAGGTTTTTATCGGCGTAAACACTGAGAGCCTCGTTAACGGCCCACATTAGCCCGCTCAAAAGATAATGCTCGAAACAAAAACCGTTTCCCGTTTCCAAGCTGTCCTTGTCGAAATGCACGACGGTGTCCGAAAGACCACCGGTTTTTCTTACTATAGGAAGCGTACCGTAGCTCATGGCAATAAGCTGGCCGAGCCCGCACGGTTCAAACAGCGAAGGCATCAAGAAGAAATCACTGCCCGCATAAATTTTCTGCGCGAGCGCTTCATCAAACATTATGTTAACGGAAAGCTTATCCGGGTATCTTTGCTTCAAACTGCTGAACAGATGCTCATACTTTCCGTCTCCGGTTCCAAGTACGGTAAGCTGCACATCTTTATCCATAAACTCGCTCATAATACCTGAGACCAAATCCAAGCCCTTTTGGTCTACAAGCCTCGAAACTATCGCGAATAACGGAACGTCGTCTCTGACCGGGAGACCGAGCTCATCTTGCAATTTTGCCTTGTTAAGTGATTTATTTTCGGCGTTTTCGGCATTGTAGTTTTCATAAATATGTTTATCCGTCTCGGGATTATAAACAGTCGTATCAATGCCGTTTGTAATGCCGTACAAACTGTCCGCCCTGAGGCACAGCATACCCTCCAAACCGTAACCGAACGATTGGGTCTGGATTTCATTCGCATAGGTACGGCTGACCGTATTGATAGCGTCGGAATACATGATTCCGGCTTTCATAAAGCTCCAGCCGCCTCTGAACTCAAGCTTATCCATGTTTCCGTAACCACGGTCCAAATCCGCGTTACCGAGCATATCTATTCCGAAATACCCTTGGTATTGCAGATTGTGTATCGTGTACAGCGTTTTGATGCCCGTAAAAAATAAAAATTTGTTGTAAAAATCCTTGAGATACAGAGGGACCAGACCTGTTTGCCAATCGTTGCAATGTATAACATCGGGCTTAAAATCAATAAGCCCGCACAACTCTATGCAAGCCTTCGAAAAAAACGCAAACCGCTCGACATCGTCGCCGTATCCGTACAATCCGTCTCTGCCGAAATAGTATTCATTCTGTATAAAATAAGTCGGTACAGGGGAGTCAGTCTTGAATACGGAAGCACTTTGTTGTCTCCATCCCAAACTGATATCATAGCTTCCGACATATTCCTGATTTGTAATAAATTGTTCTTTGATCTTCTTGTATTTCGGAAGCACAACTCGAACATCGACGCCGTTCTTGAGCAGTTCCTTCGGAAGAGCTCCGGCGACGTCGCCCAGCCCTCCGCTCTTAGCAAACGGTGAAACTTCCGAGGACACCAATAAAACCTTTAACGATTTGTCCATAAGATAACCACCTCGCGATTATTCCCCTCAAACAGCCGAAAAGCTCGTTTGTCGCTATGCTTCCGGTCTGCTACTGCTGATTTTCATTTTTCTCGGCTGTCTCGCTTTTGGAAACGACTTCTTTTTCTTTGGACAGCTTTATGTAGTAGTTTTCGAGTGTCTTAAGCCTGTTCTTTAGCAAGCGGAAATCTTCCTCGTTGGCCTTAACAATATATTTTTCAACCAGTGAGTTATAGTCCTTCTTAAAACCATCAATCAAAGTGTTTTGTTCGGAAATGCTTGCTTTAATATCCTCAAGATAGCTGTGAGAGTTCGCGACTATCTCCTCTGCATGCTCCTTCGCTTCGTTCACAATGTTGTCGGCGGCGACCTGTGCGGAAAGTATAGCGTTTTTAATAGATTTGTCCTTCTCTTTATAACTTCTTATAACGTTTTCGAGCGTCTCGATATAAGCATCGACTTCCGACGGCTCATAGCCTCGTTTGACAAGGTTGAATTTCGCTGCCATTATTTTCCTCCGTACTTATTTTATTGGATTGCCGGGCGAATAAATCGTTAAGACCCAGACGCAAGGCTTATTAAGTTCACAAAAACTGTTGTTATTCGCGAATTTCGCACTTTTCACCGCTGCGGTTTTAGTATATAATCTTCATAAAAATAGTCTTCATAATATAATAACATAAATAAAATAGGCTTGTAAACAATTTTTAAAAGCTGTTTGCAAGAGCTAAAAACGGGGCAGGAGCATGGAACACGAATATTTTATGGATGACGCCATAGCCTTGGCGAAACAGGCGGCCGAGCTTGGCGAAGTGCCGATAGGCTGCGTTATAGTGTACGAAGGAAGCATAATCGGAAAAGGCTACAACCTCCGCAACACAAAGAAAAACGCGCTCTATCATGCCGAGATTTCGGCGATAAACGAAGCCTCGTCTTTCATGAACGACTGGCGGCTTGAAAACTGTACAATATATGTTACGCTGGAGCCCTGCCCGATGTGCGCGGGCGCGATAGTAACTTCCAGAATCAAAACGGCGGTATTCGGCGCGAGAAACCCAAAGGCCGGAAGCTGCGGAAGCATACTGAACATATTGCATACAGATAAATTTAACCACCAAGTCGAAATAATCGAGGGCATACGCAAAGATGAATGCTCGGAGCTGATGAGCGAGTTTTTCAGGAAACTGAGAGCCGAGAAGAGCAAACAAGCTCTTGAATAATCTCTTTTGCCGCCGCTCTTATTTTCGGGCCAACCGTTTCATTTAATCAGCGCTTACCCAAAGATTTAATTCGGAATTATTTCCCCAGACAAAACTCACCGAATATCCTGTCGCAGATATCTTCATCAATCGAGTTTCCCGTTATTTCCCCGAGACTCCTGTATGCATCCTCGAGGTCTATAACCGCAAGGTCGGATCCCATTCCGCGATTTAACGTCTCGAGAGCCGATTTCAGGCTATTTTCGGCCTTTATCAATGCCGCCTTATGCCTTCTGTTGTAAATATATTTTGGATTATCGTCAATTTCTCCGCCTAATATAACCTTTGTTATCGCTTTGTCAAGAATATTTAGTCCGAAGCCCGTTTCCGCCGATATGCGGATTATTTCCGCCTGTCCCGAGTGCGCCGTAACTTCGTCATCATCGAGCTCGGCCGGCTTATCGCTCTTGTTTACTATTACGACAGCCTTTTTACCTGTGGCAAAGTTAAGCACTTCTATGTCTTCTTTGCTCAGTTTTTCGGAGCCGTCTAGCACAATGAGTAAAAGACCTGCTTGCTTTGCCGCGTTTATACTTCTTTCTACGCCCATACTTTCAACCCTGTCACTGACAGCCCTTATTCCGGCCGTATCGGAAAGTCTGAGTGTCAGACCGGAAGCAAGCCTCATATATTCTCTTACGACATCTCTCGTCGTACCGGCGATATCGGTCACTATCGACCGGTCACAGCGCAGCAAGGCGTTCATAAGAGAGGACTTGCCGACATTCGGGCGGCCGAGTATAACGGTATCCACACCCTCTTTTATGATTTCGCCCTTATCCGCGCTTCCTATGAGTTTTGAGGTTTCGTCAAGCATTGAGCTTATCAATGCTTTCAGCCCGTCCTCGGTTTCCTGCTCTATATCGTTTTCGGGATAGTCTATGGCCGCATCTATCGATGCGAAACAACGCATAAGCTTGTCCCTCAGAGCCGAAATTTCACCGTATACAAAGCCTGACAGCTGGTTGAGAGCCATTTTTCGCGCAAGCTCGCTCTCTGCATTTATGATGTCGCATACAGCCTCTGCCTTCGAAAGGTCTATCCTTCCGTTCAAAAAAGCCCGCTTTGTAAATTCGCCGTTTTCGGCAAGCCTGGCTCCGTTTTTCAAAAGTAGCTCCAGCACTCTTTGAACGGAGACCGTTCCCCCGTGACAGCCTATTTCCGCAACATCTTCTCTAGTGTATGAGCGCGGAGCAAGCATGAGAGTAACGACAGCTTCGTCTTCAATAGCTTCAGACACTATAAAACCGTAGAAAACCCTGTGTGTTTCCGGCTTGTCCGAAAACTCGCGACAGCGAAACACTTTTCTGAGAACGGACAATGTACCCTCCCCGCTCATTCTTATAACACCCAGCGCCCCGCCGGGGGCGGTTGCAATGGCGCAAATAGTATCGGAAATATTTACTTTCATAAAGCACCTGCCGAAGTAATGTAGTTTTTTACGTAAACACTGATTAATTCACTATGGACGGAAACACGCTTTCAACTTTATCCACCGCATTCAGTTATTAAAGATCGTTTAATTCGAATTCACTTATATAGTCGTTTAAGTCAAAAACGGTCTTAATTCACTATATAATGCAAAAAGCTGCCTTGCTATGTCAAGCAAGACAGCGGTTTTTTATTTCGTTTAATTATCAGTTATTGTCCTTTTCGAAAAACTTATCCGCAACTTCCGGCTCGCCGTGGTCATGATAAATATCGGCAGGGGCCTCTTCGCAGCAGCATGCTCGTTCGCATTCTTCGCCTTGTTCCGCTACATGTTCGGTATCTATGCCAAGCATTGAAGCTTCGCCGGCTTCATAAGCAAGCTGTTTTTCGTACTGCTTCTTGGAAAGGCTTATTCTCTTTGTCTCAAGGTTAAGCTCGGTAACTTTGACAGTAACCGTATCGCCGATAGAAAGAACATCGCTCGGCTTTTGGATACGCTTGTCCGAAATCTGCGAGATGTGAAGCAGACCGTCAATTCCCTCTTCAAGGGCAACAAACGCGCCAAAATCCGTCATTCTTACAACTGTACCCTCAACAATGTTGCCGGGAGCGTATTTTTCCTCGGCAGTTGCCCAAGGATCGCCCAAAAGGTTCTTTATCGAAAGAGAAATCTTGCCCTTCTCTTTGTTGACGTCTATAACATAGGCTCTGATCTTATCGCCGACTTTAAGCACATCAGAAGGTCTTCTGATTCTGTTCCAAGAAATTTCCGAAACGTGAACAAGTCCGTCTACACCGCCAAGGTCAACAAACGCGCCGAAATCGGTAAGTCTGGAAACCGTTCCATCAATGCTCTGGCCGACCTCGATAGTCTCGAATGCCTTAGCCTTTTGCTCTTCGATAAGCTTTGTCGCAAGCTCTCTTCTTCCGGCGATAATCTTGCGCTTTCCCTTATCATACTCAAGTATGTTAAAGCCAAGCTCTTTTCCTTTAAAGGAATCGATATCTTCAACAAACCTGTTCGAAATTTGACTTGAGGGAACAAACGCTCTGAGACCGTTTATTACCGCAATAGCGCCGCCTTTAACGGTTTCAATAATCTTGCCGTTTAGGACGGCTTTGGACTCTACCGCTTTTTCAATTTCTTCGATATTGTTCAAATAATCGATTCTTTTTTTGGAGAGCAATACAGTACCGTCGACATCGTTAACATGTATGACAAATACACTGATTATATCGCCTGATTTTAATACAGCTGCCGGATCGGCATCCGGATCCTCAGAGAATTCGCCTTTCTGGATTATTCCGTCGGATTTGTAACCGAGATTAACGGAGACCTCGCCGTTGTTGATCTGAATAACAGTGCCTTTTACTACATCGCCTGTATGTAAAGAGACTATATTCTCACTTAACAACTCCTCAAAAGATTTGTCGTTCTTTTTCTCTAACTCGCTCATTAGTTGTAATGCCTCCTTTATTATGACGGGAGGGGTAGAGGCTCCCGCAGTTAAACCAATTTTACCGGAACTTGCAATAAACTTCAACTGTAAATCATTAATTGATTCGACAAAAAAAGTGTTTTCATTAAAATTTTTACATGTTTCGTACAATTTTATACTGTTCGAGCTTGTTTTGTCTCCCAAAATAATCATAGCATCTACGTTTTTGGCAATTTCCGAAGCCTCTTTTTGTCTGGCCGATGTTGCGCCGCATATCGTATTCTTAACATCAAGACGTTTAAGCCTTGAACTCAACACGTCAACTATTTTTGCATATTCTTCAACGGAAAACGTCGTCTGCGCCAAAAGAATGTATTCGCCGTCATCGCAAAACACAGCCTGTTCCGCCTGTTCCCTGCTTGAAAGCACAACGGCCGTATAGCCCGTAATGCCGTTGCACGCAATAACTTCGGGGTGGTCCTTTTGCCCGGCTATGATTATTTTTTTGCCGAGCCGGAAACTCTCACGTATCAGCTCATGTATTTTTTTCACATCCCTGCAAGTACAGTCAACGTAACTTATGCCCAGGCTGTCCAGCTCCGAATAAACCTCGGGCGGCACTCCGTGCGAGCGGATAATGACATTCCTGCCGTTTGCCTCTTTTAGGCTGTCTATGCAGGCTACACCCTTTGCCCCGAGTTCATCCGTCACATGCCTGTTATGAATCAGAGGTCCAAAGGTACAGCAGTTGTTCGATTCAGAGCATTTATATGCCGTTTCAACAGCTTTTCGCACCCCGGCACAAAAGCCGGCAGATTTCGCAACAATTATTTCCATGCTTATTCCTTCTCCGCAACCGCCGTTGCAGGCTGCTTTTCTGCACTAACCGGGCCGCCCAGCAGTGCGATTTCGCGCATTATGTTTTCAGTAATTTCGCTCAAAAGGTCCGACTTGATTTTTACGTCTTTATACTCGCTTAAATCTATAGGCTTTCCGTAACGAAGCAATACTTTCGTAAACGGTTTATATGTAGCGTCAAAAAATGCCGGGACAACTAGGGCGTTACCTTTTAGCGCAAACATTGTCACTCCCGATTTGGCACTCTTGACGTCTATATCCTTCATCCTTGAGCCCTGCGCGAATATGCCCAGCGCGTCGCCTTTATTCAGCACACCCATGGCCGCGCGGTACGCCTCCATGTCGTTTGCTTCTCTGTTAAGCGATATAACATTCATTTTTCGGAACACCCAGTTTTTAAGCTTGCTATCAAAAAGTTCTTTTTTTGCCAAATAATAGATAGGACGCTTAATAGAGGCGATTACAATAACGGGGTCGATAAAATGAATATGATTGCCGCAAATAATAATAGGACCCGTGTCGGGGATATTATCTAAACCCTCTATCCTGACTCTGTAGATAATGCGGTATAATATGCGTATGATTGCCCTTATAATATAGTAAAACATTTGAGTCATGCTCCCCTTGATTCGGCTTTGTTATAAATCAGCTCGACTACTTCGTCAAGCGTAAGCTCGTCCGTCAATATTACGAACGCGTCATCCGCCTTTATAAGCGGAGAATGTTCCCTGCCCATATCGTATTTGTCTCTCTCGATTGTCTCTTTTAACACATTTTCAAAACACAGGCTCGGGTCAAATGGCGCAAGCTGGTCGAAACGTCTCCCCGCCCTGACTTTTGGGTCGGCATCCAAATATATCTTGAGTTCGGCGTCCGGCAATACAAACGAGCCTATATCCCTGCCGTCCATCACGATATTTTCTTCTTTAGCCAGCTGTCTTTGAAGGGCAACGAGCTTTTCTCTGACTTCCGGATATGCGGCGACCTTTGAAGCGGCGTTAGAAACAGCCTGGCTGCGTATCATCTGCGTTACATCCGAGCCGTTTAAAAATATGCGCTGCTCACCGTCAACATGCCTGATTTTTATATCCGTTTCGCCAAGCCTTGATATTATTTTGCCGCGTTCGGCCAAATCGATACCCAAACAAAGCATATTGTATCCGACAGCCCTATACATCGCACCCGTATCGATATAAATATACCCCAATCTTCGGGAAAGAGCTTTCGCGACCGAGCTTTTTCCCGAACCGACAGGGCCGTCTATAGCTATTTTGAATCCCATCAGCTTTTCTCCTGTAAATCCGGGCGAAGGGTCACGGCGTTCTTCAAATAGACATGCCTAACCTCGCCTTGTTTTTTGTCGGAATTAAACTGTATCATAGCTCTGATACATTTTTCAAGTGAGTTTTTGACCTCCATTTCGGCAAGACAAAGCAGCGAAGCCTCAGTTATGCCGATTTCCCTCGCGGCTGCCGCGGGATAGGCTTTGTCAAGATCTGCCGTGCATGTGAAAATACAGAGCGTTATGTCCCCGATAGCTATATTGTTGGCGGAGAGCATTCTTTTGATAAGCTCAGCCGTATCCGCAAGAATGGCATCTTTTGTGTTTTCCGAAGTCGTCGCGCCTCTGACAGTTACCATAAAAGTCACCGCTACGCATGTTTTCCCGCCGCTATGCCTGTCGAAAACGCAATTTGCAGATTAAACCCGCCCGTATACGCGTCAACATCCAACACCTCACCGCAGAAAAACAGCCCTTTAACAAGTTTTGATTCCATAGTTTTTGGATTTATTTCCTTTACATCTACACCGCCGACAGTTATAACAGCTTCGTTAAAACCTCTCGCGCCTGCTATCGTAACGGTCAGTGATTTCAAAAGCGCTCCGAGGCACCTTCTCTCTTCTCTCGTGATTTCACAGCATTTTTTGTTTTCGTTTATGCCGCTGAGCTTCACTATAACCGGTATCAGTTTTTGCGGAAGCAGCTCAGAGAGGCTGTTTTTATAAGCCTTGAGCGAAAACTGCTCGAAATCCCTGATAAGACGTCTGTCAAGCTGTTCCTCGTCTAAAGCGGGCTTTAGGTCTATCTCCAGTTTGCAGCCCGAATCATATTTCCCGAGGACATATCTGCTCGCCGACAGTATAACAGGACCTGACAAACCGTAGTGAGTAAAAAGCATTTCACCGAAATCTCTGTATAAGACTGAGTTTCCGTCTTTTAGAGTTACCGAAACATTTTTCAGGCTCAATCCTTGCAGCTCGGGTATCCAGTCTTCTCTCGCCGTAAGCGGAACAAGAGAAGGGTACAGCTTTGTTACGTTGTGGCTAAAAGCTTTTGCGAACCTGTAGCCGTCCCCGGTTGAGCCCGTTCCCGGATAGGAAAGCCCGCCGGTCGCGACTATCACCGAATCCGCCGCGGTAAATCCGTCCTTTGTAACAACGCCTTTAACACAGCCGCCTTCAGCTGCAATTTCGATTACAGCAGCGTTTAAAACCGTTTTGACCCCGTTTTTTTTCATGTATCTTACAAGGGCATCGGCAATATCCCTTGCATTGTCCGAAACGGGAAACACGCGGTTCCCGCGTTCAACCTTTGTTTCGACCCCGAGACCGGCAAAAAAATCAACCACTGCGAAGCTGTCAAACTGACTTATAGAGCTGTACATAAATCTCGGGTTCCCGCAAATGTTTTGCACAAGCTCGGTCACATCGCAAGCGTTTGTTACGTTGCAGCGTCCTTTTCCGGTTATGAGCAGTTTTTTGCCCGTCCTGTCGTTTTTTTCGAACAGTATGACATTATTGCCAAGTTCAGCGCTTTTACCCGCCGCTATCATCCCTGCGGCTCCGCCGCCTATAACCGCTATGGTTTTCATGCATCTATCACTTCGATCTCGGCTTCTTTAACAGCCTTTTCGAGCAGTTCGTCAAGCTCATCAAACATGTTGCGTTCTATGCTTTCGATTATGGTCTTTTTTGGTTTTGTCTCCGGATGATCGGCGACAAATATCGTACAACAATCCTCATAGGGCAAAATAGAGATTTCGGCTGTTCCGATTTCTTCGGCCATGTCCATGATCTCCTGCTTATCCATGCCCGAAAGCGGACGATACACAGGATAAAACGTTGCACCGTCTATGGCGAATATGCTCTCCATTGTCTGGCTCGCAACCTGACCGATACTGTCTCCCGTCACAAGGCCAAGGGACTTGGACAAAACCGCTATTTTTTCCGCGGCTTTTAGCATTGCTCTTTTCAGCAAAATTGTCAGTTTCTCGGGCGGAACCTTGTCACGCATGAAAACCTGAGCATCGGTAAACGGCACAGTATAAAGCTTTATCGAGCCTGTGTAGTGAGCCAATCTTTCCGCAAGAGCCCGCACCTTTTCTTTCGCCCTGTTTGAGGTATAGGGCGGACTGTGAAAATAAACAGCCTCAATCTCCGCACCCCTTTTTGCGGTCAAAAAGCCCGCGACCGGGCTGTCAAATCCTCCGGACAAAAGAAGCGTTGCTTTACCGGAAGAGCCGTATGGCAAGCCGCCCTGACCCTTTATAAGCTCGGAATATATGTATACGTCGTTTCTGATCTCTATTCTCAACGTAACTTCCGGATTATGAACATCGACTGAAAGCCCCGCCATGTTTTCGAGTATATATCCTCCGACTTCCGATGACACCTCGTTAGACAAAAGCGGATAACGCTTGTTTGCCCTTCTTGTCTCAACTTTAAAGCTCTTTGCTCCCGAAACAGACTTCATGCTGTCAAGAGCAACTGCCTTAATAGTGTCTATATCCGATTCGCTCATCATAACACACGGGCTGACACCTATAATGCCGAATATATCAACTACACGCGGTATGACATACTCAAAATCAAAATCCGTGTCGGAATCTATAATAAATCTGCCTTGCTCTTTGATAACGTAATATTGTTTTTTGTCACGGAGGTTCTGCCTTATCCTCGCGATAAGCATGTTTTCGAACAGCCGCCTGTTTCCGCCTCTTAGAGCGATTTCTCCGTATCTGACCATTAAAACGCGCTTCATGTTCTACCTCTTTTTCTTTATGCCGGCAAGCCTGGGAAATACCTCTAATACGGTTTCGGCAAATATTTCGGCTTCTTTTTTTGTGCTGTAGTGCGAAAAGCTCAGTCTTATTGCCGAGGAAATGCGCTCAGGCGAAAGCCCGCATGCCGTTAGTACGGCACTTGCCTTTGTTTTCGACGAACATGCCGACCCGGCCGACACATATATGCCCGCTTCCTCTAGCGTATGAAGCATAACCTCCGACATAACGCCTGTAAAGCTCAGATTCAATATGTACGGGGACGCTTGCTCGTGTGTATTTATATAAATTCCCGAAACCGAGCCGAGTTTTTCCCTCAGGTAGCGATTTATTTCGGAAACGTTTTTTAAGTCGGATTCGCGATTTTTCCTGCCTAGCTTAACGGCTTCTTCAAAAGCTGCAACGCCATAAGTGTTTTCCGTTCCGGAACGTATATTTTTCTGCTGTTTTCCGCCGTAAATCATGGGCTGAACATTGATGCCCTTTTTTATCACAAGAGCGCCGACACCCTTAACACCGTGCAGCTTGTGCGCGCTTATGCTGTATAAATCGGCTCCGATCACGGTGAAATCCGTATCGAATTTGCCGAAGCCCTGTACGGCGTCAACATGAAACACTGTTTTTCCGTTCTTTGCCTTAACGAGCCTCGATGCCTTTGCCAAATCGTTCATTGCGCCGGTTTCGCTGTTTACAAAGCCCATGCTGACAAGAACGGTATCACTGTTTACGGCTTTTTCAAGTTCGTCCAAATCGGCACTTCCGTATTTGTCGGAATTGATATAAACAACGTCGTAGCCGTCGGCTTCAAGCTTTTTGTAGCATTCCGTCACGGAAGGGTGCTCGACTTTTGTGCATATAACGCGTTTATTCCTGTAGGGGCGGACATAGCCGAGTATCGCGATGTTATTGCTTTCGGTCGCGCCCGATGTGAATATTATCTCCGACCCGGCAGCATTTAACTCAGATAATATTGTTTTCTTGCACGATTGGAGAATTTTTTCGGCATTCAGGCCTAAATCATGCATAGACGACGGATTTCCGTAGTTTTCCCGGCATACCGAAATAAACCGCGCGAGTACTTCCTCGTGCGGTTTAGAGGTTGCTGCATTGTCAAAGTAAATTTCAGTCATATTTCACCCTGGAACCGGCAACGGCAAAACAGGATCTTTCGGAACACAGGCGGATAGCTCTGACTTTTAATCTCCGAAACACCAGGTTTGCACACTGCCGTCTAATTTATACTTTAAGCTGTTTTTTCAGCTCCCTGATGACCGGCAAGACCTTATGTTTTACGTAAGGTTTCGATATGAATTGGTCTACACCGATTTCGCTTGCCGGGATTATCAAATCCGTCGTTTTCGAATCAGAGCACAGGACAATTTTAATATCCGGAGCAAGCTTCTTTATTTCTTTAACTACGTCAACAAGCTTCATACCGCCGCTTATATCGGCTTCAAGCATTATAACGTCCGGTTTTTTCTCCTCGAGAAATATAATACTCGCAAGTCCTGTTCCTACCTCGCCGACTATATTGACATCCGGGTCCCCCTTCAGTATCCTAATCAGCATACCTCTCGCGACTTCGGAATCGTCAACGACAAAAACATTAATCAAGTTCCCGCCTCCCTTTTTATCTGTCAACCAAACATTTTATTTATCCGGCTTAACTCTGTTCTCTCTGACGGTACCTTAAAATAACTCGTAGTTAATACATGACATAACATAAAGCCCCGCTGTCTCAGTTCTCAATATTCTTCCGCCGAGCGATACACAGGCGATATTTTCATCTCTGAATATCTGCGCCTCTTTTTCGGAAAATCCGCCCTCAGCCCCGATAAAAACCGCGGCACTCTTGCCTTTAAAAGCTTTCAGGTATGATTTCAGCATCAGTTCCTTCTCGCCTTCATAGGCAGCAATACGATTATCGTAAGATCTGCACAGCTCTATGGCTTTTGCGAACGTGCAAAACGGGTGAACCTTCGGTATTACAGAGCGTCCCGACTGCTGGGCCGCAGATTCGCTTATCTTGTTAAAACGTTCGATCTTTGAGCCGCTGTCCGGCCTCGAAATCGAAAAATCCGATATAACCGGAACAATTTCGCTCACACCCAGTTCTACGCACTTTTGTATAATAAGATCCATTTTGTCCGCTTTGGGCATACACTGGAACAGAACAGTCGTTATGCCCGGTTCGGCCGGGCTGCTCATACTGTCATAAATTCTGATGTATACGCATTTTTTGTCCGCTTTTTCGATGCGGCAAAGAAAGTCGGTTCCTCTGCCGTCGCAGACCGTTATTTCCTCGCCGGCGGTCAGCCTGAGCGCTGTATTGATATGGTGAGAGTTATCGCTGTTCAGAGGAAAACTTCCTCTTTCGTTCTCATTTATTCCGGGTTCGAAAAATCTATGCATATCACACTTCCGTTAAACAAAGTAATCGCCGAATGAATCCATACTCGGCGGATTTTTCAGCCTCTTTTATTAAACACCATGCAGTACCAGCCGTCAACATTGTCCTGCCCTGCCAAATCGAAATACTCCGAAACAGTCGCCCTAACGTCTTCCGCCCTTGAATCTATAATGCCCGAAACTATAAAAATACCGTTGTCCGAAAGCATTGAGGGCACATACCCGGCAAGCTCGTTTATAACATCGGCGACTATATTTGCCGCAACGATGTCAAAGCCTCTGTTTGTAAGCCGCGAACGCATTTTTTCGTCCGTAAGTATGTTTCCTGTTTCAACTGTATAAACATTCTTGTCTACTCCGTTAAGACCCGCGTTTTCGTAAGCAATCTCCGCAGCCGAAGATTCAATGTCGCAGGCATATGCGCTTTTTGCACCGAGCATGAGCGAAAGCACGGAGAGTATCCCGCTCCCGCAGCCGATATCGGCCATGCGCATCCCGGGCTTAACGATTTTCTCGAGAGCAGCCATGCACATTTGAGTTGTTCTGTGCAGACCCGTTCCGAAAAGATGGCCAGGGTTTATCGTGAACACCGTTTCGCCGTTTGCGCTGTAATCCTCCCAATACGGGCGTATTACTATGTTTTTTCCGACTTTAAACGGCTTGTAGTACTTCTTCCAATTGTTGAGCCAATCCGTATCGTCAACATTTTTAAGCTCAAGTCTGAGACTGCCGGGATCTATGCCGAAACCAAGCTCAGTTATGCGCTTCAAACCGTCTTTCACGGCGGCAATAGTCTCTCTGCCGTAGCTGTCGGCCGTCACGTAAAAACGGACAAAAACTTCTTCCCTCGGCGGCGAAAGGAGCGTATCGTCAACATAGTCCCAATTATCGGACGTTTCCGATAGAAAACGCCTGTCCTCGGCTTCATCCTCTATTTGAAAACCGTTAACGCCGCAGTCTATAAGCACCGCGGACACAAATTCCACGGCTTCGGTTCTTGTCTCTATCGTTGCTTCAACCCATTCCATTGTTTTACCTACATTTCATAAAAAGCTTTAAAAGCAAGCTCGGTGTAAATGTTGTCTATAACGGCTCCGGTTTCTCTGACTGAATGCATACCGAATATAGGCGCACCCATATCGACAGTGTCGATCGACAGATTTGAAGACAATCCGGGCCCTATGGTTGAGCCGCCCGGCAAGTCCGAACGGTTTGTGAACACCTGATAGGGAACTTCGACTTTTTTGCAAGCTTCCATAAAAATCGAGGCAGTCTTTGCGGTCGTTGCGTAGCGCTGATTGCCGGAATACTTTATTACAGGCCCCTTGCCCAACAGAGGTCTGTTTACGGGATCGTGCTTATCCGCAAGGTTTGGATGCACAGCGTGAGCGAGGTCTGCGGATACAAAAACGGATTTGCTGAGCGAGATGTAAAACGCATCATAAACATCCGACAGGCTCATGGTTATTCTGTCTATAATTCCGCCCAAAAAATCAGAGTCGGCGCCGTTTTTTGTCCTGCTTCCGACCTCCTCGGCATCGAAAACGCAAAGCATTTTCGTTGCCTTGTTATCCCCTGAGGAAAGCAGAGCCTTTAGGCCTGCATGAACCATCCAAAGATCATCCAGCCTTCCGCAGGAAATAAATTCTTCCTCTTCACCGAAAAGAACGCCTTTGTCGTATTCATAGAGGAACAGCTCAAAATCGAGCACGTCTTCGGGCTTGACCTTTGCTTCGGAGCATATAAGGTTCATTAGTCTGTCCTCTTTGTTGATTTCCTCTTTTATAAAGCCGAGGAAAGGAAGCATGTCAACCTGCTTGTTGTATTTATAGCCTTCGTTGATTTCTCTGTTAAAATGTATGGCAAGATTCGGTATCACAAGAAGCGGCTTTTTCAGGTTAACGGTCTTTTCTATGGGCTGCAAAGGATTCTTGCCTCTGACGATTATTCTGCCGGCAACGGAAAGCGGTCTGTCAAACCAGGTGCTGAGTATTGGCCCGCCGTAGGTCTCAACGTTAAATTTTACGTAGCCGTTGGCTTCAATGGCAGGGTTAGGCTTGATTTTAAAGCCGGGTGAGTCCGCATGCGCCCCGATAATTCTGAATCCGTGATCCTCAAGCTTGCCCGTTCCCGCGACAAACGCGATTACGGCAAGTCCGCCTCTCTCGACGAAATATTTGCCGCCTTTGTTAAGCGCCCAGGTTTTCCCTTCGTCAAGTCTTTCAAACCCGTTATCCTTCAGAATTTTTACAGTGTTTTCGACCGCGATAAACGACACGGGCGAAGCGTTCAAAAAACTCAAAAATTCCTGTGCTGACTTCCTGATCTCTTTTTCCATTTTTAGCTCCCTTTAGTTATCTATGTATCCTTTTACAACCATTTCGTTTACCGCTATAATGATTCCGGCCTTTGCATGCTGCCAAGTCAGTCCGCCTTGAAGAAACACCGTATACGGCGGACGTATCGGCGCATCGGCCGAAAGCTCTATGGACGCGCCTTGAACAAACGCTCCGGCCGCCATGATAACAGGGCAGTCGTAGCCGGGCATTGCCCAAGGCTCCGGAGCGACAAAACTGTCAACCGGCGCGCCTTTTTGTATCCCGCGGCAAAAGCAGATTAATTCATCGGGGCTTCTCATATTAATCGCCTGAACGATATCGGCTCTTCGTTCGTCCGGCTTTGGCATAACCTCATAACCGAAATGCTCAAACAGCGCCGAAGCGAATATCGCGCCCTTAACCGCGGATGCGGAAACAGTCGGAGCAAAAAACAGCCCTTGTATCATATGAGGAAGAATACCCAGTGTCGGGCCGACTTCCTTCCCCAGCCCGGGAGCAGTCAACCTTGCGGCCGCGTTTTCGATGTACTCGTTTTTTCCGACTATATAGCCTCCTACGGGTGCAAGCCCGCCTCCGAGGTTTTTTATAAGCGAACCCGCGCAAATGTCCGCTCCGACATCCGTCGGTTCCTTTATGTCTATAAACTCGCAATAGCAGTTATCCACAAAACATATAATATCTCTGCGGATATTCTTAACAAATTCAATTATTTCTTTAACTTCTTCGATTCGGAGCGAATGCCTGAACTCATAGCCCTTGGAACGCTGAATCGTAACGATTTTCGTTTTTTCCGTTATGGCTGCGGCAAGGGCTTCAAAATCGACCGCGCCGTTTTTTAAATCAACCTGCTTATAAATTATGCCCTGTTCTTTAAGAGAGCCTCTTGTCTCGCGTATCCCGATTACGCCGCGCAAAGTATCGTACGGCGCACCGAGTGCCGATACAAGCTCATCTCCGTGTCTGAGGTTTCCGGAAAGCGCGACAGTAATGGCGTGCGTACCGGAAATTATCTGAGGGCGAACGAGAGCCGCTTCGGCATTAAAAACGCCGGCATAAATACTTTCAAGCGTATCCCTGCCAAGATCGTTGTAACCGTAACCTGTCGTCGCGGCAAAATGTATATCCGAAAGCCTGTTGTCCTGCATAGCTTTTAGAACTTTCAGCTGATTAAACTCGGCGACACCGTCAGCGTATTCCAGCTGCTCTTTTACCTTTCCCTCGATACTTTTACATATATGAAGAAGCTTTTCGTTTATAGAAAAGCTTTCACAAAAGGCTTTTGTTATATCTTGCGTAAAAATTTAAACTTCCTCATTTCCGAAATCCAGCTTAAGGTTTCTGGCCGGTATAATAGTTGAAATAGCGTGTTTGTATACCATCTGCTGTTTTCCTTCGACATCGAGAATTACAACATACTGGTCAAACGCCCTTATTGTTCCTCTGATTTGAAAGCCGCTGACGAGAAAAACAATGATGGAAACGTTTTCTTTCCTTGCAAGGTTAAGTAATTGATCTTGATAATTAGCTGTTTTGTTCATGACGGCACCTCTGCGTATGCATATTTTTAAAAAAGCGTCTGCAATCCTCATCTTTCACGGTTATTAATGATTTGACAGAATAGCATTGCATATATCCTCATTTGTCATATCGGGTTCGATATTTACAAATTCTCCGAACAACGAATTGCGGAACCAGGTTAGCTGTCGTTTTGCAAAATGCCTTGTACCAAGCTTTATGCGGTATATCATTTCATCACGCGAAACGTTTTCTTTTAAAAAGTCCACAGTTTCTTTGTACCCCAGCCCTTGCATTGATGTCAGCCCCTCATGGTATCCCATTGCCAAAAGGGATTTAACTTCTTCTACAAGCCCCTGTCTAAGCATATTTTCGACACGTGCGTCTACTTTTTCGTATAGGATTTTTCTTTCAGGATTTAACACTTTGATAGAAACATTATACACTATTTTGCGCTGCTTTTCAATCATATTATGCTCTGAGATACGGCAGCCTGTCTGTTTGTAATATTCCAGCGCTCTTATCACTCTTTTAAGATTGTTTGTGTGTATACTCTCGGCGGAAGAGGGATCAACGGATCTCAGCATATCGTGAACGCAGTCGTTTCCGTTCTTTTGCGCCAGGGAACAAAGTTTATTCCTGTACTCTGTGTCAACATGAGTTTCTGTAAAATCCGTATCGTAGAGCAGTGCGTTTATATAAAAACCCGTTCCCCCGGCAATAATGGGAATTTTCCCCTTTGATTTAATCTCGGCAATGTATTTCTTTGCCATTTTTTGGAATATCGCTACGGAGAACTCCTCATCGGGATAAAGCTCGTCTATCATATAATGTTTGATGCCGCGCATCTCTTTGGGAGTGACCTTCGCCGTTCCTATATCCATATACTTGTAAACCTGCATCGAGTCCGCGGATATGATTTCGCCGTTTATCCTCTTTGCAAGCTCGATAGACACGGCTGTTTTCCCGCATGCCGTCGGGCCTGTGATTACATAAAGTTCACTGTGCACTATTGTATCCTCTTAAATTTCTTTTCAAGCTCACTCTTTGTGATCTCGATAATCGTCGGCCTGCCGTGAGGGCAGGTGAACGGGTTTTCGAGGGTAAGCAGCCTTGAAATCAAAGCCTTTGCTTCCGCATAATTGAGCCTGTCGTTTGCTTTAACCGCAGCTTTGCATGCTTTTGAGGCAATTTCATCCGCCTTTGAATCGTAAATGCTCTTGGCCTTAGTGCCGGGACTCAAAAGACCGTCCACTATATCGACGAAACAGGAAGTGCCGGCTGCTTCACCCATGATATAAGGAACAGCGCGTACCGCTATGCTTCCGCTTCCGAAACTCTCCGTCTCAAAGCCGAGAGACCGCAGCAGCTCTCCGTTTTCGTTCACTGCGATCATTTCGCGCTCGCTAAGGTTAACCGCGACGGGAAAAGCCAATTTTTGGGATACCGTTTGTTCCGCCTTGTATTTAGCCGTAAATTCTTCGTACAATACTTTCTCGTGTGCCGCATGCTGGTCGACAACATACAAACAGTCGCCTTGCTCTACTATCCAGTATGTTCCGAATACTTGTCCGCATATTTTAAAATCTTTGAAGAAATCATTCCCGCCGGGGCTGAGAGGGCTTGTTCCGCCGCCTTTTTCAAAAATTTCCGTATAAGTCTGCGGAGCGGGCTTCTGTCCTTCGATGCCCCAGATTCGTGGTTTTTCCTCCGCAAGCTGCTCTTTTTGCTCATGCCGGACTCCTCTTTCAAGGACGGTTAACGGCTCGGCGTTAATCAGCTTAAAGCTGTCTTGCTCGGGTTCGGCAGTATAAGTTGCCTCAGGCTCCCCGAGTTCTGCCGCCCTAAAGCTTTTTGCCTCGCCGGAGTATGGAGCGGTTTCGTTAACCTCGCTGAATACAGGTTTCTTTTCGTCAAGCTTAACCGAGGGTATAAGATTTTCTCCCTCAAATGTCTTGTCGACCGCTTCTCTTACAAAGTCAAAAATAAAATCCTCGTCTTCGAACCGGACTTCAAGTTTTGTAGGGTGAACGTTAATATCAATGTTTGAAGGGTCCGTTTTCATATACAGGACGTATACGGGGAATTTCCCGACTAAAAGCCTTGTCTTGTACGCTTCCTCGACAGCCTTTGACACTATGTCGCTTTTGATAAACCGCCCGTTGATAAAAAACTGCCCATAGCTCCTGTTCGCTCTGGAAAGCTCGGGCTTCCCGATAAGTCCTGTCAGTTCGTACTCTCCCTTAACAGACTTAAGTTGCAGAGTTTTCATGGCCGCGTCTTTACCGTATACCGCAAACAAAGCTGTTTTTTTGTCTCCGTCGCCGTTTGATTGCATCATAACGGATCCGTTGTTAACGTATTTAAACGCTATTTCAGGATGCCCGAGTATAAGTTTTCCCATTATATCCGATATATAACCGCTTTCGGATGCAGGTTTTTTCATGAACTTGCGCCGTGCAGGCGTATTATAAAACAAATTTCTCACGGTAAAAGATGTTCCGTCCGAACAGCCCGTTTCCCGCTCCGATAAAACGGTTCCGCCTTCAAGCTCAAGCCTGATTCCGGCATGGTCTTCGGGCGTTTTCGTTATAAGCTCGACTTGCGACACGGATGAAATGCTTGAAAGCGCCTCACCCCTGAAGCCGAGCGTAAGCACGTTTTCAAGGTCTTTAAGACTGGCGATCTTGCTGGTTGCGTGCCTTAAAAATGCCTCTTTCACAAACTGCCTTTCTATGCCGGAGCCGTTGTCCGATACTCTGATAAGCGTTGTTCCCCCGTTTTCAACCTCGACTGTTATCTGCGTTGCGCCTGCGTCCACAGAGTTTTCAACCAGTTCTTTAACAACGGAGGCCGGGCGTTCAACAACTTCCCCGGCTGCTATTTTATCTATCAAACTGCTTTGAAGCCTCACAATTTGAGCCATGTGCGCCCTCTATTCAATCATTTGTCCAAATTTTTCAGCCTGTTCTTGATGTCGAAAAGCAATTCCCACGCGCCCTTGGGAGAAATCAAGTCAATATCGAGTTCCTCCAGGTCGTTGAGTATAATTTTCTTGCCTGAGCTCGATTCTCTGCTTTCGGAAAACTCATAGGTAACCGAGTCCGACGTTCCGCCGCCAAGCCCTGCGATATCGTTCGCCTTAAGCATTTTCAGTATTTCCTTCGAACGTCTGATAATATCGCCGGGTATGCCGGCGAGTTTCGCGACATGTATGCCGTAGCTGTCGTCCGCTCCGCCCTTTGCGATTTTCCGCAGGAACACAACCGTGTCGCCGGACTCCTTTACGGTAACACAATAGTTCTTTACGCCGTCTACCATTGTTTCAAGTTCGGTCAGTTCGTGATAATGCGTCGCGAAAAGTGTTTTTGCTCCGAGCTTCTTTTTGTCCGCAATATGCTCCATGACCGACCATGCGACGCTCAAGCCGTCAAACGTACTCGTTCCTCTGCCGATTTCGTCGAGTATGAGCAGGCTTTTGTTCGTGGCATTGTTAATTATGTTGGCGACCTCACTCATTTCGACCATGAATGTACTTTGACCCGTCGCTATGTCGTCAGAAGCTCCGACTCGCGTGAAAACCCTGTCAACTATACCGATATCGGCATAGCGCGCCGGAACAAACGATCCGATCTGCGCCATAAGCACGATTAGAGCAACTTGCCGCATGTATGTCGATTTGCCCGCCATGTTCGGCCCGGTGATTATCAGGAGTCTATCCGCGTCGTTGTCTATAAAAGTATCGTTCGGAACGAACAAAACGTTCTTCATGCGTTCAACGCAGGGATGTCGCCCGTCCTTTATGTCGATGACTCCGTTTTCGTTGAGCCCGGGTCTGACATAGACATATTTGTCCGCAGCTTCCGCCAGAGAGCAAACAGCGTCAAGCGACGCTATTGCCGCTGCGGTTTTTTGTATCCTCGTTGTTTCGGCGGATATTTTCTGCCTGAGCTTCATAAACAGCTCATACTCGATTTCGCCGATTCTTTCGTCCGCTCCGATTATCTTGTCTTCGATCTGTTTAAGCTCTTCGGTAACAAAGCGTTCGCAGTTTGAAAGCGTCTGCTTTCTTATATAGCGTTCCGGAGCGTTTTGAATGTTCGAATTTGTGATTTCTATAAAGTACCCGAAAACCTTGTTGTACTTGATTTTAAGCGTCTTGATGCCTGACAGCGTTTTTTCGCGCTGTTCGAGCTCCAAAAGCCATTTTGTGCCAAACATTTTAGCTTCTCTGTGCTCGTCAAGCTCCGAGTCTACACCTTTTTTTATCATGCCGCCTTCTCTGATGCTTACGGGCGGCTCCTCGGCAATGTACTCTCCTATGGTCGAGCGTATATCCTCAAGCTCGTCAATGTCTTCGTATATCTCTTTAAAAAGTTCGGTGTCAAAATTCTTTATCAGTCTGCGCATATGCGGCAGATTTTCGAACGAGGACTTCAAAGTGTTGAGATCCCTCGCGTTTGCCGTTCCGAACACAATCTTTGACATCAGGCGTTCAATGTCGAGTACGGTATTCAAATATTCTTTGAGCTCTTCTCTCAAAAGTACGCTTTCTTTCAAAACAGCGACAGAATTAAGCCGTTTCTCTATATCAGGCTTTTTTGTCAGAGGGCGCTCGACCCAATTTCTCAAAGCCCTTGCGCCCATTGAAGTTCTTGTGAAGTCCAGAACGCCGAGCAACGAGCCGTTCTTCTTTTTATCCCTCATTGTTTCCGTAAGTTCAAGATTACGTCTCGATGATACGTCGAGCACCATAAATGTCTTTTCTGCTTCCGGCTTTATGGAGGTTATATGCGTAAGCGCCGTTTTTCTTGTGTAACTCAGATAGTCCAAAAGAGCGCCGGCTGCACAAATAACGCGCTTTTCGTCCTCAATGCCGAAACCCCTGAGGTTAAGAGTGCCAAAGTGAGAGCAAAGCTTCTTGTAAGCGTTGTCATATGAAAAGGCCCAGGCCTCGTGACTTCCGGGCTTTATACCGAAAATGCTTTCTATCCTTGCAGAAAGCTCTACCGAACAGTTAGATATTATCTCGGAGGGCGAATAACGCGCAATTTCGTCCGAAACCTTCACTTTATCCGCGCCTAAATCAAGGGCGGTGAATGCACCGGTCGAGACATCGGCCACGCTTACAGCGCAGCCCTCCTTGCTTTCATACACGCACATGAGATAGTTATTCCGGCCACTGTCGAGGGATTTTATATCCGTGTTCGTTCCCGGTGTCACTATCCTGACAACCTCACGCTTTACAATTGTTTTTGTCGTCTTGGGATCCTCGACCTGTTCGCATACGGCGACCTTGTGCCCTTTTTCGATAAGCTTTGATATGTACGTTTCGGCAGCATGATACGGAACGCCGCACATTGGCGCACGTTCCGGCTGACCGCAATCCCGGCCGGTCAGCACTATATCAAGCACTTTTGAGGCTATTATCGCGTCATCGTAAAACAGCTCGTAAAAATCTCCGAGTCTGAAAAAAACGAGCGCGTTCTTGTTTTCGCTCTTTATTTGCAGATATTGCTCCATCATTGGTGTTACTGCTGCCAAGATGCACACCTCTGTATTAAGATTAGCGGACGCGTACTATTCGGCCGTTATGGCCGGCGGCGCTATCAGTGCCTGCTTTCGCAGCCGCAGCCTTCGCTCGAACATCCGCCTCCGCAGCCCTCACTCGAACATTCGCTTCCGCAACTTCCACCGCAACCGCAGCCCTCGCTGACTTCGCCTGTTATCGTAGATTTAACAACATCAAGCACTTGGTTGACAAAAGCATAAAACTCGCTTTCCGAATTCGCAAGCTCGCCGATTAAAGGATGCTTTTTAAGTTCGATGGTCTTTTCGGTCAAATCTTTTACTGCCGCGTTGTATTCCTCTTGCGTCAGGGCATTTCTGCTAACGCTTTCTTGTACACCTGTTTGGTGTGATTTAAATTCGTTTAGTAAAGCCACCGCTTCCGCGTCCTGCGCGAATTTGTTCTTCGCGATTTCGTGCCTTATGCCCTGAGGCGCTGAAAGTAAAAGTTCACCGAGTTCTCTTGCTTTTTCAAAATATACAGACATATTTTTCTCCTATATCAATTATTGTCCGGGTATCGGGTTTATTACCGTGAAAGTAATAACAGCGTACTCGGCTGTTTAAACCGACAACTCTCCTATGCAGTAAAACGTTTTGCAGCTCTTGATTTTTACATTTACTATGGTTCCGATGAGCGAACTCTCGCCATGAAAGTGTACTATAGTATTATTGTCGGCTCTGCCGGACAACATACCGTTATCGCTCAAGTCTTCAGCCAGTACGCTCAGCGTCAAACCGACCTGTTTTTCGTTCTCATCGTGTACTATCGGGTTTAAAACAGCCAAAAGCTCCGAAAATCTTTTTTTTGCTTCATCTTCCGGTACCTGCTCCGGCATGGTTGCGGCAGGCGTGCCGGTTCTCTTTGAATACAGGAACGTAAACGCTCCGGCAAACCTGACGCGTTTGACAAGATCGAGAGTTTCGTTGAAGTCCTCTTCGGTTTCTCCCGGAAATCCTACGATTATATCCGTCGTTATAGCTATATCAGGCACTGCCTGTTTTATTTTGCCGACAAGCTTCAGATAATCCTCTTTTGTATATCTGCGGTTCATCTTATGCAGTATTTTCGTACTTCCGGACTGAACCGGCAGATGTATATGCCCGCAAACTTTAGGGTTAGACGCAAGCTCAGAAACCAGCCTGTCCGATAAATCCTTGGGGTGGGAGGTCATAAACCTTATTCTTTCGATACCGTTTATAGCCGAAACCAGTTTCAAGAGTTCGGAAAAATCGGTACCGTCCCCGTCTTTATATGAATTGACGTTTTGGCCTAGCAGCATTATTTCCTTAACACCGTCCGCCGCGAGCGCTTCAATCTCGCTCAAGATTTCCGCCGAAGCCCTGCTTCTCTCCCTGCCTCTGACATAGGGAACTATGCAGTACGTGCAAAAATTGTCACAGCCGTACATGATATTTACGCTTGCCCTAAACGGCTTTTCTCGAAGCGAAGGCAGGTCGGAAACAATCTCTCCCTGCTCCTCCCAGACATCAATAATCAAATCTCCGGTCTCATAGCTCGTCCACAAAAGCTGGGGCAGCCTGTGCAGATTAAACGTTCCGAGTATGATATCCGTATTTTTATAGGTTTTTCGGATTTTATCGACAACAGCGTCCTGCTGCATCATGCAGCCGCAAAGAATTATCTTGAACTCGCGGCCCTGTTCCTTTAAATGTTTCAGGTAACCCAAGTTGCCGTAAACCTTGTTTTCCGCGTTTTCTCTGACGCAGCAGGTATTGTATACAACAACGTCCGAGCTGAATTCGTCCTTGCCTTTGGCATAGCCCATATCCGAGAAAAACTTCTCTATCTTTTCCGAATCGTGGGCGTTCATCTGGCAGCCGAATGTTACGATATCGTAAGTTCTGTTGCTGCCCGTTTTCATGCAAAACTCGCTGTTTTCCTTCTTAAGTTTTGAAATGTATTCGCGCTGTATCTCTGTGCTCTCTGTATTTTCAAGCTTAGTTACGGTTCTTTTCAATTTTGTTTGCCATCCTGTTAAATTTGTGTGACAAACGCTCGATTAACGTTTGCCCAATCGTTTTATTTTACACTTCTTCATATATAATGTCAAAGAGAAATCTTTGGGGCGTTGAAGCATTGCAAAATGTGACACGGATAACGGTCGCACATTCTGCGCTCTCTTATCCGGTATGACCGCAGAATTTTACTATCAGCATTTCAAGGGCAAGGGTTCCCTCGGTTTTTCCGGTTTTAATGCCGACATCCGTTTTATAGCAGTCATAGAGTCTTTGTTTGAGCTCATCTTCCGAATATACCGCAGCCAGCCTCACGCAGTTTCTGACAATAAAGCTTTGAAGTCCCAGCTTCGCAGCTGTTTCGGCCTGACTTGCCTTCTTGCCCGTCATATGTTTGCATTGCAGCATAAGCTTTATTTGCCTTGCGATCATAGAGAGAATAACAATGGGCGGCTCTTTCATCGCCGTGAGTGTCGAAAACACCTCAAGCGCCTTGCCGGCGTTTTTCGCGGCGACCGCGTCCGACAGCTCGAATATTCTCGCTTCGGTTGACTTTGTGCAAATATACTCGATATCTCGAGTGTTAATTTCGTTGCCTTCGCCCTTGTACGCGCAGAGTTTTCGTATCTCGGACATTAGCGTATTCATGTCCGTGCCTGCCGTTTGGACAAGCAACGCCGCAACAGACGAGCTGACAGGGGAGTTATACTTTTTGAACACGCTTGCCGCCCACGGTATCAAGTCGCTCTCGCTTTGCGGCTTAAACTCGACCGCATAACCGTTTTCGACTGCTTTTTTATAAAGCTTCCCCCGCCTGTCAACCTCTGTTTCAACGAACAAGAGCACAGTGGTTTCCGGAATGTTTGAGATGTACTCGGCTGTTTTTTCGGCTTCGTCTTTTCTTCCCGCGACAAACAGCTTCGAATCCCTTGCGATTATAAGTCTTTTTTCGCTTAGAAAAGGAAGAGTCTCACCGACGCCGGAAATATTTGAAGCTGTTGCCTCCTTTTCCGTGAGCACGGTTAGATTCATGCCGGTCGAGTCTCCGGACAGAACGGCTTTTTTCAATTCGTTTTCGTAATACTGTATAAGATAGCTCTCCGAGCCGTAAAAAAGATAGCAGCGTTTTAATGAACCGTCAGCTATCTGTTTTTTTAAACCCTGCATATGCCCCACCAATCTTTTTACTACTTTTACTTCCGTGAAAATATCAAGCACGGATTTAATCAGTGTTTACTTTATTAAGCAAGTTTTCTCCAAGCATGGTCCGCACCCTCAAATTATTGCCGTTTGTCGTTATTACAATCGCCCCGTTGTCAGCCGTGTCGTACAGGCGTATACCCAGGTTAGAGAGCCTGTCAAGCGTGACTTTTGACGGGTGGCCGTACGAATTGTTCCTTCCCGCTCCCGCGAAAGCAAACATAGGCGATACAGCTTCCAAAAACTCGGAGGAGTTTGAATATTTTGAGCCGTGGTGACTCAGCTTCATAACCTCGCAGTCCAAATCCGTTCCGGCTTTTATCAGATCGGCCTCGACAGAGGATGACAAGTCTCCGGCAAGAAGAAAGTCTATGGTCTTGTAACTGATTTTCAATACATTGCTCGTGTCGTTCGAATTCGTAACACTTGTGTTTTCGAACGGGTACAGACAGTTCACCGTGAGGTCTCCGAGCATTACATAGTCTCCGGTCCTTAGAAGGTAAAGCTTTGCGCCGTTTTCCGCGATTGCGTCAAGCAGCTCAAGACTCAGCGTCTTGCTTTGGTCGGCATCGTACGAAATATAGACGTTTTCGACCACGACATGCTCCAGGAGCTCTATAATCCCGACAACATGATCCGCGTCAATATGCGAAACAAAGACGCAGTCGACACTGTTTATGCCTCTGTAATTCAAGTACGGTATCAGAACGTTAACTCCCGTACTGTTTCCGAGCGAAGCCTCTCGGCCTCCTCCGTCAACTACCGCTGTATAAGCTCCGTATTCGATAACCGTGCAGTCGCCTTGGCCGACGTCAAGCATTGTAACCCTTAATCCTCCGGGAATGAAGCCGCAGACCGTGTTTGCGGTTATAAATACCGGTACGGCGATGCAAAGGGCATACGACAAATTCGAGTATAGCTTGCCCTTTGCGTGCATCGTATAGGCAAAGGTCAGCAGCAGCCCAAAATACCCTATGATTGCCCAAGCCTCCGGCCTGCCGATAAACAGCTCCGAAAACGGAAGAGATGCTAAAATCAGCCCGAAAAATCTATAGGCCCCGAGCATGAAACCTATCGTAACGGCCGGTATGCCGCAAACAACAGCAGGAGCGGCGGCGGCAACCAGCCCGAATATAACGAGGATAAATACGGTCGGCGTTATAAACAGATTTGCCAACAGCGAGGACAGGGAGACAGTTCCGAAATAAAACGCGGTTACGGGATAGGTCGCCAAGGTCGCCGCGAGCACAGAGGCCATATATTTCTTAAAGTACTTTCTATCCAAAATCACTCGTGTAAACGGCAATTTTGTGGCCGTCACGGCAAAAAACTTCATAAAAGGCTCTGTCAAAATGAATATACCGTAAACAGCCAAAAACGAAAACTGAAAGCCCATGTCGAACAAGTACAGCGGCTCGTACAAAAGAAGGATAAGAGCCGAAAAAGAAGTATAAGTGAGTGGGTCTCTGTCACGCCTTAAAATCGAGGACAGCGCGACCATCGAATACATCAGCGCAGCCCGAACAGCTCCGACTCCCGAACCCGTGAAAATACAATAAATACACAAAAGTGTGACTGTCGCGATTACACTGTGCCGCCTTCTCAGTATTTTTGACAAAACCGCTTCGATCACCGAAGCGATAATAGTTAAATGCAGTCCCGACACCGCAAGTATATGATAAATGCCGATACTTTTATATAAATCCCTGTCGTCCGAGGAGATATCGGCTTTTTGACCGCTAATCAGAGCGGTGATTATGCCCGCGTCTTCAGGCGAAAGCAGTTTTGCGAATTTTTCTCCGCATTTTGCCCTCAGATAGCCGAAAACCGTTTCGATTGTAACTGTCTTCGATTCGACGGTTACGCTCTTGGGATAAAGCTTGTAAGCAATCTTTCTCGAGCGCAGATACTGAAACTCATTGTAAGCTCCCGGATTGCGCTCCTCGTCGAGAGACATAAGCTTCGCTTCGAAGCTTATTACATCTCCGGGGCTGAGTTTTGCATTGTTCGTGATTATAAACAGCTTTATCCCGTTTTTGTATGTTTTATCACCGACTGTTATACTTTTTGTGCGCACGATTGCAGATACAGAGCCTGATGAGGTTTTCGCCACGCTTTCGGCTATCGCGCTCACCGAGGCGGCTTGTTGTGCGGCTGCCGCGGCCTCAAGTTCGACAACCTTAGGCGTCAGGCTGAGCGTTACGGTCAGAAAACCCAGGAAAGCGGCAAACGGCACAAGCATCAGCAGCCACTTCTTTGTTTTGAGATATACGGCCGCCTGAGATAAAACGATAAGCGCTAAGAAAAGGACAATACTTTCCGAAAAGTATCGCCCGAACAAAACACCGATTATGTAAAAAAACAACACTAAAACAAGCGGACGCTTCAAAGCAGCTCCCTATAAGATAAGTAATATTCCTTCGCCAACAAAATATAGGTAAGTGGTTAAATTTTCATAATAAAGTGCACATTAACGTTTGCTTCTTCAAAACCTATGCTGTTGTGAAACGACCTGCTTGCCGAGTTTTCGATCAAGCAGTCAGAAGCAAGCATAGTAAGCCCGTTTTTTACACACCATACTTTAGCAAATTCTGCAAGCTCTCTTGCTATGCCTTTTCCGCGGTATTCGGGCTTGACGTATATCCCCTCGATATAACCGACGGGGGCGGTGCCTTCTTTGCCTTCCACATACTCTTTTCTCACAGACAGTCCGATAAACGCGACATAACAGTCCTCGGATTTATACAGGTATTCGTAATCGTTTTGCCCGCTTAAAAAACCGTCAAGCATCTCTTCGGGTGAAGCATCGGGCCAAAGCTCGCAGCATAGTCTTGCCCACTCAAGGCAGTTTTCTCCTGTAACTTTTACAATTGCCGTAGCGCTCACTCCTTATTTTAAGATTATGTCCTCGTTGCGTTCAAACGGCGACGAGATATCAAGGTGGCCTCCCTTTATCTCGCCTTTTACGCCGTTAAACAAAAACTGAACCTGCTTTACACTGTTAAGGCTCGTAAGCGTGTTTACGACAGAATAGACAGCAAGACGCTCGTTTGTTGAGCCGACCTGGATTTTCGAAAGAAAATCGGGGTTAAGGTCCACAACGCACGTTCCGCCGTCAATACTTATCGTTCCGACCTTCGTGTCGGAAGGCACGGTCGCTGTCAACCCCTCGTTCAGAGGGCCTTTTATCAGTTCCTGCATTATATACTGTTCAAGCATCGAATTTGAATTTACAACTATCGTTCTTTCCTCGGGAACGAGCCAATCACCCATTTCATCCGAAAAATACAGCGTAACTGTACGGTACTCCGCTTTAGTGCTCGTGAGGTTCGAGTCGGTTAAAACGCTGTCTCCCGTGATTCCTCCGACATCTTGACCGTCCGTCTTTTTCAGCTCTTCCCCATCAATATTAATTGTGACGGACTCGACAAAATCCAAGGACGTAAATGTTTTTACGAGTGCAGAACGGCAAAAAAGCTCGTCGCTGATACTCAACCCTCTATATTCCTCCGAAACGCTTATTGCAAGCGATTTCTCGCTCGGAGCATACGAGAGCTTCAAAATTTTAAGCTCCTTGGGTATGCTTACCGAAAGTGACGACGACTTCGGGCCGGCTATAAGCTCGGATGTAACGTTTTCAAGCACGGTTTTGCTATCGCCGGAAGCTATCATCCTTGTTTCGACTTCAAGCTTACTTGTTGTTTTGTTGACAAAATACAGCTCGCACTTTAACTTCCCTTCAACATTGGGATTAGAAACCCTGTCAAAGATGACCATTCCTATAACGATACAGGCCGCAACGGCGGCAACGGCAATGACAAAGCCGTATCCGCCCTTCTTTTTGGAACGTCTGCGCGGTGTCGCGGTTTTAGCTCTTTTTGCGGCGGGTTTATTCTTTACAGCGCCGGCGCTTCGCGCTGTTTTTTTAGTCTTCCTGCCTGAAGGCTTTTCGGATCCTCTTTTTATGTCAGCCAATTTTATATCTCCTTTACAACCCGATGTATCGGTATTCTGACTATGAAGGACGAGCCTTCGCCCTCCTTACTCACAAGCCTTATGCTTCCGTTATGCAAAAGCACGGTCTTGTGAGTGATGGCGAGACCGAGCCCCGTTCCCCCTGTATCTCTGTCCCTTGTCTTATCCACTCTGTAAAATCTTGTGAATATCTTGCTCTGGTCTTCCTCCGCTATTCCGATCCCGTTGTCCTGTATTGTTATAAACAGGTTCTGGGCATCCGCGTCCACAATAACTTTGACGGTTCCGCCCGGGTTTGTGTATTTTATCGCGTTTTCCACAAGATTTGATATCGCGAGACTGAGCTTCATCTCGTCGGCATCTATAACAACGCTTTTAACGTCTTGATACAGCAGCTCGATGTTTTTTTGCTCCGCGAGCGGATACAGGCGCTTCAATATTGCTTCGACGGTTTTGTTTATCTTGACCTGTTGTACGACGAGCGGGTTTTCGGAGCGGTCAAGTTTAACAAGAGCAAGAAGCTCGTTAATGATCGCAGTCATCCTGTCTACCTCGGAGTTAATATCCTGCATGAATTCCCTGTACATATCAATCGGAGCATCGTTCATCAAAAGCAGGGTATCGCTTAATACCTTCATGGAGCTGAGCGGAGTTTTCAGCTCGTGCGATACGTTTGATACAAATTCCTGCCTTGTCGTCTCGATTTGCTCAAGTTTTCCGGTCATGTCGTTAAACGCTTTTGAAAGCTCGACAAATTCCAAACTTCCCGTCGGAGCGATTCTTTCGTTTAAGTGTCCGTCCGTTATCTTTCTGACGGAACTCAAGATTTTTCCCAAAGGGTTAATTATCAGATTCGCAAACAAAAGTGAAAGTACAAAAATAACAAAAACCAGTACAGCGGCTATTAAAGCGAATTTTCCGCCGACCTCGACCCAGAACAGGTTTATCGCTTCAACCGGCGCGACAAGCAGCACGGCGCCGATGACTTCTGAGTTTTCGGATAATACGGATACGGCGGCGTACATGTTTCTGTTCCCTTTTTGCATTCTCGCGACGTCTTTTTTATTAAGCGCGTCTATAATCTCGGGAATAACAAGGGTTTTGCCGATGTCTGTCCTGTTGGAATCGTTGACCACTATACCTCTGGAATCAACAACCAAAATTCTAAAGCTTTCGGTCTCGCTCTTTCGTATTATCTCGTCGTCGAACAGCGGTCTGCGGCTTTCGTTGACAAGATATTTTGCCTTGCTGATGCTCACTGACAGTATATTCGCATGATAGCTTAGGTCGTTCGCCATCTGGTTTGTATAGTAGTCCGCAATAGACAGAGAAACCGTATATAAAAAAAAGCTGAGAGGGATAAGCGCGATAAAAAGGAGTGCCAAAAAAAGCCTGAATCGCATACTGCCCAGCCAGGTCAACACTGATTTGAGCTTACTTGAAATAGTAACCAACTCCCCATTTCGTGTGGATATACTTGGGGTCTCCGGGCTGTTCCTCTATTTTTTCGCGCAGCCTTCTGATATGAACATCAACCGTTCTCGCATCCCCCGGGAAGTCATAACCCCAGATAATATTGAGAAGGTTTTCCCTGGAATACACCTTGCCCGGATTATCCATCAAGTGCTCGAGAAGCACAAACTCTTTTGCGGTAAGATTGATTTCGTTTCCGTTCACCGTGACCCTGCGCGAAGACGGCTCCAAGACCAGATCCCTGACGGTTTTGATATCGGGGCTGACAGAATTCGGGTTCGAAACCCTCATACTTCTTCTGAGTATAGCCTTTATACGCGCCTTAAGCTCGAGTATGTTAAACGGCTTTGTGATGTAATCGTCCGCCCCGTTGTCAAGCCCGAGTATCTTGTCCATATCGTCGCCTTTTGCCGTAACCATTATAACAGGCACGTCAGATTCCTCTCTGATAATCCGGCAAACCGCAAACCCGTCGAGCTTTGGCAGCATCACGTCCAAGACAATCAAATCGTAATAGCCTCTCCGGAACAACTTGACAGCTTCATCTCCGTCATACGCGACATCGACAAGCATGTCATCCTGTTCCAAACTGTACTTTATCCCCTTTACTATCAACTTTTCGTCGTCAACAACAAGAATCTTATTCGGCATGTTATCCTCCAAGGTATCCGGCTAAAAAGCTTGGGTTTTCCTGATTTTGCACCTTATCTGACACAAATTTCTTCCTTAATTTTATCAAACGTTTTTTCTCCGATGTTATAAACATTTTTGATTTCGTCTATATTCTTAAACGGTCCGTTTTTTTCTCTGTACTCAATAACCGCAGCAGCTGTTTTCTCGCCTATACCCGGCAAGAGCATGAGCTCGTTTTTTCCGGCGCTGTTTATGTTGATTTTTGCGCCGTGGACTTCGGTTTGAGCACTTTCGCCCTTTTTTGGTATGTTGACGCTCTGCTCATCGCTGATAAGTTCCGCGAGGTTGAGTCCGTCGGTATCCGCGTCAAACGTCAGGCCGCCGGCTCTTTCTATAAGGTTTTCCAGCCTGTCTCCGGGTTCAAGCTCGTATACCCCGGGGTTAACAACCTGTCCGGTTATATACGCCTTGCCGGGAAGAGCAGACTGAGTGCCGGTCTGCTCGATGCTCTCAGCATAAGTAACTGCAAGGGAATTTTTTTGCCTGCCGAAAGCATACCATGTTATAAACATAATAGCACAACACAATACCACTGACAAATATAAAAAAATTTTCCTCATTAACAAACACGCTCCGGCGTGGTACAATAGTCTGTAGACAGTTAAACAAGCAAAGTCCGAAAGCCAGCCAACGCTGATTAATTGACTTTGGACAGATGCTGCGGTTGTCCCTTGCGGGCGCAACCGTTCTATTAAATCGGCACTTACTTAGTTTTACGGCAAATCTCGGATGCAAAGGGGAGACCGGCTGTTGTCAGCTAAAAAACCTATAAGACTTATAATTACTTTTTCGATACTATTATACATTCTTTCACAAAATTCTACAATATTTGCGGAAAATTTGGCTCCGGGGCCGTCGCGGGTTATCACAAGCGAAGCCGTGACCCCGCCGGAGGCCGTTGCCGCTCCCGCCGCGATTTTGATGGACGCGAAAACAGGGAATATATTTTTCGAAAGAAACGCGGACGAGAAGATGTACCCAGCGAGCATGACAAAGGTTATGACGGCTCTTCTCGTTCTCGAACACCCCGGCATAGATTTCGGGGAGGTTTTAACAGTGCCGCAGGACGCGCTGGACAGTCTCGAGTGGGATTCGTCAATCATGGGTTTAAAAGCCGGGGAAGTCGTAACGATAAACGAGCTGATGTACGGACTTCTCCTGCCTTCCGGCAATGATGCTGCCCTTGTTCTCGGAGAATACATTTCCGGTAATGTCAAAGATTTTGCGGCTTTAATGACGAAGAGGGCGGCCGAGCTTGGCGCGGTAAGTACGAATTTTGTAAATCCGCACGGGCTTCACGACGAGAACCACTATACAACCGCTCACGACATGGCTTTGATTATGAAAGAAGCAATAAAATACCCGAAATTTAAAGAAATAATCTCGGCAACAAATTTTATGCTCCCTCCATCCAACAAACGCGAGACAGAAACGGAAATCAAGAATACCAACAAGCTGATTATTTCCGGCGAATATTACAACCCCGATGTTTACGGAGGTAAGACGGGGTATACTGACGAGGCGAAGCATACGCTTGCCTGCTATGCCAAGCGCGGGGAGATCGAGCTTGTAGCTGTTGTCATGGGCGATGAGAAAAACATGACCTACACGGATTCTACGCTGCTTTTTGACTACTGTTTCGATAATTACGAGTACAGAAGAGTTATAAACTCAAATTACGAGACAGATATAGAGCTTTATAGCGGAGAAACGAAAAACGGAGTCGCCGTACTGCGCCCCGCTGAAAACATAATGATACTTTTGCCTAAAGACGTAACGGACGACGAGCTGGTTACAATAGCCGATACATCGGGGTTTACCGGTGAAACAATAGCATACGGCGATAGAGCCGGAACAATTACCGTCAGCTATGATTCCAAAATAATCGCCCAAAGTGAGCTTGTTTCAGTGTCGGACGTATACAAAAAGCTCCCCGAAAAGGGCAAAAAAACGGATGAGCAAGAGGATCCCGCGTTTGTCCCCGTGTTTTCGGAAAACTCTGAAGGCGAAAAAGACAAGCAGGGCTTCTTTGAAGCTTACGGGAAGCATGCGGTCACGTTCGGCGTAATTGCTTTTATAGTTGCCGCGTTTTTGTTTACGCGAGCACTGATAATATCCGAGCGAAGAAGGAGAGAGTTTCTGTCCAGAAAGCAAAGAAGACTGAACCGGACTGTAAGGTAAGGCAGCAAGACAATCGATTCGGCTCAGAAAACATAAGGACCTGCGAGGTTTTAAAACCCGGCAGGTCCTTTATAAATATGTTTATGATATGCTGCGGTAAACGAGCTCTTTTCTTGTGTACGGGAAAGTACGAACAACGGGGTGCGCGGGTTTACTGAGCCTTTATCACGCTTTGCATACTATATTTCTTCGGATCTTATATTTCTTCGAATCTTGCGTTGAAGAATCTGAGCATTTTCGGCTCGTATGTGAACTTAAGCGGCTTAATGCTCTTGCGGTTTTTGTAAAGCTCGATAACCGCGTCGGCAACTATATCCATGTGCGAGTAGGTATATACTCTTCTGGGGATAGTAAGACGAACGAGTTCAAGCTTCGGAGAGTGGTTTTTGCCTGTTATTTTATCGCGTCCGGCGGAAACGATACCTCTTTCCATCGAACGAACGCCGGACTCAATGTAAAGGTGAGCGGCAAGCGCCTGAGCGGGGAAGTTCTCCTGAGGAATGTGATCAAGGAACAGTTTTGCGTCAAGGAATACAGCGTGACCGCCGATAGGTCTGACAACAGGTACACCCGCAGCTACAAGCTTGTCTCCGAGGTAAGCAACCTGCTCGACTCTGTGCTCGATATAAGCATAGTCAACAGACTCTGAGATACCGATTGCCATAGCTTCCATATCTCTTCCCGCAAGTCCGCCGTAAGAAGGCATACCTTCGAATACGACTACGAGCTCTTTTGCCTGCACAAACATATCGTCGTCGTTCATGCAAAGGAAGCCACCGATGTTAACGAGGCAGTCTTTTTTGCCGGACATTGTACAGCCGTCTGCATAGCTCATCATCTCTTTGAGGATTTCTTTGATGGTCTTGTTCTCGAATCCTGCTTCGCGCTTTTTGATGAAGTAAGCGTTTTCGACGCATCTTGTCGCATCATAGAATACTTTGATGCCGTGTTTGTCTGCAAGAGCTCTGACATCCTTCATGTTCTGCATGGAAACCGGCTGTCCGCCTGCAAGGTTAACGGTAACCGCAAGGCAGATGTAAGGAATGTTTTGCGCGCCGACTTCGTCGATAAGGTTTTGAAGTTTTTTGAGGTCGATATTACCCTTGAAAGGTATTTCAATCTGGGAATCGTGAGCTTCGTCGATAACTACGTCTCTGAAAGTAGCTCCGTTAGCCTCTTGGTGGTATCTGGTCGTTGTAAAGTACATGTTTCCCGGAACATAGCTGCCGGGCTTGATCATAAGTCTGGAAAGAAGGTTCTCCGCGCCTCTGCCCTGGTGTGTGGGGATTATATGTTTAAAACCGTAATACTCTCTTACGACAGCCTCGAGGTGAAGGAAATTTTTGCTTCCGGCATACGCTTCGTCGCCTATCATAAGGCCTGCCCATTGTTTGTCGCTCATGGCGTTCGTGCCCGAGTCTGTAAGCAGGTCGATATATACGTCTTCGCTCTTAAGAAGGAATGTGTTGTAGCCGGCTTCCTTCATAGCTTTTGCTCTTTCGTCACGGGACATAGTTTTGACAGTCTCGACGGACTTGATTCTAAACGGTTCTGCAGGATATTTCTTCATTGTTATACCTCCGGTAATTTTTCTTTGAGTATACCGCATATGATTTAATAGTGCAATATGTTTAAATAATTTTTTTAAGGAGTGAATTTTTCATAAAACAGCAACATAATTTACTGCTTTAAAGCGCTAAAGAAAAAATATTGCACTAAATTAGTGAAAAACTATAGAGTTTTATGTGAAACATTTTGAGTAAACGACACGGGTTTTGTAAAAAAATATTTGAAAATCACTATTACCGGTGATAAAGTGTAATCAGCCTTAGGGCGGCACGGAATGACGGCTTGTTTCGGAACCCGCGCCAAAATGATTATAAGGAGTTTTTCGGATGAAAAAACTGTTTCGTATTTTCATAAATCTTGTGTCATGTCTCGGGTTTATTGCGGCCGCGAACGCCGTTGTTTTTAAGATCAAGGGAACAAAGGTCAGAGGGCGCGGCTTCCGTTTTTACGAATACAAATACGGCAAAATCCGTTACACCGTGAAAGGAACGGGAAAACCCGTATTGCTTGTACACGGAACGGCTCTGGGAGATAGCATCGAAGAATGGAACGGAAACATTAACGGACTTTCGGAGCGCTTCAAGGTATACGCGATCGATCTGCTCGGTTACGGCGGTTCGGAGAAACCGCCTGTCTCGTACAGCTCCTATATGTATACCGGCCTGATAAACGATTTTATATCGAATGTGATAAAGAAAAAAGTTTGCGCAGTCGGAAGCTGCGGCTCTGCGGCGTTTTTGTGCGCCGCGGCAAAGCTTTGCCCGGAAAATTTTGAAAAGCTCTTGCTTATATCGCCCGAAAGGGTTAACCCCGTAAGCCGCATGCCCGTTTTTGTAAAAAATGCCGTCAGGACGCTCATCGAGTCTCCGGTAATCGGAACGGCAATTTACAATGTGTTATGCAGTAAGGCGCTCATGGCGGCTTATTTGGAGAAGATACTCCGGGTTGACCGGTATACCGCAAAAAGGCTTGCGAAGCAAAAAGCCGCTGTAACGCATAACGCTGGGTCAAACGCGAGGTTTGCCGCGGCCGCGCTTTACTCGGGTATGCTCGATACAGATGTATCGCGGCATATCACCCATGCTGAACACCCGATATTAATCGTTTCCGGCGAAAACGAGGGCGAAGAAGCCTCTCTCGAAAAGCTGTGTATTAACAGTCGTTCCGCAAGCTTAACTGTATGTCACGACTGCGAATCTTTGCCGCACGCCGAAAATCCCGCGCAGTTTAACCGCGAGTGCATAGTTTTTTTTGAGCAAGAATGAGCAGTACAACCTTATATTAAATATAAATTGCACAAAGTAGCTGTATCAGTGTTACATTTTCGTTTCAATAAAACAATTAGCCCTTTAACACTTGAAAATACGTAATCTTTATAAATATACCAAAAAAGTAAATCATTGACATTCTATTGTCTTTTGGTATAATCGGATTGAATGGGCGCGATGAAAAACTGAATAGAGAAACCGAATAAACTGTCATCGTTGTCTATAAAACTTGATTTGAACACAAGTTATTTAAGGAGGGAAATTATGAATATTTTTAGAAAATTGCGCCTTAATCTAAAGTGCGCAACATCGTTCCTGCTCGCCGCGGTTATGGCGTTCGGAATGATTACGGTTAAAGCAAGCGCTGAGGAAACCTGGTCACCCTTGCCTTCCGATGCCACTACGGGAAACGTTGTCGCCAAGCTTAATACCCTTTTGGAGCTTGCGAATGCGGATATGGAAAAAGCCGAAAACATTTCGATGCCCGAGTTAAACAGCGCTTTAACGGGAGCATACACTTTACTTATCGACGGTGTTTCACTTGGCAATATTCCCGGCTTGAAAGAGCAGCTCGAAGGCCAAATTCCGCCTATCCTTCTGGGTATTTTAGCTAACCTGAAGGTTGGAATTCTTCCGGCTGTAGAGACGGCAAAAACCTTAAAAGTTATTGCGGTACTCGAGTATAATCTTTATCTTGCCCCAACATATAACCAGCTTCATCGAGCGCTTGAAATCGCGGTCGCTGCGGATGATTTGGCAAAACTTATCGAGAACGCGGATTTTTCGAATCCGGCTGCTGTTTACCATCTGTTGCTGCAGTTAAACCTTACCTACGCCAAGTTTGATGACTTGATTCAAGCAATGCCCGACGAGATTTTGGAGTTGCTTGAGACTTTAGGAGTTATGCCCTCTGTCGGCGGCGCTGTCGGAGATTTGTTTAAAGACAAGGCAAAATGGGTTGAGTCTATAATCGGCTCTCTTGGTATAAAAGACGACCGTATAAACAATTTCTTAAGACAGGCTCTAACGGAACAGTTCGATAAGCTTCAAAGCTTCATTGAGAGCGAAACAGACGGATTGACGATTAAAGAGATTTCCGCGAAAATCAGAAAGCTTTTGGATGACACGGCAAAGTTATCGACTGAAATAAAGGATGTTATCGACCGTCTTGTTGCAGGCGCAACGCCATACATTGAAGCTTTGAAAGAAATTATCACGATTATCAGTCCCTATATCGAGAATCCTCAGCTTATCATCGATTTTATCGACCGTTTGATAAGAGATATACCCAATATAACCGTTACGCCGGAGACATTCAAGTTTGACGTTACGGGAGACACCGTTACCGTTTCGTCTAACTATCTTGATGTTTTTGACAGCATTAACGAACTGCTTGCCTGCGCAAACGGAAAGCTTGACAAATACAAGATTGACCTCGGCTCTCTCGAATTAAGCGATTTTATTAAAATTGGGCTGGACGCGAGTGAAGCGGGAAAAGGCTATAACTTTGAATATATCCGCGTTCCGGGTACAAACACAATCAAGATAAAAGTGTTGAGCACGGTTCCGGTGCAGAGGGCTTCCGGAGAGGCCGGAGAATATCGTGACGTTAAATTTGCGGTTTCTCTTGCCGATGATGTTTATAACTTCCTTCACAGGGAATTGGGTATAACAAACCCGAACAATGTTCTCGACACACACGAGTTTACTCTTAAGGTTAAGCTGGCGGAAGTTGTCAAAACGAACGAACCCGAAGAGTATGACCCGACGACATTCCCGCCGTATTATGAAGAAGACCCCGTGACAAATTCTCCCGCTCCTACAGCTACGCCAACCGCTACTCCTGCACCGACAACTGCGCCGGAAACTGCGGTAACACCCGATTTGACGGAGATTCCGACCGAGACGGAGCCTGCGGGACAGAGAGACCAAGGAACGGAAGTGCCGGCAGAGGTTGTTATCGCTCCTTCGGATCCCGAGGCGCCTCAGGGAGACCCCGGAGTTAAAGACAATCCCAAGACAGGTGATTACACAGTCGTTACAAACATCGTTTCTGTGGCGGCTATAGCAGGAATTTTGGCAGTGGTTCTTCTTAGAAAAAAGCAATCGGCAACGGGTAAATAATATTTATCGGAAGTGTTGAAAATTGCGCATTCAACCCACTTTAGCGGGTTGAATGCGCGGCGTTCTCCATTAAAAAATGGTGTTTTTCCATTTTCAATGGAAAGCCGCAAGGCGATTTTTCAACATGCCCTTATAGGGTTAGCACTGTCAATTCTTAATGCAAAATTTAATACCGCGGGGTACTAAACTTCCGCGGTAATACAATTATTGGCGGAAAGCGCCGAATGCGACGTTTTACTTCTGCCGCCCTGCCCGTTTTCCGGTATGATTGCCGTTCTCTTTAGTCTCTGTCCTTTGCAAGAGAAGGAACGCTTCTGGCAAACTCTCTGTTCGTTTTTGACTTTTTCAGCATCTCAAGTACCTGCTCGTTCAAATCGCTGACAGACATATGACTCATGGCCTTTCTGAGCGTATAGAGCGCGTCCAGCTCTATGGGATGAAGCAGCAGATCCTCGCGTCTCGTGCCGGACTTCAGTATGTCAATCGCGGGGAATATACGCTTTTCGGCCAGTTTCCTGTCCAAAACAAGCTCCATGTTTCCCGTACCCTTAAATTCCTCAAATATTATATCGTCCATCCGGCTTCCGGTATCGACTAGCGCGGTTGAAAGCACGGTAAGAGAGCCGCCGTTTTCAATATTTCTCGCCGCACCGAAGAATTTTTTCGGAATATAAAGCGCGGCCGGGTCGAGTCCGCCCGAAAGAGTTCTCCCGCTGGGGGGTATTGTGAGGTTATATGCCCTTGAAAGCCTTGTAATCGAGTCAAGTAATATCACCGTATCTTTACCGGATTCAACGAGTCTTTTCGCGCGCTCCAGCACTGTCTCGGCAACTTTTTTGTGATGCTCGGGTATTTCATCGAACGTCGAGTATACAACATCGACATGCTCGCCGACTATAGAGCGCTTCATGTCCGTTACTTCTTCCGGACGCTCGTCTATAAGCAAAACAATCAAATATACTTCGGGATGATTATGAGTTATCGCGTTCGCGATTTTCTTGAGCAGAACGGTTTTTCCTGCCTTGGGAGGAGCAACGATCATTCCTCTTTGGCCCTTTCCTATCGGTGAGATCAAATCGATAAGCCTTGTTGACAATTCGGCGGTTGAAGTTTCAAGCCCGAGGCGCTTGTTCGGAAAAACGGGTACGAGGTCTTCGAAATTTGGTCTCTTGTTGTGGTAATACTTGTCCCCGGGTTTATCCCCGTTTATTTCCTTCACGAGTATAAGCGCCTGGAATTTCTCGACTTCCTTGGGTATTCTTACGTTTCCGGTAACAAAGTCACCGGTTCTCAAGTTAAACTTCCTGATTTGCGCCGGAGATACATAAATATCCTTCGGACCCGGATAATAATTTTCTCTGCGTAAAAATCCGTAGCCCTCCTGCATTATCTCAAGAACCCCGCCTACTTCGATACCCGAATCCAGCTGAGTCAAATAGTTTTTGTCCCGGATAAACCTGTTTGGCTGCTCGGCCGCCGCAGGAGCGGCAGTCAACACTTCGGGAACCGGCACAACCGGGGAAGAACTCTCGGCGGGTAATATAGCCGCTTTTTCTGAAATAACTTCGGGCATGCTGAAATTTTCGTCCGTCAAAATCTCAAGCATCACAAAATCGTCGGGCTGCTCGGCAGGCGCTTTCGCCTCTTTATGTTCCGGCTTTTCCTCAGTTTTTGCTATGGATTTTACTTCCGGCTTTGCTTCGGAGTTTACTTCACTCTTCACGGCAGGATAATCCTGTTCGGATTTAACCGTGTTTTCCCGCGCATTATCTTCTTTCACTTTCGGCGGTCTTCCCCTGCGTTTTGGAGATGAGGCGTTGAGTTTTTGAGCTTCCTCGAGTCTTTTTGCTTCTTCACGTTTTTTTTCTTCTTGGCTGATTAAATCCACAAGCTCCGCTTTTCTGTACTTTTGAATACTTTTTATACCCATGTCCTTTGCCTTATCGCGAAGCTCAAAAAGGGACAATTCCATTAAATCCATTGTTTCCTCCATTAATCCTTGGCATATTGCAGAAAAGAAAAAATACCCCCGTTGTAAAACCCTTACATTTTTGTATATTACTTCGGCAGCAAAATATAGGAAAACGTCATATTTTGTTGTTCCTCACTAAGACGCAGATATGCGTCTGCACAGCCCAAGTAACCGCGTAAGTATTTATGCGGTATTTAACTTCCGCGGTAATAGCACCGTTAAGTTAAGTATTCTATTCTCTCCGCTTTATATTTTTTATATTATAAGCGATACTGAGTAAGTGCTGATTTAATCGAACGGTTGCGCCCACAAGGGACAACCGCAAGCATCCCGCTCCGCACAAAGGCCGTATAACGGCCGCTTAGGACGAGGATGCGCGGATTAAATCAGCCGAGTATCTGTACAAAGTCAATTAATCATCGTTTACTTAATTTTTCTCCGGTGAAATTTTGTTTAGACGGCAATCAAACCGCAGCAGGGTGTAATAACAGTTTGCCGGAATAATGGGATGATATCTCAAGAAGAATGTATGCGCTTGCATCAACGGCAAGCGCATACCTTAAAATTAAGTCGTGTTTGAAAAATAGTTTCCCTATGAAAAATCCCTCACAGTCCGGGTTTCAAAACACTCACCGGCCTGCCATTGAGCCCCCGATTAAACCATGCGATTTAATCACCCCTTATACCGGCCCTGCGGGCCTAGGGGGGGAATTGAGGCGACAAGTCTAACGAATGTAATTGTTGCCCCGATAACTTCTATTTCGGCGGTATAACAAGCTCCATGCCGATTTTAAGCGTCGATCCGTCTTTTAATCCGTTTGCGTTACCGATTTTTTCCCAGAGAGACCCGTCTCCGTATACTTTTGCGGCAATACTCCAAAGCGTGTCCTTTTCCTGAACGGTATATTTTGTGGAACCTGTCGGAGACGATGGCGGATTGGTCGTCGTGCCGGCGCCGGAAGGCGGCGGCGTTGTTTGGGTGTCTGAGCCGGCAGTATTCGTGCCTGACGCGGATGAGGTATATGTGCTCAGTTGAGCTTTTAGGTCTTCGTTCTCGGTTTCCGCCTGACTCAATTTACCTGCGAGATTGTCAACCTCTATCTGCAGCGCATTGTACTGCTTGCTCTCTTTTTCCTGCTCCTCGATTTTCTTGTTTGCCAAACTCAGCTTATGATTTGCGGACGACAGGTTAATCGCGAGAGCGGCAATTATGATTAACAGTACGGCAACACCGAGTATTACGATATAGCGTATATTTGAGATTACGGTATCAAGCAGTGAGCCGTCGGCGTAGCTCGTGCGCTTTGTTTCGTAAAAACTGTCTTTATCGGCGGATTCGCCGCTTTTTTTATGGTAAATTGTCGCTGTGGTGCTGTCAGCTCTGGAGCTTAAGGTAACCGATGTCTTGCGAGGTGTGTGACTGCCGAGTTTTTCTTTTTCTTCTTCGGTTACTCCCGATTTTTTCGTCTTCGCTGTATCAAACCTAGAATAGCTGTTCATATATTCTATGTAATCAACGTCCTCCGCGGAGCCGATGGAAGGAGTTTTTCCTGTTTTGCCTGATTTTTCCGAAGGCTTCTCCGCTTCGGGATATGCGGTGTCGTCATCTTCATAACCCTTGAACAAAGCCCCCACGGCTTCTTTCGACATGTCTTCCGAATAATAGCTGGCTACTTCTTTTGCCATTCTCGCCGTATCGGATCCGACTGCCGGAGCATGTTTTTCAGGCGCAGAGTAAGTTTTTTTCTTGCTCAATTTTATACCTCCCGATATAGTTTTAATTTATCAAAACATGGGGAAAACCTGAATTATTAAATACAAAATTATTCCAATTTTCGACGTGATGATTCATGATAGGCTTGCGATATCTGCATTATTGATCCACCGGGTTTTGAACCCAGGCAAACAGCCGCGCTTATCCGTCTGCTTTGTCTGCCTATACGAACGCAATAATTGTAATTTTTTTTTCGACTTATGTCAACCTTTTTATCGCAGTTTCGGCAAGTTTCAAGTTTTGGATATGTTTACCCCAAAGTCTGACATGATTCATGCGAAACTTTTCGACACGTTGATCCGATATATAAGTAAGAAGTGTTGAAACTCGCGCTCGAAGCTCGCAATATTTTTTTACCCGGCAGAATTTTAACCCACAGAAAACGTATAATACATTAATAACCTATTTACATATCGCCGATAATGAACTATACTTAAACATGAACCTAATTTTTACAATCGGCCGGACTAATTAACTTGTATGAGCTTATTTAAGGAATTCCTCATAGATATAAACAGCAAACGGGGGTGAGCTTATGAAGATTGAGAGAATAAACGAGAATCAGATAAAGATAATACTTAGCAGAGCCGACCTTGCGGCAAGAAACCTTAACATTAATGAATTGGCATACAGCAACGAAAAAATGCAGTCTCTTTTCCGCGAAATGATGGAGCAGGCATTTATCGAGCACAGCTTTAAACCCGAGAACAACACTTCTTTGATGATCGAAGCGGCAATGTTGTCACCGGACAGTATTATGATTATAGTAACAAAGGTCAGCAGTTCCGAAGAACATCCCGAATTTCTAAACCTTATCCCTAAGACAAAAGAGGATCGGATGTTCAGAAAGAAACCCATTGTTGATATATCTACACCTGCTCCGATGAAAAACGAAGGTATTCAGATGTACGCCTTTATGGGAATCGACGATATCGCAAGCGCAAGCGTAAGGTTAATCGGCAGAATGACCGGCGACAACAGGCTTTACAAACTGACGGATAAATACTTTTTGGTGCTTGACATCGAAAACGATGACAGCCATATCAGCGCGGAGGGAATTGACAATATCCTCGGGGAATACGGTGCCCGTCAGTACAGCTCGATGATTTCCGAGTCATACCTGAAAGAGCACGGCGAGATAATTATCGGCGAAGCCGCGATTGCGAAACTGGCAAGAATATAAAGATTGTTTGAGAAATCAACTCGAAAAAATCCCGGCCGGGTAAACCGGCCGGGATTTTTGGCGTATTAAACTTTATTTACTGTATATTACATCATTCCCATTCCGCCTCCGGCGGGCATAGGAGGTTCGGGTTCTTTGATTTCGGCAACGACTACTTCTGTTGTAAGGAAGCTGGAAGCAACAGATGTCGCGTTTTGAAGAGCGGAACGAGCAACCTTTGTCGGGTCGATAATTCCGACTTTAACCATATCTACATACTTTTCGGTAAGAACGTCAAAGCCGAAACCGGGTTTCGAATCCTTTACCTTGTTAACGATTACGCTGCCTTCAAGGCCTGCGTTAATAACTATCTGGCGAAGAGGAGCCTCAAGAGACTTAAGAACAATCTCCGCGCCGGTTTTTTCGTCTCCCTCAAGCTTTTCGGCAACATCCGATACTTTCTTGCTGGAGTGAATATAAGCAGAACCGCCGCCCGAGATGATTCCTTCTTCAACAGCCGCGCGTGTTGCCGCGAGAGCGTCTTCCATACGAAGTTTCTTCTCTTTGAGCTCTGTTTCCGTAGCTGCGCCGACTTTGATAACGGCTACGCCGCCCGAAAGCTTTGCAAGTCTTTCCTGTAATTTTTCTTTATCGAACTCCGATGTTGTTTCGGCAACCTGAGCTTTGATTTGCGCAACGCGCGCCGCAATCTCCTCTTTGTTTCCGGCACCGTCAACAAGGATGGTGTTTTCTTTTTCAACTCTGACCGTTTTTGCGCGTCCGAGCATTTCAACCGTGGCGTCTTTGAGGTCGAGGCCGAGTTCGTCGGCAATAACCTGTCCGCCGGTAAGTATAGCGATGTCTTCAAGCATTGCTTTCTTTCTGTCGCCGAAGCCGGGAGCCTTGACCGCCACGCAGACAAACGTTCCTCTGAGCTTGTTGACGATAAGCGTTGAAAGAGCCTCACCCTCAACGTCGTCCGCAATGATAAGAAGCTTTGCGCCCGATTTAACGATTTGCTCGAGCAGCGGAAGTATATCTTGAATGTTTGAGATTTTTTTGTCGGTTATAAGAATATAGGGGTCATCGAGCACTGCTATCATTTTTTCCATGTCTGTAGCCATATAAGCCGAGAGGTAGCCCCTGTCGAACTGCATACCTTCGACAAGCTCAAGCTCCGTTTTCATGGTCTTAGACTCTTCAACCGTTATAACTCCGTCGTTTGAAACCTTTTCCATAGCATCGGCAATGATTGTTCCGACTTCGTCGTCACCTGCGGAAATAGCGGCAACCTTAGCTATATGGTTCTTTCCGTCTACAGTCTTTGACATGCCTTTCACGGCTTCGACCGCAGCTTCCGTAGCCTTGTGCATACCTTTTCTCAATATGATAGGGTTTGCGCCTGCGGCGATGTTTTTGAGCCCTTCTCTGATCATTGCCTGTGCAAGAACAGTCGCTGTTGTTGTTCCGTCACCGGCAACGTCGTTTGTCTTTGTCGCGACTTCCTTAACTATTTGCGCGCCCATGTTTTCGAAAGCATCTTCAAGCTCAATCTCTTTGGCGATTGTAACACCGTCGTTTGTTATAAGCGGAAGACCATATTTTTTATCAAGAACAACGTTTCTGCCTTTGGGTCCGAGCGTTACTTTTACTGTATCTGAAAGCTTGTTTACGCCGGCCTCGAGCGCTGTTCTGGCTTCAAGACCGAATTTTAATTGTTTAGCCATTTTAATCCTCCTATTTCTCTACGATTGCGACTATATCGCTCTGTCTGACAATTATGAACTCTTCGTCGTTAAGCTTGACTTCCGTTCCGGCGTATTTCGAATAAATAACCTTATCGCCTATTCTAACTTCCATCTTAACTTCCTTGCCGTCAACAATCCCGCCGGGACCGACAGCAACTACTTCGGCTTCCTGCGGCTTTTCTTTTGCCGCGCCGGGAAGAACTATACCGGACTTTGTTTTTTCCTCTGCCTCAAGCTGTTTAAGAACGACTCTGTCGCATAAAGGTTTTAGCTTCATAAAAAGACCTCCCGAATTTTTTCTTTTCGTTGTTAGCACTCGTTCGTTGCGAGTGCTAAATCCGTTAATATAATAATTTATCGCAACTGTTTATGCAAGCAGTATATGCGGCTTGTTATCGTCAAATTCCGCGCTCCAAACAAAATAGCTATGGTTTTTGCTATCGTTTCTCGTTGTATCTCGTTGTTTCTCCGAATTGCTCGCTATTCCTTGCTTTTTTCGGTGTCAAGCGTTCTTATATAGTTATACAAGTACTGATTTGCCATACCCGCGTGCTGCCCAAAACGCTCGTAAGCGAGGCTGTGCAGCTCTTTCTTGTTTATATCCCTGCCGTCAAAGAAATATCTGGACATTGCCTTGATAATCCACACATCAGCGGGGAATACCTCTGCGCGTCCGTAAGCAAACAGCATGACACAATCGGCAACCTTGTCCCCGACGCCTTTAATTTTCTTTAAGTTTTCCCTTAAATCGCCTGTTGTAAGCGTAGTGTTCTTATTTAAATCGATTTCACCGGTCAAAACCTTGTTAACCGCATCGATTATGTACTTCGCCCTAAAACCGACGCGGCATTCGGAAAGTCCTGAAATATCGGCTCTCGCAAGTTCCTCCGCCGTGGGAAACGCATAAAATCCTTCAGAAATTTCTTTCCCGTAACGGGTGCAGATGTTTTCAACACACTTCATTATCATCGGAATACGGTTGTTCTGAGATATAATAAACGAAATCAGGCATTCAAACGGGTCCTGGGATAAATGCCTGATGCCCGGCGAAAAATCCACGGCATTTTTCATAATCTCGCCGTCTTTAGCAAGCATCAGCTTAACGGACGAATAATCCCTGTCAAGGTCGAAGTAGCTTCTCCATATACTCTCAAAATCACCGGAATTCGTCGGAAACAGTTCGGTGTTTTCGGCGTTGCGCCGTATGAAAAGCAGCTTGCCGAACGCGATTATCCTGTAAAAACCCTCGCCTAGTTTCGCAAACCGAAAACACTGCCCGCACTCGAGCACGGACGCTATATCGAAGCTGTCAAGCTCAGTCAAAATTATCCTGTCATTGCTTTGTATATATTTCACGAAAATCACCTTGTGCAGTATACCATAGCCCAAACAACTTTGACAGTGTTTTGCAAAAATGTTTACACCGGCGATTAAATCGGCAATATTACCGCATAAAATACTTCGCGGTTACTTGTGCCGAGGTATACGCTTTAGCAGCGTACCCCCATGAATCCTTCCGGTACTACCGGAGGGTTATCGTATAAGAAAAACAAGAAGAAACATCGGCAACGATATTTCTTCTTGTCTTCTTATCGCTCAATTATCAGCACGCACTGAGATACAACTTACTTTGCCGGTTTTTTTCTGTCCGCGTCGATTTCAAAATCCGCAGCAAATTCTGTCTTATCGTTTCTCTTGTTGGGATTTACGTCTACTCTCTTTTCGTTCTTGTCGTTCTTCTTGTTATCGTTCATTTTGTTATCGTTCATTTTGTTGTCCACTTAGCAATAAGCCTCCTTAAAGGAATCATTTGTGTGAGATTTTAATCTCTACGCACATATTATTGATTCTTTTAAAGGAAAATATACATAGTATTTACAAATAATTACTGTGTCTTTCTTTCCGTCTCTGTCACGCATTTTGTTTTTTTAGTCTTTTTCCTTGCTTTCGTATTTTCTTGCTTGCCGCTTTCTTTCTTGTTTGCCTTCTTATAGATTAATACTCCGATTGAAACAATCACGGCCAGAAGCATTAACGGCACGGAAATCATCACCAAAAAAACGACGGAGCTTTCCAAAAACCAAACTATACCGTTTACAGATGTCTTAAAGCCGTTTCCGATTTTCGACAGCAGATTCCCGGATACGGGCCTTATCGTAACATCCGCTTCTTCGTTAATTGTCAATTCTATAGTCGAATATGAAGCCAAATCGTTTATCTCGTTCATTTGAGCGTTATAGCTCTCTATTTCCGCCCTAACCTCGGACAGTCTGGCCTCGATATCTATAAGCTCCTTAACATTTGCCGCCTTTTCCGTCATAGCGACAAGCGCGGCCTCTTCCGCAACCTTGAGTTCGCAGCGCCTTTGTATGTCATAAAATTGGACTGTTCTGTCTGTGGTTCCTTCGCTGAAACTGCTGACGCTTCCGAAAGTTTTCAGCTCGGCAATCGCCGTCTTGTATTGCTCTGCGGGCACGCGCAGTACCATGTTGCCGGTCTCGTATTCTCTTTCTTTGTAAGTATGCCGGTTAAATTCGCTTGTCTCCGTATATCCGCCCGTTCTCTCGACAAGCTCTCTGATTTTACCCTCCGTCTCATCGCAGCTCTTAACAATCAAAATCATCGCGGCGGAAGTTACAATCTTTTTTTCACGCGAAGATGTCACTGTTGCTTCGTTTTCAAACACTTCGCTGTCTTCTGCTTTGTTTTCGCCGATATCGTACGCATAAAAATCGGTTTTGCCGGTATCGCTGTATTGATAAACTTCGCTCGAAGGCAAAGCCGTTTTGTTATCTGAGGTGCATGCGGAAAGCGAAAAGGTCAGCAAAGATATTATCCCCAAAATTAAAGCCTTTTTCGGTATCATCTCGCACCTCGTTTCCCGACAAGAATATACAGCGCAATCAGCAGGGCCGCAATAATAACCGCAGGTATAAAGGCATAGGACGCAAATACGATTAACCCGGAGAAAAACGCGGTCGTTCCGTTAACTGAGTTAACGAATCCTTGCGCTATTCTGTCTCCGAAGGATTTTCTTTCGGTAAAAGCCTCGGAATTCGCTTTTTCGTTAATGCTGATTTGTATCAAAGGGTTTTGCTCGTTTGCGATCCATGTCATCTGCTTGGCACTGCAATTATCTATCTCGTTCGCGAGTTGGTTCAACCTCGCTTCGACACTCAGCATAGCGCTTACGTCCTCGGCTTTGTTCAAGAGTTCTAAAAGCCTGCTGTATTCGGCTGTTTTTGCGCCGAGAGTCGCGCTGTTGACTATGACCTCATCAATTAACACCACGGTGTTTTCGCTCTCGTTTTGAACTTTGCCCAGATTCTTGATTTGCTCCATAGCAAGAGTATAATCCGCCTCGGACACTTGTATATTGATAACTGCGTTATCGCTGTTCACGTTATCAGTTATGTTTTGGTACAGCGTTTCGCCCGGCAAAAGCTCGATTTCTTCGACGGCAGAATCCATATCTTCAACCTCTATCGAAACTCTTGAATTTTTCAGCGTTACGGAAGTCTGCATGGGCTGAGCTTCAACAGTCAGCGCGGCGGTCATTCCGCCGGCAAACAATAACCCCGGCGGAACCTCGTCGAGTTTGGTGGCCCCGCTATTCTCGGGCATGTTTTCGACATCGGCGGCATCATCGGCAGGGTCCCCGGAGGAATGCCGGGCTACGATACCCGTCGACGGCATAATCGAGCTTTCCGCTATGTAGGGAGAAAGCTCCGTTGCCGTCTTCTTTTCCGAAGCCGAATTTTTATGCTCGCCGAGAGCGGCCATGCCCGCGGATACCGCGATAAGCACGGCGGCCATGCCTGCTGCCGCATACGCATAAGCCCTTGAGTTTGAAAACAGCTTTTTCCTGTTCGTCTCGGCTTTGATTTTTTGCATAGCAAATTCGTGGAAGCCGCCGGGAAGCTCAAGCTCCGGCAAACTTGCAAGTTCGGAGGTAACGAGAACCAGGTTTTGCAGCTCGTTCCGGCATGCTTCGCAAACCGCTATATGCTCATTAAACAGCTCAAGCTCTTTTCCGCCGAGCTCGTTGTCAATATAATTCGCAAACTTTTCGATACAGTTTTCACAGCTATACACAGAGTTACCTCCTTTCTTTTTTTTGCATTTTTTTAGGATTGTTTGACTTGTTAACGCCATTACCGTTATTAAGTTCCGCGTTTTGAATAAGAATTGTTTTCAGTCTGTCTCTTGCCCTCGCAAGCCGTGATTTTACGGTACCGATATTGCATCCGGTAATTTCGGCCAATTCTTCGTAGCTCAGTCCGTTTATGTCGCGAAGCACTATAACGGATTTATGTACAATCGATAAGTCGTTAATTGCCTTTTTTATGTCCGAAGAAAGCTCCTTGTTTACCAAGAGCTGTTCCGGTGTTCTTTCGGGCGATATAAACTGCCGCTCTATCGAACCGTCGTCAGTTTCGATAGCAGAATCCAGAGAATAATGAACGCGGTGCTTTCGTTTGCGGAGCTCGTCAAGGCAACAATTGTTAACCACAGTGTAAAGCCAGCGCTTAAAGTGAGTGATATCGACGCATTTTGAAATGTTTCTGTATATTTTTAGCATCGCCTCTTGAGACATATCCATTGCGTCTTCTTGATTGCCCATTATCCTGTATGCTATATTGTAGATCAATTTTTCGTAGTTTATTATAAATTTCTCAAACGATGATACGTCGCCCGATACAGCTTTTTCAAACAATTCTGTATTATCCTCAATTCTGTCCCCCATAGAAAGCCCCCTTTCTATACCGAAAGTACAGTCAAAAGTGAAAACCCATGTAAAGCCAAACAAAAAACCGCGATGTTCGGGAGTGTTTTCGTCGAAGCCGAGCCTCATAACTTCTATGCTTGACTATAAAAACCGACTTTACTGTTTTTTTGTTTTCGGTATGACAAAGCCATTATAAATTATATTAACACGGAAGTAAACAAGCTATTACCTTTGCACATATCCCGTAAGTATTTTGTGCGGTATGTAACTTCCGCGGTAATATTAATACCCGATAAAACCGAGAACGGTCTTATCACCCGCTCTGCCTGAATTTCAAGGGTTCAAAGCGGCTCCTTGCCGAAAACAAGCGTCCGGACAAATTCCGGGTTAGGCTCAGAAACGCAAAAAAGACTGCCGCAGTTTTGCGGCAGCCTTTATAACACATAGGTTCGGTATCTTATTTAACTTTTGCTGTCTCCGTGCAATTATATGTTATCTTTGCGGGAGCATAAATTATTATTTTGCTTAAAATGAAGAAGGTACAGTATTTGTATACGGAGACGAGTAATTTAATCCCGTTCCCATATCCGAGCCGTAGGGGTAACTCATTCTTCCGAGAAAATCAACCCCGTAAGGCCTGTTTGCTTGCGTACCGTAATTATAGCTGTTATAGCCGTTGTAGCCCGTAGCGTTTATATCCGTTACGTTGTTGGCTCCGTAATAGTTTGAATAAAAATCTCTGTTTCTTACAATGTTGTTTGTAAGCCCGGTATTGTCAAAATCATAAACATCATTAAAGTTGGTGTTAAGATTTCTGCCTGCTCTCATCGGAATACTGTACTGGGGTGCAACGTTTCCGTTTGTGTTTTCCTGTATCTGCATTCTTCTTATTTCGGCAGGAGTGTTATAGTAAGTCGATCTGATAGCTCTTCTTGTATTGTTTACTCCGGTTGCCGTATCAGCGGTATTTCTTGCATTTCTTGTATTTCTTGTATTAATTGTATCAATTGTATTTGTAACAGTATTTTCCGCAGTGTTTCCGGGCGTGTTTGCAGCAGTGTTTGTAACAGCGCTTGCCGCATTTGCCGTAAGCCTGTTCACGGGTCTTGTCGTCTCTGCGATGTTATTGTTTGCGGTTGTATTGATGGTTCCGGCAGTGTTTGCCGCCGGTCTGTTTGTTCTCGTTACGTTGTTGGTTCTGTTTGCCGCGCCCGGTGTGTTTACGGTCGCGTTCAAAGCGTTGTTTGTAAGAGTATTTCTGCGTGCCGTATTTGCGTTTGCGGTATTTGTTGTGTTAATCGTGTTTTCCGCAGTGTTTGTGTTAAATGCGTTTCCTGCCGTCATATTTCCGGTTGTACCGTATTTATTGGCCGAATACGGGCTGCGGTTGTAGCCGTAGTTGCCCGCATAGTAATTTCTGCCGTTAGGCGTGTTGTTAAATCCATACTCGTTCGCGTAGCCGTAGTTATAGCCGTTTGTTCCGAGCATGTTGTTTCCGGTTGTATAATCCCCGGTTCTGTAGTCCCCGGTTCTGTAATATCCGTTTCTGTTTATATCGGACACGTATCCCCCGGTCGTCCTTGTTGTGCTAACGGCATTATTCGCAAGCCTGTCGGTTGCGTAGCCTGTTCTGTCTGTCGTTGTATATGTTGTCGTATTTCTTGTCGCGCGATTTACGTTGTTTGTAGTTCTATCGGTAACGTCCGCGTCCGATCCGCACGCGCTCAGCGCGAATACGGAAACAACGGCAGCCGTTGCAATAGCTTTTTTGAACTTCATCAGCAGTTCCTCCCCCATGAGTTTGCGCAAATTCGAAAACTTATTTGAAGGCATTCGGGTTTATTCAAAATTTGAGATATCGGCCTCTTGCCATATAACTGAAATATCGATAAAAATATCAAATATAATATATTATCACAGCAGATTGCCGTTATTACTCTCCCCCCATATCGGCTTAAAAGCTCCAAAAGGGATTACGCCGCCAAATTTAACAAAATGTTTAATTGCCGCCGTAAAAGAACGAAGCTGTTCGTCTCCCGCCGTTACAATGTGCTTATAGATAAGCGTGGCGGTTATCGTTCTTTCCGCAAAAATCACGGATATGCCTCAAATCGTTTTCGTCATTGCTCTAATATCTTCTGCAATCCGGATGATAAAATACTGTGGTTCATTTGGCAGACATGATAGATTTTGTAATATGGAAGTGTTGAAAATTGCGTACGAAGACTAAGAATTGGTCTGAGCGAGCGGCTTTCCCTTGGAAAATGGTACTTTTCCATTTTCAAGGGAAAGCCGCGAGGCAATTTTTCAACATGCCCAATAAACAAAAGAAAAAGCTGCCTTGCTTATAAAAGCAGGGCAGCCGGGTTTGTAGCGCTTTCAATTACCTGGTTACAAACTGCTGTGTCCAATAAGTTGTTCCATAGTTATCTTTAACAAAACCGACTCCGATTTCTCTAAAGTTAGGACTGAGTATGTTTTTTCTGTGGCCTTCTGAGTTCATCCAGGCGTTCATTACACTTTCGGGAGTTTTTTGGCCTTTGGCGATATTTTCGCCGGCAGTTCTGTACTGTATTCCAAACTCTTTCATCATTTGGAAAGGACTGCCGTATTTCGGCGAGTTGTGGTCAAAATATTTCGAGTCTCTCATGTCCTCGGACTTAACTCTCGCAACGTTTGAGACCTCCTCCGAGAGCTTAAGAAGCGGAAGCCCCCGCGTCGAGCGTTCTTTGTTCACGAGCTGTGCAACCTTTGTTTCAAATTCGTTCTTGGTCGATTTCGAAGTGATGCCGATATTCTTGTTAACCTTTGCGCTTGTTCTTACAGAGCCGTCACCGTTATCGGTCATCGAAGCTCCGACCTTGCCGATATCTCCTGCAGGTATATAAACCGTGTCATTTGGATATATAAGATTGGGGTCGTCAAATTGGGTATTTGTCTCGACAACATCTCCGAGATGAACTTTATATTTATTGGATATTTTCCAGAGAGAGTCCCCCTGTATAACGTTATATGTGTCCCCGTAGGCGAACGCGCTCGAAGATATGACCGCGCTTAAGCATAGAGCCGCGCCTAAAAAGCCCAGTTTCTTTTTCATTAAAGCATTTCCTCCTATAATTTGATGATTTGATGATTTGATAATCCGGTGATTTATTTTGAACAGAGTTGGAAACGGCAAAACGTGTTTTGCGCCATTTTCAGTATCGAATTGGCCTGCGATGTTAAAACAACACGCAGTTACAAACGTATTACTTCTGCACAAGTAACCGCGTAAGTATTTTATACGTTATTTAACTTCCGCGGTAATATTATTTCACCTTTAAATCCAAAAATGCTGATATTTTTTGTACAAATCCGGCTTTCTATGGAAAATTCGAAAAGTCTGTGCTAGAATAGTGTGATTCGGACAGCTGCAGCATCAACACTATTATTTCGGCACGAGTAACCGCGTAAGTATTTTATACGGTACTTAACTTCCGCGGTAATATTACTTCGGCAACAAAATATAGGAAAACGCTATATTTTGTTGTTCCCTCGCTAAGACGCAGATGCGCCGCATTGTAGCGCTGCGGCGTATCTAAGCGCGTCTGCTCGGCACGAGTAACCGCGTAAGTATTTTATACGGTATTTAACTTCCGCGGTAATATTACTTCGGCAACAAAATATAGGAAATCGCTATATTTTGTTGTTCCCTCGCTAAGACGCAGATGCGCCGCATTGGAGCGCTGCGGCGTATCTAAGCGCGTCTGCTCGGCACGAGTAACCGCGTAAGTATTTTATACGGTACTTAACTTCCGCGGTAATATATTAACGCCATAATTTTGATATCCGAGGGATTCTATGTTTAAAACGGTTTCTTACAGTCTTATCGCTCTATGCATTATGATGGGTTTTGGATTTTTTTTCTCAAAAAGAAAGATTTTGGATGACGTAATGTCTTCAAAAATTTCGTATATATTACTAAATTTGTCAATGCCATGCATGGTAATTACCGCAATGCAAATAGACTTTTCCGTTGAACTGCTGCACGACGCGCTTATATGTTTCGGTGTGTTTATAGGCATACAAATCTTCGGGGCCGTATGCGGAATCTTACTCGGCAAGGTTATGGAACAGGGTTCGGACGATAAGGGCATAACAACATTCTCTCTGATATTCCCGAATGTTATGTACATCGGTTTTCCCGTTATCAAAACCGCGCTCGGGGCAACAGGCTTTTTTTACGCAAACATGTGCAGTACGGTTTTCAACCTGGCCTGCTTTTCGTTCGGGATAAAAATAATTGCCGGAAGAGGCGTTAAACTCAAGCTCTCGCAAATGCTGAGCCCGGCCTGCATTGCCTCTGTTGTCGGCTTTGTGTTTTTTATATTCGGCATACGCCCGTGGGAGCCGATCAACACGGCAATTTCCGGCATTGCGGCAACAACGGTTCCTCTTTCGATGCTGATAATCGGTTCGATGCTCGCAAACGCGGATGCAAAAACTTTTTTTGCAGACATAAAGTTGTATATAATTTCCGCATTGAGACTGCTAATACTGCCTGTCATAATCTACTTTGCCCTGAGACCGTTTATTGCCGATAAAACACTGTTGCTAACACTAACGCTTTTGTCGGGTATGCCTGTCGCTACCGTATGCGCCATATTTGCGCAAAACAGCGGCAGAAATGCTTTGTATGCCTCAAAGCTCGTTTTTTTGACAACGGTGCTTTCCATAGTAACTCTGCCGCTGTTGTCCGTAATCGCAAGATAGTAACGCCGAAAGATATCCCATGATTTAAACCGCGCAACCACTCGATTAAATCAGCACTTAACTGACGATGGAGGCTTGACAATGAATTACAAAAAAACCTGCACCCCTGAATTAGAGTTTATGTCAATCTTAAACCGGGCAAAAGACATATTTAAGACATCGTTCATCAAACTTTCTCCGGTTCTGCTCATCGGTTTAGTCCCTCAATTTATAGGAACAATTCTCGCACGGGGAGAAATGAATTCCATAATTGATTCCGCTGTGAGAAATATTCCGATAAAAAGCTCAGTACTGATACCGCTGTCTTTATTCACTATTGTAAGCGCTCTCTTAAATCAACTCTTTTACTCGGTCATTATTTCTTATACCGCTGACAAGATTAGGGGGCGCAAAAGCAGTTTAAAGTCTTCGTTTGCAACAGCGGCGGCAGCATTCCCGAAAGCACTGGCTGCATTCACGATTCTGGGCTTGGCAACATTAATCGTTTCAATCTTTATCGTACCGGTAATATATATTGCCCTAACCTTTCCGCTTTACCTTCATGCAATTGTTATTTACAAAACAGGTATCTTCGAATCGTTTGTCGCTTCGCAAAGAATTATTAAAGGACATCGGCTGCACTTTATAGGTTTAATGCTGTTAACATTGCTGATGCAGTTTGCCGTAATCAGCGTTGCCGGACTTGTTGCGTCCCCGTTTATCTTTTTCCCGATCTTGGGCGAAGCCATTTCTTTGATATGCTCCGAAACATTTATGGTTTTCCAATACATATTGTTAACATGTTTTGTAATGAGGCTTGCAAGCATCAAGAAGCATAAACTAGCCGAAGTCGGTATTCAGGTGGATGACAACGAGCAAGATGACAACGAACAAGATCACAACGAGCAAGATGACGACGAACAAGAATAAGAAGAACGATAACCGTCTTGGCCATGACGAATCCCTTTTGGGGTAAACGGCTGTATTTTCGTATTTTTGAACAATTTTTTTTGGAGTAGATATGTTTAGAATGAACTTTGGAACAAAAAACAAAGAATTTATCAAGTCAGCAACATTTTTGGCATTGCCGATACTCGCTCAAGACCTTGTTAACACACTCGTAAACCTTCTCGATTCCGTTATGATTGGCAGCCTTAACCGCGAGGCAATTAATGCGGTCGGATTTTCGAACCAGTTATTTTTCCTGTACAGCCTGCTCATATTCGGCGTTTGCAGCGGCTCTGGCGTTCTTATCGGGCAGTATTGGGGCAGGAATGATACAAAAAGTATTCATCGCGTTATGGGTATTGGTTTCACAATCGGGAGTATAGCCGGTCTGTTTTTCGCTTCTGTTTCGATCATATTCCCAAGGGCTTTTTTGAGCCTGTATACAACAAACGAAACGGTAATCGAGCTCGGAGTCGGCTATCTCCGAACTGTTGGCATCAGTTATCTTTTAACGCCGATAACTATGGTCATAAACTTTGCTTTGAGGAATATGAAAAAAGGCAAATTCCCGATGATAAACATTATAGCGGCTCTTTTAACAAACCTGCTGTTTAACTTCCTGTTTATTTACGTCATAAAGCTCGGAGTTGTCGGAGCGGCTCTCGGAACTGTTATCGCCAGAGTCACGGAGCTTTTTGTGCAGCAGCTGATTATCAGAAAGAATAAGCTGCCCGTACTCGCGAAACTCAAGGAATATTTCGGCTATAACTTGAAATTCTTCCGAAACTGCATGAGAATAACCCTCCCCGTAATACTTAACGAGTTTATGTGGGCGTTTGGAACAATGCTTTATCAGGTTGCCTACAAGCCCGTCGGAGACGACGGACAGGCTGCTGTTCAGATTTCCTCGGCAATTCAGAACCTGTTTTATATTGCGGGCATTGCCCTCGGAGCTTCAACGGGCATAATGATAGCAAACGTACTGGGCGAAGGAGACAGAGCAAAGGCGATATCGTATTCCAGAAAAGGTGTTACTTTTAATGCTGTTGTCGGCGCGGCGATGACCGCTATCATGCTGCTGACTTGCCCTCTGTTTTTGCGGTTTTATGATGTTTCTCCTGCGGTAATACACTATGCTAACAATATTTTGATAATAACGGCGTTAAGCCTGGAAATAAGAATATTCAACTATACCGCAATAGTCGGAATACTCCGCAGCGGAGGAGACACGAAGTTCTGCCTCTTGCTCGACTGCGGCGCGGTTTGGCTTGTCGGGGTTCCTCTTGCGTTCCTCGGTTCTTATGTTTTCAAGCTGCCGATTTATCTTATAGTGCTGCTTGTTACTATGGAGGAAGTTGCAAAATTTATACCCGGAGTTATAAGAGTATTTAATAATAAATGGGCGAATACCGTTGTATAAACGGATTCGCCCATTCTTGGCTTACCGGGAAGTGTTGAGAATTGCGCACGAAGACCAAAAATTGGTCTGAGCGAGCGGCGCTCTCCCTTGAAAAATGGTGCTTTTCCATTTTCAGGTAAGGCCGCAAGGCAATTTTTCAACATGCCCTACTGTGGACTTTGCATTGCGGGCGCTCATTTTCCGCAAAATATAGTTAGTTAAATTCAAAACCGCCAAGCGAAGCTTGAGCGGTTTTGAATTTAACGCCCGACGTCCTACAGTCGTTTTAGACTGATAGTGTCTTAAACGACGGTAGCATCTGACGTTTTTTGCGATTAAACTGTAATCCGTTTTACAGCCA
>JAVBOO010000010.1:0-62581 GCA_031550435.1 Eubacteriales bacterium
TTCTGTGCGAATTAAGTGCGAGTATGTTTGTGTTTACTACCATGTTACTCATAGTATATCCTCCTTGGGTTATGATGGGCTTCCCTGCCCAAAATTTATCCGGCCTTTCGACCTTTTCTTCTACATGTTATATTTCGTCAACAACAATTTTTACTTTAGCATAAAAATCAAAAATTAATTTTTGGTTTAACGGGCGTTTATAAAAGCACCTTTTTTACGGTATCGGTAACCCTCTCTAACATCTCATCTGTCAGCGATATCCCGGACGGGAGACACAGACCCCTTGAAAACAAGTCCTCGCCCACAGGTTTTTTCTCGTTTTCGCTGTAAAACTCGCAGCCTCCAAATACCGGTTGCATGTGCATCGGCTTCCAGAACGGGCGCGTCTCGATATTTTCGGATTCCATTGTGCTCATAACGTCAAGATAGCTCTTCTTGCAATCATCGCTCAATATTATTACGCTCAGCCAATAATTCGGATCGGCACCTTCTATAACGGGTGTAAAGCTCAAAGGGCAGTTTTTAAGCGCGTCCCTGTAGTACGCGTTTACAGAACGCCGCTTTTCGATATATTCTTCCAATGTCTCAATCTGCCCACGTCCTATACCCGCGCTGATGTTAGATAGTCTGTAGTTATATCCGATTTCAGAATGCTGATAATGCGGAGCCTTGTCCCTGGACTGAGTTGCCCAGAACCGTAATTTTTCCGCACACTCTTCGCTTTTAACAAGCGCCATTCCTCCGCCGGAAGTCGTTATGATTTTGTTTCCGTTAAAAGAAAGCGCAGATATATCTCCGAACGCTCCGCATTTTTTATCATGCAGAGTCGAGCCCAGAGCCTCGGCCGCATCCTCCAAGACCGGAACGCCGTAATGCTCGCAAATCGGAAGCAGGGCGTTGTAGTCGGCGGGAAGGCCGTACAAATCAACAATTACCACAGCTTTTGGGAGTTTAGCTCTTTTTTTCGCTGCATCAAATGCTTTTTCAAGCGCTTTAGGCGACATGTTAAAACTTTCGTTATCACTGTCGATAAAAACCGGCTCTGCATGCTCGTAGGCAATCGGATTGCAGCTTGCCGAGAATGTGACATCGGAACAAAAAACCGTATCTCCTTGACTTACGCCGAGATATTTTAACCCGAGATGTATTGCTGCCGTTCCCGAGCAAAGAGCGACTCCGCTTTTTACTCCTATATACTTTGCCATACTGTTTTCAAACTCGTTTACATTTTCTCCCAAAGGAGCAACCCAGTTTGTCTCGAATGCCTTGTCAATGTACTTCATCTCGTGACCGTTCATATGCGGAGCGGAAAGCAGAATTCTTTCTTTCATATACTCAATTCTTTCTTTCATATACTCAATCCTTTATCAGACGGGAATCGCACGCATTTCACGACTCGTATTTCCTCATCCCTTTAATAGTTTCGTCTATTATATATTCGAGTTCTTTATCGATAAGCTTTAGCCCGTTTTCAATAACGCCGCGATTTACCCCTGCCGCAAAGTTTGGGTTCTTGTACTTTTTCAGCACGGACTTGCTCTCAAGATCCAAAGTCGATTTTGAAGGGCGCATCAAAGACGTGGCATAAACAAGGCCGGTCAGCTCGTCTATTGTGTAAAGCAGTTTTTCCATATAACTTTCAGGCGCAACTTCCGAAGAAAGTCCGTATGCATGGCAAACAACTGAATGTATCCAGTCATCATCGTACCCTGCCTCCTTCATAATCTCGGAGGCTTTAACGCAATGCTCGTTCGGATACATTTCATAGTCAATATCGTGTAGCAGTCCGATTATTTCCCACTTTTCCTTATCTTCTCCGAAAATCTCGGAAAAATGTCCCATAACACATGAAACGTGAAACGCATGGCGAATTAAAGCTTCGGACTTATTGTATTTTCGAAGCAGCTCTACAGCCTGCTCCATTGTCGGACGAAAACCCATATTCCCTCCTTTACGGCATGTCGGCCGTTGCATTATTTACCAAAGATTATATACCTTCGCTTTTTAACGGTCAATATGTAATACTCGGTTACTGATTCCACGATTAAACTAAAGGTTAACTCGTGGTTATATAAAGGAAGTGTTGAAAATTGCGTACGAAGACTAAGAATTGGTCTGAGCGAGCGGCGCTTTCCCTTGGAAAATGGTGCTTTTCCATTTTCAAGGGAAAGCCGCAAGGCAATTTTTCAACATGCAGCCCACAAAGCAAATTTTCATACGCTCTTGCTAACTCTACTTTATAATGTTAAAATGAGCTTTGTACGAAACGAGCCAAAGTTATCGCGGTGACGCGGAATCAGCCGAGTTTTTTCGTTCTGCGCAATATATTACCGCGGAAGTTAAATACCGTATAAAATACTTGCGCGGTTAGATACGCCGCAGCGCTACAATGCGACGTATCTGCGTCTTAGGTCATGTTGAAAAATCGCCTTGCGGCTTTCCATTGAAAATGGAAAGCCGCTCGCTCAACCCACTAAAGTGGGTTTCGTGCGCAATTTTCAACACTTCCTCTTAGTTAGGGAACAACAAAATATAGGGTCTTCCTATATTTTGCTGCCGAAGTAATAATACTTGGGGTGTATCGTGTCAGACGAACGAAACAAAACAATCAATGATTCGAAGCTTGAAAAAGACGGCATGCAAATCATGGCAAACAGCCCTTACCTCAAAAACAAGATTAAAGTCGACGTTGGAGAAAGGCTCGAAAAAGCCAACTGGTATATAAAATTCAACACTGCCCTCGACCCCGAAACCATTAACAACAACACCATGGTTGTAACCGAAACAAACGGTTATATTCTGAATACATCCATTTCGTACAGGCAAAGCTCTAACCTGATTGTCATCAGTCCTCTCGAGGAATTCAAACGGGACGAATATTATATTCTCAATATATCGAGAAATGTTCATTCCGCAAAAGGTCAGAAGCTGGGCAAAGAGATAAACATACTTTTCAAGCTTGTCGGAGGGCAAATATCCGAGTTTGAGATACTGAAAAGCACTGCCAAGGTTCCTAAACCGAGACCTAAGCCGAAAAAGCCCGCAGACCTAAAAACCGATGTCAGAGTTTATTCGACCGGGAACGATAAGTTTGAAGGAACCGAAAGTTACAAGCTGCCTTACGCGCCGATGACGGTTAACCTATATACCGCACTTGCCGGAATGGTTGTCACACTAGGGGGACTGCCTTTCAATCTTCTTCCCGTTACGGCTGCCGGGCTTGTGCTGATACTCTTAGGCATAACCCATATTATTATGCAGTTTTCGAAAAAGTCCCTTCGCTCGGTTCTGTTCTATAACAGAGGTGCGTTGGCCTTTAACCGCGAAAAATACAATAAAGCGCAAAGGCTACTGAATAAAGCCTTCACCGCAAATAATGAAAACGAGATGGCCGAATATGCGCTAAGCAAACTAAAGTTTTACCTTTAACGCGCCGTCTGTAGTGTTCTGATTCCGTTTTTCGACATTTGATAATAAAAGGACGTATTTATGGTTTTTTCAAGTGTAATCTTTATCGGAGTTTTTTTGCCTGTTTTCCTGGCTATATATTTTTTATCACCGAATGTTAAATTCAAGAACTTTGTTTTGGTAGTATTTTCACTGATTTTCTACGCTTGGGGCGAGCCGGTCTGGATAACCGCGCTGCTGTTCTCGAGCCTTATAGATTACGTAAACGGTCTGATTATCGGCAAATATCCTAACGGCCGGAAGGCAAAGGCGGCCTTGTTATCATCGCTGATTTTGAACTTGGGGCTGCTCGGTGTTTTCAAGTACTCCGGCTTTATAGTCACAAACATAAACACCGTATTTAATATTTCGCTCCCTGTCCCGGGCTTTAATCTGCCGCTGGGCATATCTTTTTATACGTTTCAGACTCTTTCTTATACCATAGACGTTTACAGAGGAGAGGTAAAAACTCAGAAATCTTTCATGGCCTTCCTCTCTTACGTCTCAATGTTCCCTCAGCTCGTTGCCGGTCCGATCGTGCGCTATATCGATATAGAGCCGCGTATAAACGAGCGCAGGATAACTGTCGATTCGTTCAGCGCGGGCATCTCCCGCTTTGCCGTCGGACTGGGAAAGAAGGTTCTGCTTGCAAACTCCGCAGGAAGCATAGTAAGATACTTGCTGGACGGCGATATTTCAAGGTTATCGGCACTTTCGGGCTGGCTTGGCATCATTATGTTCACATTCCAGATATACTTTGATTTCTCGGGTTATTCGGATATGGCAATCGGTATGGGTAAAATGATAGGCTTTGATTTCAAGGAGAACTTCAATTACCCCTATGTTGCGAAATCTATCGGTGAGTTCTGGCGCAGATGGCATATGTCGCTGTCGACATTTTTCAGGGACTATGTATACATACCTCTTGGAGGAAACAGGAAACGCTATGTCAGAAACATTGCGGTTGTATGGTTTTTGACGGGACTTTGGCACGGAGCAAGCTGGAATTTTGTTCTCTGGGGCATATATTTCGGTGTTTTGATAGTGCTGGAGAAGTTCTTTATCGTAAAGGCTTTAAAGCAACTGCCCTCCGCCTTCTCACACTTATACAGCCTGATATTTATAGTTTTCGGCTGGGTGCTGTTCTACTTCACAGACCTTGCACAAATGGGCTTGTTCGTAAGTAAGCTGTTCGATTTCGGCAATTTTTACGACTACACGTTCTACAGCACTCTTATGAGCCATATTTTCCTTTTGCCTGTGCTGCTTATCGCCTGTACTTCACTGCCTTCGAGATTTTTTGGGAAGCTTAGCGATAGATATGATGCGTTCAAATATCTGAGAATAGTATTTAACGCGATTATAATCATCGCGTGCGTGCTGTTGCTTCTGGGACAAAGCTATAATCCGTTCCTGTACTTCAGATTTTAATCGTTCGCCCGCCCAAGCGCAAAAACGCGCTCGCCCGGCCTAAGACCGAAAGAGTAAACTTTGTGTTTTAAAAGTTCTGCATTGACTGTTTTATAGTACATAGTGCATATAGGAGTTTCTATGAAAAGCAAATTAAATATAGCGGTATTTTTGACACTGCTTTTTGTCCTTCTGGTTTTGATCGTTATTGTCCCTCCCGATGAACGTTCGGTTATCGACGAGAACAGAAACCTGACAAAAATGCCTTCTCTTAATTCCGAAACAATTTTCAACGGCAGATTTTCGGCGCAGTTCGACTCATTTGTTGCCGACAGCGTCGGTTTCAGGTCATACCTTATTTCCGCCTCAAATCTCATCAACAAATGGCAGGGGCTGACTCTTTCCGACGATGCAAAGATTGTTATCAGAGATGTTGTGACAGACGCGCCGGATGTTATCAACCTGTTGCCTATACCGACGGTTACACCAAGCATAACAGATATGCCCGTCACAGAGACTGCCACCGAGGCTCCGCAACCGGAAGTAAGCAATACCCCCACCCCGGAAACGCAGACCGATGAGCCTACATCCGAGCCGACAGAGACAGCAACCGTTAGCCCGGAGCCCACAAAAACCGCGGATACGGACCTTTCACCCATCAAAGCCGGGCCGGTGCTAAAATTCAAAGATAAAATCGTCGAAATATACGGCTTTAACAAAACAAGCGTTCTTAACTACGTAAACATTGTAAATTCGTATCGCGAGAGTCTCGGAAGAAACGTAAGGATTTTTTCAGCGCCTATGCCGACACACATCGAATTTCTTGATGAAAAATACAGATCCGCGAGCGATTCTCAAAGAAAGGCCATGGATTTTATAAAAGACAGACTGTCTCCGGATGTTCATTTTGTGGACGCTTATGACCTCTTGAAGGAACACAGCGATGAATATTTGTTTTTCAGAACCGACCATCACTGGACGGCAACGGGAGCTTATTATGGTTACGTCGCGTTTGCGGAAGAGGCAGGCTTCGAGCCGTTAAGCCTGACGGAGGACTATAACGAGGATAGGCTCGAAAACTTTCTCGGCTACTTGTACTCAGTTACGCCGGATGAATATTTGAAACAGCACCCGGACTATATCACATACTATACTTTGAAAGAACCGATAGAAACATCGAATAAGCTTCTGTTTGTTCCGAAGGATAAAAGCTATGCGACCTACAGTATTTTCATGGGTGGAGACTGGGATTATTATAAGGTTACAACCTCGGTCAAAAACGGAAAAACAGTTATCATACTTAAGGATTCGTACGCCAACGCATTTATTCCGTTTTTGGCACCTCACTATGAGAATATAGTGGTAATCGACCCTCGAAAATACACGGGAAGCGTGTTTAACGAAGTTGCGAAATATCAAGATGTAGACCTTGTGTTTTTCGATTATATATTTGTTCCGGGAAGAAACGATTTCGTTCAGGACCTGATTAACATCAGGTAATGCCACAAGGCGATTTTTCAACATGCCCATGTTCTATCCGAAACTTAAGCAAAAAACAGGCCGAGCGGGCGATTTTAAATCGACCGTTCGGCCATTGTATCTGTTATTACGGGCAGTGCTCAGCTTATGCCGAGGCTGCGGAGCATTATTTCGGCTGCTGCCTTTTTGTTTACCGCCGAAAGTACACCGAGCGATGCCATAATGTAAGAATTGTCTACAAGTATTTTTGTGCCGTTTCTCGGCGAAAGTCTCGGGCTTGCGTTTGATTCAATAATGCTTTCCATAATCGGAACTCTGTTAGGCAGCCTTGTCAGAGCCCCACCCGTTCCGACTATATATTTCACGGCAGTTAAATCCTTCCCCGCAGCGACGACTTTTTTGCCGCTCGGACCGTAAAAATCTATCAGCTTTCCCGCATGTCTGTCAAGAGCGCAGACAACTGCAATTTGCGCTAAAAACTCTATAAACCGCTTTTGCTCGCCCGTAACCGGTATGGGCAAAGCAGTCTCTATCAGCTCGTCCGCATCAGGGAAAACCTTTCTCAATTCTTCGATTCCGATTTTTTCGACTATGTGCGGTATGTTTACATACACGCCGAGGTCGCCCTCAACCGTCCTTTTTGCAACAGGTTCCGGGCTTAAAAGTATTTGATTTACCTCGGAGGAGCCGGGAGTTACCGAATGTAAATCAGTAGTCGCCCCGCCGACGTCGAACACTATCAAATCCCCGATTTGCTCATACAAAAGCTTTGCCGCTTCCATAACAGCGCCGGGTGTCGGCATAATTTTGCCCTTTACCATTGAACGTATCTCACTCATGCCCGGAGCGCCGACTATATGCTCTTCAAAAACATCCTGTATGACTCTTCTGGTCGGCTCGACATTTAAAACGTCAATTTTGGGGTATACGTTATCGACCGTATAGACCTTTATATTTTTTTCTTCCGAAATCAGAAGAATCTCTTCTCTGTTTTGTATGTTCCCTGCATAGATAAACGGCTTATCCGGAAACACGTCACTCAGTTTTTCAAAGTTATAAATCGCGGTTTCTTTTTCGCCGTAGTCGACACCGCCTGCTACAAGAATGATATTTGGGTCGATCTCCTTAACTTTTATAATGTCGGTTCTCGAAACCCTCCCGGCTGTCGCTAGCTTCAGTACCGCTCCGGCGCCCAGAGCTGCTTCCCTCGCCGCCCTGACGGTCATATCGTAAACAAGACCGTGAACGCTCATGCGAAGTCCGCCCGCGGCCGAACTCGTCGCAAGCATTTCATCCCACTCGACACGCTCGCCTACGCTCTCTTCCATATTTTTGACGGCGTTTCTAAGCCCTATCGTAACATCTCCGTCCGAAACAGTCGTCTCCGCCTGTCCTTGCGCAGCAAACCTGCTGTTAACGATATCAAACGCGTTTACGACCGTCGTTGTGCTTCCGATTTCCGCGACCAGAACATCTGCTCGCATACTAATCTACCCCCGTCTCAGGCAATGCGTTAAACGGCGCGGCGTGACCGCCGCGCCGTTAATAATCGTTATGTCGTTAAGCAAAAAAGCATTTACTCTCCGCGTCCCGTTACTTGCCTTCTCTTTCTCTTCTTGCCTTCACGAGGAAGCTGGCAACGTCAATACCCTTTGAACCTCTGCCAAAGCCCGCGTCCATTCCCGCGTCTTTTGCTATCTCGTTTGTAACCTGAGTGCCGCCCGCGCAGATGAATACTCTGTCTCTGATACCCTTTTCAGTCGCGAGGTCATGCACTTTACTCATGTTCTTTGTGTGCACGTCATCGTGAGTAATGATAGTCGAAATAAGTATAGCATCGGCATTCGCTTCAATTGCGGCGTCAACTATCTTTTCAACCGGCACGGATGTACCAAGATAGATATACTTTATGCCGTATTTCTCGATGCCTCCGTGCTTGATATCCAGTGTTTCCTTCAGACCGACGGAGTGTTCGTCGTTTCCGACTGTCCCCGCTACGACCAGCATAGGCTTTTTCTCGATATCCGCTCTGATTTCGGTTTCGGAAAGTACAGGTATGGCTTCGGGGATAACGAGCTCGTTACGATTGATTTCAAACTTAACTCTGCCCTTTATCTCCACTAACGTACCCTCTGTCGGATGTAAACGCTGCTTATGAACTACGGTTACGTCCTCAAGCCCCATTTTTTCCCCGCATTTAATCGCCGCGAACTCGGCCGTTCTTTCGTCCACGGGCAAGAATACCGTTGTTGTAACGATACCGTCCGCGCACCATTCGACTTCGGGCTTAATAATGTCGCTTTCAAAGTATTTCTCGACTTCTTTAAGCCTTACGTTAACGTTATCGACTTCGTCAAGCTCGTCAATATATATGATCTTCGAACGGTCTTCAAACGTATCTCCGCCGATAGCGTCCGAAGCCCTTTTAAACTGCGCGGGAATATTATTGTAACCGTAATGAACGCTGACCGGCGCGAAATAGTCCTCGTCTCTCTCAAACACCATGCCTGCACCGATACCATCGTTAATAATACGGGGTATGCCGTCACCGTTTCTTTCGGGATAATAGCCGCTGTCAATAAAGAAACCTTCCTCAACGGCTTTAAAATATCCGCCGACTTCAAGCATTTCTTCCATGAACAATATTGCTCTTTCTTTAAGCTCTCTTACTTCTGTGCCCAGCACACCGTCACGGTTGAGACTGACCATTTCGCCGAGCCCGTCCATGCCGTTAAGAGCCTGTTTCGCGGTATTGATTGCAGCTATATTGTTGTAATGCCAAGGAACGTTTCTTCCTTCGTCAGGCGTAATAGTAGATTGTATATCCGCACTCGTGAGTCTGGATATAACGAGGTTCAGCGTATGCGTAACCGTCGCCTCGCGCATATCGGATTCCATGTATTTTGTGTGCTGCTGAGCACGCATTTTGTAATCTTTGAACAAGTCTCTCAGTGCCACCGCATAGGGCAAATCAATTCTCATGCACGGAGCGGGAGGAGCCGTCGGCGGAACAGTCGAAAGAGCAATGTTCTCGGGCTTAACGCCGACTTTACGCGAGAACATAGAGTTGATACCGTGCTGAACCATGAGCTCGGGGCGAACCTTCCATGCCTTCATGGCGGTCGCGTTTGCGTTGTGCGCTCCGTCTATCTGCAAAATCTCGGCCCAAGCCATGATTTTCTTGGCTTCGCAAGCGTCAACAAAGCTTCTTATCATATTAATGTTTCTGTAAAGAACGTTATACTGAGGATCCTGGTGAGCTCCGTTTACGCCTTCTTCCGCGAACATAACGGCGATATCCGGCCCGGCAACTCCCGAAATATACGAATGGAAGTTGATTTCTCTTCCGACTTCTTCTTCGATCGCATCAATAGCCTTACGAGAAGCGCGAACTTGTTTTCTGGTAATCGTTATTCCGCCGATGCCCTGGGGCGTGCCTTCTATGAGCGAGTCGTAGTGTGACTGTCCCGCGGTTCTGATTACCATGATGTGATCAGCGCCGTTCCAAGCCGCCATTCTCATTCTGCGTATATCGTCTTCGAATCTTCCCGAAGCAATTTCAGTTGTGATTATACAATCGGGCTGAGGGTCGATTCCGCCGATTCCGCGGCTTCCCGGTAGCGGAATCGAGTTTTTCAGGCTGTCCGAAGTCTGATGAAATTCAAAATCGCCTATCTGCCTTGTAACGTTTCTGCCTTCTCTCCAGTGCCATCCGCGGCGTTTGGGGGCGTAGTTCTCCAGACCCTGAAGTATCTCGTGAATATTAAGCTTCTTGTTCGGATCTAACTTCATTTCTGCGCCTCCTTAGCAAAAAGTGTATCAACAGTTTCCCATTCCTTGCCCTCAGCAAGCAAAAGTCCCGCCTGTCTGACGCTGATGCCTTTTTTCTCGGCAAGTCTCCAAACTATATTGCCGCAGCCCTTGCCCATCAACCCTTTTTTCATAACTCCCTCGACTATCGGCTTAACCTCGATACTCGAAAAGCCCATACGAAGCAATACGCTTCTCTCAACGGCGGGCGTCGTATTTTTATATCCCAAATCAAGCATGGGATCGACTATTTTTTCCGCGAGTTCCCAGAAGCGAGCATAAAGCTGCTCGTCCGTCAGATTCGCCAAATGTTTGCGTCTCTCTTGGAAATCATCGTTACGCTTCATTGTTTCACTCCCTACTCTGTTTAAAGTACTCTTCGGCCGCCGCCCTGACAAACGCTTCGTTCTCTTTGACTTCTGCCGAAAGAAATGCGGCTTCGGCTGAAGAGATGTCGTTTACCTTATAGTTAGCGAGACAGTTCTTTATATATGATTTTTTTGCTTTGTTTAAATCGTAGTCACGCAGTTTTATTCCCGAAGGGTCATTCGGGAAAACAATCGTCTTGCCCGGTTGTTCGGTATCGGTATCTCCGAACAACAGGCTAACACCGTTTTTCTTCGCAAAACTGAGCTGTGCCATCGGGTGCTTGCCTGCTCCCGTGTACTCGGTTTCTTGAACGCAAATTATCTCATCGTTTTTCATCGTCTGCGCGAGGGCAAACGCCGCAGTAAGCGAGGTGTTGCCTGCAGGGCCTCGTTCCAGACCCTCAAGACATGCGAGCGCTTCAGTCATGTAGAACACTTCGCCCTGCTTAACCAAAAGGTATCTGTCGGCGTATCTGAGAGCCCTGGCAGCGTTTCTCGGTACATCGGAACGATCCGGCCATGTCGCAAACGGTATGCCAAAGCCTGTGTGACCGGTTGTGAATGATTTTCTGTTGAAATCTTTATCGGATGCCATATGCAGCCCCGATAAATCGACGCTCGCCCCGATAATTTTTACATTCCCGGCATTTGCCTTAAGCAGGCCTCTTGCCGTTCCTGTAAGGTTTCCTCCGCCTGCATGAGTAATCAAAACGGCTTCGGGAACTTTTCCGTAACCTTCTCTGAATTGGTTCGCCAGTTCATATCCGAGAGTTTCGACACCGGCTATACCGAAAGGCGTGTAAAGCGAAGCGTTGAAATATCCCGTTTCTTCAAGCAGACACAGAAACCGGTAAAACAGCTCAGGGCCGACCGTCAGCTGCACGACCTCTGCGCCGTAGGCTTCACAGGCTCTTTGCTTTTCAAGTATCTCGGGCTGGCCGACCATTGCCGAGTCATAACATTCTTGAACCACTATGCACTTAAGACCCTGCTTCGCCGCTTGGCTTGCCACCGCAGCGCCGTAGTTTCCGCTTGTTGCGGTTATCACACCGCTATAGCCGAGCTGTTTTGCCCTGTACACCGAATTTGCGGCACGTCTTGCCTTAAAGCTTCCGGAAGGATTGCAGGCCTCGTCTTTAATAAATATTCTTGCAGCTTGGCCGGTTTTCGAGTATTTGCGGGCAAGCTTCGTTATATTTTTAAGCTCGATAATCGGTGTGTTCCCGACGCTTACACTCTTTTGAATTTCCAAAATTTCGTCAAGACTGTAAGCCGCTTCAGCCATCATGCGTTCGTAATCAAACGCGATACCGCCGGTCTCAAACGCAGAATAATCTATGCCTACGGATTTTTTCATTATGTCGTTTTTTCTTGCCATAACGGCGCTGTATGACATATCACTCATGACTGCACCCCCGCCGCCTTGCGTATCTCGTTTCTTATAGTATTCAACTCGCTTACGAACTCGCCGAAACCGAAAGTATAAGACGGTTTTACCGCGCAAAGCGTTCCTTTGACGCTTCTTCCGCTGGCTGTTATAATTTCACATTCCTCGCCGACTTTCGCGTCGTGAGCAATATTACCGTTTACCCACATCTCGAGGGGTTTTGCCCTCGTATCGTCGGGAACCTGCGAGGCTCTTTGCTCGGGTGTCAGAACTATATCATGGATTTGTACCCACTGTCCTTTTTTCGCAAAGTTTGACATTCATATCTCCCCTATAACGGATAATCGAGCAGTACCATACGATTTTTCAAACACTCACTAAGCAAGCTTCTTAATAAACTGTCTGAAATCTCCCATTATCGCTCTGGGTACCGGCAGGTCGAGCATCGTCTTTACACCGGCCTCCGAGTTTATAACATGCGGTATCATGTTTACGACCATAGCGATTGTGCCGATTCCGCCCGGAATTTCCGGTGTTATTTGCATGTTAATATCCGGTGTACCCTTGATATTTATATAATCGCCCGTCGATTGGTTTTCGAGGTGTGGAAGTATCTGCTGAGGGTGATCCATCTCAATATACAGCTTACCGTTTACATAACCGAAGCCCCTCTGTCTGATACCCGCAAGATTGCCGGGCTTAACTTCCGCATAAGGTGTCTTCCTGTCCGTATTCGAGATAATCGGGTCTTTTGTCTGTTCAATTTTATCAAGCTTGACTCCGAGTCCTTCCGCTATCATGCTGATGGATTCGGGGAAGCCGACATGGCCTGCAAGCGTGTCGTCAGCGATCCGTTTTTCAAATTCGTCCTTCGAGATTCCGACACCCTGCTCCTCCATAACCGCATGTCCGAACGGAGAAAGGTCGTTAACTCTTGCCGCTTTTATAAAATCTACGGTTTCGCATGTGCCTGTGAGCGCGAGTATCAGATAGTCGAGAACAAATCCCGGATTGATTCCCGTTCCGAGAGCCGTTACACCGTTTTCAATTGCAATTTTTTCAAGCTTCTCGGCGAGTTCCGGGCTTTGAGCCTTCGGGAAAGCAAATTCCTCTGCCGTAGAAATAACGTTAACTTTCTGCTCAAGGCAGTATTTAATCTTTTCGTAAGCATTCTTCGTAAACGAGTCCGTAGCCAAGAGAGCGCAGTCGCAGTTTCCGTTCCTGACTATATCCTCGATATTGTCTTTAATCATGATCTCGGGGTTTTCGGTTCTCGCAACACCGAGTACCTCATGGAATTCTTTGCCTACTATCGCCGGATTCTTATCGCAGACACCGATAATTTCTATGCCTGTTTTCTTTAAAAGCATACTCGCTATTCCTCTGCCCATGGCCCCGAAGCCCCATAAAGCAACGCGTACTTTTCTCATAATATTTTCTCCTTTTTTGCAGCTATAGTATTTACACGCCGCTGCCGCATTTATCGGCAACAACACGATACAAGCTTTTAAGGGCTGTAAAATATACAGCCCTTAACGTGTATTAGTCTCCGAGTGTTGCAACCATAACAGCTTTTATAGTGTGCATTCTGTTTTCTGCTTCGTCGAATACAACCGAGTGCTTGCTCTCAAACACTTCGTCTGTAACTTCCATCTCCTTGATGCCGAACTTAGCGTATATATCTTTGCCGACCGCTGTCTTAAGATCATGGAAGGCAGGCAGACAATGTTCGAAAATCACGTTTTCGTTGCCTGTAAGTTTTATAACGTTCATGTTTATCTGGTACGGAAGAAGAAGCTTAATTCTCTCTTCCCAAACGCTATCGGGTTCGCCCATTGATACCCAAACGTCTGTATAAAGTACGTCCGCGCCTTTAACGCCGCTTGCTACGTCGTCCGTAACGGTTATTTTCGCTCCTGTTTCCTTTGCAACCGCGTTGCACTTGTCGAGAAGCTCTTTTTCGGGAGAAAGTGATTTCGGAGCTACAATTCTGAAATCCATGCCCATTTTTGCGGCGCCGATCATCAGTCCGTTCGCAACATTGTTTCTTCCGTCTCCGAGATATGCGAATACCATTTTGTTGAGCGGCTTGTTAAGATGCTCCAAAGCGGTTAGGAAGTCCGCAAGTACCTGTGTCGGGTGATCTGCGTCTGTAAGGCCGTTCCATACGGGAACATTTGAATATTTAGCAAGATCTTCGACCGTTGTCTGAGCATAGCCTCTGTATTCAATTCCGTCGTACATTCTGCCGAGAACCCTTGCGGTATCGGCTATCGATTCTTTTTTGCCCATCTGGCTGCCCGTAGGCCCGAGATAGGTAACACCCGCGCCTTGGTCATAGGCCGCGACTTCGAAAGAACATCTTGTTCTCGTCGAATCTTTTTCGAACAAAAGAACAATGTTCTTGCCCTTGAGTCTCTGTTGCTCTGTTCCCGCGTATTTAGCGCTCTTAAGCTCTTTCGCGAGGTTGATAAGATGCTCGATTTCCTTCGGTGAGTAGTCCATCAATGTCAAAAAACTTCTGTTTCTGAGATTAAAGCCCATGTTATCCTCCGTAATTTGAATTCTATATTTGCGCCCGATATCGGCAAAAGTGTACTAAGATATTATCTTCGTTCCGGCCGTGCCCGTTATCGCGCTCTTTGCAAACTCGAGCGATGATATTATAGCGGTTCTGCCCTGCTTTGAAGCCGCAAACTTCATTGAAGCTTTAACCTTCGGAAGCATCGAACCCGGGGCAAAGTGCCCCTCTTGCGCATATTTTTCCATTTCGGCTACGGTGCAGGTTTCGAGCTGCTTTTGATCGGGTTTATTAAAGTTAATACAAACCTTCTCTACTTCGGTTAGTATAACAAGCATATCGGCATCTAAATCCTCAGCAAGCTTTTCCGAAGCGAAATCCTTGTCTATGACAGCGGGAACACCCGAAAGCTGCCCGTTTTCTTCAACAACGGGAATTCCTCCGCCTCCGCCCGCAATTACTACGCAGCCGTGTTCAAGAAGCATCTTTATCGGCTCAAGCTCGCTGATTCTCACGGGAATCGGCGAAGCAACAACTCTTCTCCAGCCTCTGCCCGCATCCTCTTTAACAGCATAGCCTTTTTCTTCGGAAAGTTTTTTCGCATCAGCTTCCGAATAAAACGGACCTATCGGCTTTGTCGGGTTTTCAAACGCCGAATCATTCTTATCTACAACAACCTGCGTTACAAGCGTGACTACGGGTTTGGAAATCTTTCTTTTGCTCATTTCGATTTGGAGCGCTTGCTGAAGGTGATAACCGATATATCCCTGACTCATTGCTCCGCAAACGTCAAACGGCATTGCAGGCGTAAGCTCTTTCGAGCCTTCGGATGCAAGCAGAATTCTCCCTACCTGCGGACCGTTGCCGTGGCTTACGATAACTTCATAGCCCTGCTCTATGATATCGGCAATATAGCCGACTGTTTGCTTAACAACTTCGAGCTGAGACTCTGCCGTCGGAGGCAGTCCCTTTTTTTCGAGCGCATTTCCTCCGAGCGCGATTACTACTCTTTTCACTGAATCAACCGCCTTTAATAATTATCTGTTGGATTTAATGTTTTATATTAAAAATTTCGTATCTTATATTAAGGAGAGCAAATTATTCTCTGTAAACAGGCATGCTCATACATCTCGGACCGCCTCTGCCTCTGGAAAGCTCCGAGCTCGGCATAGCGAGCACCTTAACCCCGTGGCTCTCCAAATGCTCGTTCGAGACATAATTCCTGTCGTAAGTCACAACAACACCGGGCGCTACAGCCAAGGTGTTAGAGCCGTCGTTCCACTGTTCTCTGCTTGAGGTGAGCGTGTCCCCTCCGCCGCATCTTATAAGTTTCACTCCGTCAATGTTCAGCGATTTGTCAAGGATATTTTCAAGCTTTTCATCACAAAACGTGAAATTCATGCCGTTATTCGGCGCCTTTGTTACACGGTATATATTTAGATCTTTTTCTATACCCGGATGAATCGCGAACTTGTCATAGTCCAGCATGGTAAACACGGTGTCCAAATGCATAAAAGCTCTGCGCTTTTGGATTTGGAACACAAGTACCTGTTCAAACCCGGAACCGCCTTCATAAAGCTCGTTTGTGAGATATTCGATGGCGTCTGCAGAAGTTCTTTCGCTGCATCCTATAGCCAGTACCTTGTCCGAAAGAACGAGAATATCTCCGCCTTCAATCGGAGCTTCAAGCATCCTGTCATACCACAGTCTTGATTTGGACTTTCCGAGCAGCTCGTGATAGGTGTTTATGTACTTTACAAACAGACTTTCACGCCTTCTCGCGCGCCTTTTCATCGTGTTAATGGCCAGACCGTTGCCTATGCAGGCGGAAGGGTCCCTCGTAAAGTACAGATTGGGCATGGGATCGAGATAGAACTCGTAATCACTCTTTATAATATCCGAAAGTGACGACGAGGTATACTTTATCTCTTTTTTGCGTATGCCCGCGATAAGCGTCGCTACAGTGTCGGTGTTTGAAAGCGCGAGCAGATATTCCGTCAGAGCCTTGCGCAAATTAGTGGAATAAATGTCGCTTTCGAGCAGAAACTCCTCAACAAACATGCGCTTAACTTCATGGTCGTTAAATACCTCGCTCATTAACTTTTCAATGTAGTATACCTCTGTACCGCTTTTCCTGAGTATTTCCGCAAAAGTATCGTGTTCTTGCTGAGCAATTTTCAAGTATGGTATATCGTCAAACAGCAGTGTTTCAAGATATTCGGGAACTATGTTCTCTATTTCTCTTCCCGGCCTGTGCAGTATTACTTTCTTCAATTTTCCTATTTCCGAATAAACCCGGATCGAACTCATGTATGACCTCCGATATTATAGGGCTTTTGCAAAATCAGATTCCGCCTCGCTGACTCATCTTTTTTTGATTTAAACTTGTTTAGCGCGGGAAAATCTTTATGCATCTTTCATGTCAATAATATCATATAGAAATATCAAAAGCAAGCCGTCTTTATACGATTTCAATAAAGTATTCGACAGTTTCGGCTTAATAATATATATATTAACTAAATTTTCGTTTCGAAAGCGAAAATTAATGCACTAATAACGCAAGTTTTACAGATAAGATGCTTCAGCTTTGTAGAATATTTATAAAAATTTCCGGATAAGTAATCATGGGCAAGTATGGCTTGTTCGCTCCAAGCCGTCTATAACATCTGACACGCAATCCACACGCCGCCAAAATTATTTTTTTGCCTCAAATCCGCATATTTGTAAATAAATACCGGCTCGCGGTTTTGCAATGAAAAACCATACAAGCAATCAGGCGCCGATACGCAGCTTTAGGAGCTAATCTCCGGCCGCCTGCCCAAAGTTAAAGGCGGGTTTAAAATCCCGCCCCACAACTTGACATTTTTTGAAAAACAAAATATTATGAACAAAATCGAATAAAACACGTTATATTTTGATGAAAACACTGCATGATATTACCGCGGAAGCTAAATACCGCATAAAATACTTTCGCGGTTACTCGTGCCGAGCAGACGCGTTTAGATACGCCGCAGTGCTCCAATGCGGCGCAGTGGTTAAAATCAGCTGAGAAATAAATGTTTTATCAGTATGTTAGCCCCAAGAAGGATAAGCACTCCGCCGCCGAGGATTTCAGCTCTTTTTCTGAACAAAAGCCCGAGTTTTTTGCCGAAATACGTTCCGAACGCGCACACCACAAACGTCACGATACCGACAACGCCGGAAGCGAACAGTACATTCGTGTCAATGAGCGCAAAGCTTATTCCGGCAGCAAGAGCGTCTATGCTTGTGGCAATCGCCAGAACGGTCATGCCGAGAACCGAGGAATTAAACGTCGCGTTTTCACTCTCTTTTTCCGTAACCGAACCGTAAATCATCTTACCGCCTATGACCGAAAGGAGAATAAACGCAATCCAGTGATCGTAGTCTTTAATATACTCCATAAAGCCCGATGCCAGCAGCCAACCGAGCAGCGGCATCAAAAACTGAGCGGTACCGAAATACAGACCGACTTTAACCGGTTCAGTGACATTTAGCTTTTTCAGCGAAATACCGTATGCCACCGAAACGGCAAATGCATCCATAGAAAGGGAAAAAGCGGTTAAAATAATTGTAAATAAGTTCATGCTACACCTCAAAAACAGTAGATTTATAACTGACAGACTCTGAATAAACTTAATCTCGGCAATATCCGGCTTCGCAAGTCATCGTTCCGTTTTTGCAGCCGTCCGCTTTGCGGCGCTCTGCCCGGCTTGTTCGGCACTTACTAAAAAGATTGGAGCAATTATCATGAAAAAGAAAAGCTTTTTATTTTTGGCAGCTTTGCTGGTGTTTTCTGTTTTTATAAATCAAACGGAGATATACGCCGCAGCGCCGTCTGTCCGCGCTGTGTCCGATAATTATACCATAAAAAGCGTGCTTGACAACGGTTACATTTTTGCGGTTGATAAACAGGAGCGCGGCGGATTTTTAAGCAAAGCGGGCGAACCGCTAACCCCTTTTATATACGGTTCATTTTCCGATTTCAGATACTATCCTTCATATGACCTCATATCACTTTCAGCTAACGGGCTTTTCGGAGTATTGACAGGAAATCTCACAGAAGCTGTTCCGTTCATCTTTGACGAACCGATTGACCTCGGGCCGGACTTTTTCATCGCGTGTTACTCCGGTTACTACGGTATAATCGGCAGTAACGGAAACCCCGTAACATCTTTTACTTACGACAATATTTTCAGAACGATAGACGACAACACGTTTAAGGTTATCGAGAGAGGGCTTTACGGACTGGTAAGCTCGACCGGCAAATATCTGGTGCCCACGGCTTACGCTTGGCTGGGAAGATTATCCGACAACGGCCTGATACCGTTCCTCAAAGATGGTAATATCGGCTATATCGACACTTCCGATAACGTGGTTATCCCGAATATTTTTACCGATGCAACGCATTTCAGTAACAAGTATGCTTCGTTTTTTAAAGACGGAAAATGGGGAGTAATCAGCCGTACCGGAACAACAGTTGCGGAAGCCAAATACGATGAACCTCTTTTCTTTGACACAAACGGTATCGCGGTATATAAAACCGACAAGAAAGCAGGGCTTATAAACAGCTCGGGAGCTGAGCTGACGCTTGCCGGATATGAGAGTATAGATTCCGGCGCTTCCGCTTTATACATCGCTAAAGAGTATGCTCAGGACTCATCCGGCAAATACTTGCTCATAGGCTCTAACGGCAAAGCAGTTAACGATAAGAAATACGATTCTCTGGACCTGCTAAGCGCAGGTTCGGCTAAAAACCCGGTTTACTCGGCGGAAATAAACGGTAAATTTGCACTGTTGAATTCCTACGGAAACGAGATAACGCAGTTTGTATACGACAGCATTACCGAAACAGGCGAATACTTTTCAGCTCAAAAACAGGACTCGACCGATTTGTTGGACAACAGCGGCCGCACCGTGCTCTCCGGCAACTATGAAGGCATTTCGGGCCCTTACGGCGGCGTTTTTATCGTTAAGAACTCCGACAAATACGGACTTGTTAACACAAGCGGTTTCTCTGTTCTAAAAGCGGAATACGACGTGCTTCAGCCCTTTAACGGCAGATACGCGCTTTGCGAAAAAAACGGCAAAGCCATGGTTATAGAGCTTTCTGATTACAGCCCGGTAATCAAGCTGAAGATCAACAGTAAAGCAATAGTCATTGATAATTTTTCAAGAATAATCGACGCTCCGCTTTATATTGAAAACGGACGGACTATGATACCCACAAAATGGTTATCTGTTGCACTCGGACTGCCGGCGAACAGCCTAAGTTGGAACGCCGCTTCCGAAACCGCTACACTCAAGAACGGTTCTATATTAATTTCGGTTAAAAAAGGTTCAAACATATTAAGCGTAAACGGCAGTAATATCGTAATGGACGCGCCTGCCACAATTAAACACGATAGAATGTACATTCCCGTTAAATATTTCGCCGATGCTTTAAGCATCAGATACAGTTGGGACGACACATCAAAAACCGTTACCTTCTATTATTTCGGCAATAAAATATAACTAAACCCACGTTATATTTTATCGTACCCTTGCAAGGTGCATAAATGCTCCGGCTCGCCGCGAGTAACCTCGCAAGTATTTTATTAGGTATTTAACTTCCGCGTAATATTGTCAACATAGTCAGAGGCATACCAAACATCGTTTGGTATGCCCTCTGACCAAATATAGGAGGATACTACTGACAGGTAGTACAGACAAACAAGAGTATAGTAACTTAGCCTTTTATAGCTTAGGCTGTACCCGCACAACTACGCTGTTTCCGGGGATTAAGAGACATAAACGCCGCACTGCGCGCTTTACGCGTTTTTCGCTTTTAAACGGCTGTCTTTACGGACTCGGTTTTTCCGGCGGCGTATTATAACGCGCCTTGAGCTTTATCTGCATTCCCGAAGGCACTTTTACGCCTTGTTCCGGGGTTTGAAGATATACATTGTAATTCAGCGTTTCGTCCGAACCGGCAGATACATCTTCATCAGTTGCACCGCCCGAAGCGGATGTTATCGGACTGTCGCTTGACAACTGCTCGTCATAGAATATCACAGGTTCAAACCCACTGCTTATCAATAGATTTTTCGCATCATGTACATTCATGCCGGACACATTCGGAACGGCTGTAAGCTGTGCGTCTCCCGAGTCAGCGGGCTTCACGAAAACCACAGTCAATTTGGATACTTTCGATCCCGCGGCAGGATATTGTTCAGAAACAACCGTACCCGCTCCGCCTATAAACTCATATTCGAAACCTTGTTTGTTTAGCTCGCTTACCGCTGTTTTTATGTCCTTGCCGACCAGATCGGGCACCGTCATCATTTCTGTTGATGACTGAAGAGCAAGTATGCTCTCGGAATCCGTTCCCGGCTGTATATTCTTGTATGTGATGATTTCCTTAAGCATTTCTCCTAGCATGGGAGCCGCAGATGTGCTTCCTTCAATATAACTGTCCGGATAATCAATAAGCGTCAGGACAATGTATTGGGGGTCATCAGCCGGCAAAAAACCTATCATCGAAACGGCGTAATGATAGTCAGGCGTATCTTTTCGTCCTTGCTCAGCCGTTCCGGTTTTGCCTCCGATGCTGTACCCGTCGATAAAAGCCCTGCGGCCCGTACCGGTCGGCTTAACGACTTCTATAAGCGCGTTTTTCATGTATTCAGACGTTTCCGGAGAAATCACTTTCCTGGTTATAGTCGGCTTGTTTTCATACACGAGATTGTTGTCTTTGTCCAAAACTCTTGACACGACATACGGCTTCATTAGGTTTCCGCCGTTTATTATCGAAGCAAAAGCATCTACTATCTGAATCGGAGTACAGTTAAAACGCTGCCCGAACGAACTTGTCGCAAGCTCGGCCGCGTTGAGATTAGCAAGACTGTATACGAGCGACTCGGCATTTTCTTCTCCGGGAAGGTCGATGCCGGTTTTTTCTCCGAAGCCGAAATCGCGCTGATATTTGTAAAAAACATCCCGCCCCATATGTTCGGCAATGTCCATCAAAGCGACATTGCAGGACTGCGCGAGCGCTTCTGTCAAAGAAAGGTTTCCGTGGCCCGTTCTTTTATGGCAGTAGATATCATAATCCGCCACGCTTTTATAGCCCTTGCAGTAAAATCTCGATTCCGGCGTGATGATGCCTTCTTCAAGAGCAGCTGCGACTACCAACGGTTTGAAAATCGAACCCGGTTCGATAGTCGAAGATATGTTATAGTTTTTCCATACTTCCATTATTTTTTCAAGCTGTTCTTCAGATGAAAGCTCGGACCATTCCGCACTTTTATGCGCACTCGTAACTTTTGAGGCGTCAGCCGGCGCGCTCAGATCAAAACTCGGATATGCCGCCATCGCCACAACTTCGCCGGTATTGGGATCCATAACTATCGTTGAAGCGTGCTTTGCTTTATAACTGTCCCCGTACTTTTTCGTGAGTTCTTCGGCTTTTTGCTGCAAATGAAAATCCAAGGTTGTAACAACCGTGTAACCGTCAACAGCTTCAACACGTTTCGGAAGCACCGAACCCGAATCGCTGAACTCTCTGAAAATGCGCCCCGGCATACCGGAGAGAAATGAGTTGTACATCAGCTCTATTCCCCAGGAAGCGTCTCCTCTGGTAAAACCGATTGTGCTCGCCGCCAAATCTCCTTCAGGATACATCCGTTTTGTTCCTTCCTGAAGATAGACGCAGCGAAGATTCAACTCCTCTAGCTTGACGGCTTGTTCCCTGGGTATGTCCTTTGCGATGACAAGATAGGGCGTGTTGTATTCCGGGGTTATTTTGATAACCTTGCCTTCCTCGTCGTATTCTTTTGTTACGGCAAGATATGCGTATAACTCATTATAAGGTCGGTTTATAACCTCGGAAAGCTTTTTTATACTGTTTTCCTGTATTTCGTCATCCAATGTAACAAGTACTTTTACGTCAATAAAAACCGCGTAGGTTCTTATACCTATCGCAAGACTTCTTTCGTTGTTTCTGTCGACTATTGCGCCTCTGTTCGGAACTATCTCCTGCTGTCCGGTAGAGCCGTTGTTCGCAAGCTGCTGTATCGCCTTTTTTTCAAAGTCTTTGCCAAATGTCATCTTTATATACAATATTCTGTAAGCCAGAAAGGCTATACACACCAGGCACGCAAACGCAATCAGCCTAACCCTCAGAGTCTTGCCGAGCAGCCTCGGCTCTTTTACTCTTTTGCGGGGGGCCGGTCTTGCGGCGGCTCTCCCTGGCAGGTCTTCACGATTATGCCCTCTCCCGCTCCCGCGGCCTTTTTCGTACGCCATTATATCAATCCCTAAAAAGCCTGCTTTGTCGCAAATGCAAGCCGAGTAATGGTTTAACCGCAATAAATACAGTGCCGGTTAGATCCTGACAATCCTTAACGTTCTATCTGAAAAGGTTGAATAAATTCCCGAGGCTGAGCTTAAACTCTTTTTGAGGCTCTTCGGCCTTAAATGAAACAACATAGCTGTTTTTCGGGACATCGATATATATTTTCTGGGCTTCGGTAGGCTTCTTCATATCAAGCCTCGTCAAGCCGATTTTTTCGATTTCTTCAAAGTTAAGCGCTTTTGTCGCTAAGTATCTCTCGTTGTCGTTTTTCTCGACAAGTTCGGTGTATTCCGTCTGAGCTTTAACAAGATCTCGCTTCAGGATATTTCCGTAGCTGAACGTTGCAAGCCAGACAAACGCGCAAGTCGCAATCACAAACACGGTAACAATGTTAAGCGCGGGCACTGCCGATTTTTCTTTGACAAACTCATACACAGGCTTGTTTCTTTGCCTTATCTGTCTGATACGCTCGTCATGCCTGTGCCTGTCATGCTCCGTTTTGCGCGCCGGAACAGATTTTGATGTGTGCTTTCTCGCCGGGTTAGGTCTTTTCGGTGAAAAAACCTCGTCCGGAGCAAGCTCGAAGGCCTCGGATGTGTTTGCGAAACTCCTGCTCATATAAGCGTTATATCCCGAGTACGAGCCTGTTGCTCTTCGTCTCGGCGGGCTTGTTCTGTTTGCGGACATTCCGAACCTCCATCTTTATTTATCCATCTCGCCTGTTCTTTATGCAAAAAGACATTACCACCGGAACCAACGTGCCGGCTAATCGCTGAAGTACTGATGCGGCACTAACCATATATTACTTCGGCAATATTTTCTCGGCTACTCTGAGCTTCGCGCTGGACGCTCTGTGGTTGTTGTCAAGTTCGGCCTGCGAAGGCAGTATCGGTTTGCGCGTTATGATTCTAAGCTGCGGTTTCTTGCCGCAGACGCAAACCGGTAATTCCCGCGGGCAGTCGCACGGATTTTCATGGGTTTTAAATGCGTTCTTAATAATTCTGTCTTCGAGAGAGTGAAACGTGATTACGGCTATTCTCCCGCCGGCACTGAGCCTGCTCACTATATCCGATATCGCTTTTTCAAGTATCTTAAGTTCCTGATTAACCTGGATTCTTATCGCCATAAACGTTCTTTTTGCCGGGTGCGGGCCATCTTCTCTTGCTGCCTTCGGAACGGCTTTTTTAATAACGCTTACGAGCTCAAACGTCGTTTTAATCGGCTTTTCCGCTCTTTCCTTAACGATAAACTCCGCTATCCTCTTTGCCCATCTTTCTTCACCGTAATTAAAGATAATCGAGTTTAGTTCTTGTTCCGAGCAGCCGTTAACAATATCATATGCGGTGAGCGTTGATTCAGCGTCCATACGCATATCCAGCGCCGCATCATGCATATAAGAAAATCCTCTTTCGGGATTATCAAGCTGATAGGACGATACACCAAGATCCAATATTGCTCCGTCCAGCGCGTCAATGCCTTGGCTGTCGGCAATTTCGTTTATATCGCAGAAATTTCCGTGAACAAGTATAAATTTTCCGTAATAATCGTTTAAAATCTTCGAGGCGTTCGAAAAGACTTCTTTGTCCCGGTCAATGCCGAGCAGCAGACCCTTTTCCCCAAGCTTCGAGAGTATGACCTTACTGTGCCCCGCGCCGCCGAGCGTACCGTCAAGGTAAATCCCGTTAGGCCTTGCCTCTATGTTCAGAGCCTCAACACTTTCGTTGAGAAGAACCGACATGTGTCTATAATCCATTTTCTCACCCGTAATAACCTTTTGCTGCAGGTACACCCAGCACTCTCTTAACCGGCGGAACGCTTGCGGGCACAATATGCGACTTAACCGAAATTAACTTAAATTCCGAATTCGGCCATCTTTGCCGCAACATCGTCGTCCATTGCATCATCGGCTTCGTTATATCTCTGCCAAGCTTCAAGGCTCCACATTTCTATTCTTGATATTTGTCCGACCAAAACAACTTCTTTCGTTATTCCCGCATACTCCCTAAGATTAGCAGGAACCATTACTCTGAACTGCGAATCGGTTTCCGCATCTGCCGCGCCGCCGATAAAAGTTCTGTTAAACCTTCTTACCTTCGGATCAGTAATCGGGAGCGCGTTAACCTTCTTTTCAAATTCTTCCCATTCTTTAAGCGGGTATACGAACAGGCAGTTATCAAGCCCTTTTGTAATTATGAAATGCTCTCCGAGCTGTTCCCTGTACTTTGCGGGCACGATTATTCTGCCTTTACTGTCAATACTGTACTGAGCCTCTCCTCTAAACACTTCATCACCACTTTTCTTCACAAATGCTTAACAACACTCCACAAACTCCCACTTATTTTCAATTGTAATATATGCTTTATATAAAAGCAACAATTTTTTAACATATTTATATAAATTTTTTATGCACTTCGTATATGCGTTCGATATGTTTCTTTAAGAAAACATTTTGTCGGCACCGTTCGCCTTTTCTTGTAGAAAAGCGCAAAAAAGACTGTTTTACAACAAATCGTAAAACAGTCCTAATGCACACGTTTTTTATTATGTAAGTGCTGATTTGTTTGAACGGTTGCGCCCGCAATGGACAACCGCAATCCCCCTCTCCGCGCAAAGGCCGTACAACGCCGTTGCGGACAACGATGCGCGGATTAAATCAGCCGAGTATCCGTCAAAAGTGATTAACCAGTAGTTACCTATTGCCATCCTTAAAGAACGCCTTTGGCTTAAACGTCTACACCGGTCTTTGCCTGCGGACTTTTTCATTGACTCTCATTGAGTTGAATATAACAATCAGGCAGACTCCTACATCAGCGAACACGGCCATCCAAAGCGACGACAGCCGCAAAACGCTGAGAAGCAGCACTGCAAACTTGAAAAATAGCGCAATCGTAATGTTTTGCTTAACAATCGCCATTGTTTTTCTAGAAACTTTAACGGCCTCGCCAATCTTTGCCGGTTCGTCGTTCATTATTACTATATCTGCGGCTTCAATCGCCGCATCAGAGCCAAGCCCGCCCATGGCAAACCCTACATCGCTCCTTGCGAGAACCGGGGCATCGTTTATCCCGTCGCCGGCAAACGCGATTTTCGTCTTTTCTCCCGCGCCGTACAGCTTCTCGAGCATTTCGACCTTTTGATCCGGGAGAAGCTCGCAGTAGAACTCATCGACACCTGTTTTTTTCGCAACTTCCTCAGCCGTAGCCCTTCTGTCGCCTGTCAGCATGACGGTACGCCTTATTCCTAGCTTTTTCAGTTCGGATATAGCCTTAACCGAGTCCGGCTTTATTTTATCGGCAATTATTACACAGCCGAGGTATTTTCCCTGCTCGGAGACATAAAGCACAGAGCCTTCGCCGGAATACTCGGGTACTGTTATACCCTCAGCCTTCATTAGCCGGGCGTTTCCGCAGCAGATGCTCTTTCCGTCCGCGACCGCTCTGATACCGTGCCCGGCAGTCTCCTTCACATCCGCGGCTGTTTTCGCGCCGCCCGCCCCTCTTTTTTTGACCTCCGCCGAAACCGCTTTTGCAATCGGGTGAGTTGAGAACTGTTCGGCGCAATACGCGGTTTCGAGTATCCGCTCTTCGCTTATGCCTTTGGCAGGTATTATTTCCTTTACTTCGAACACGCCCTCCGTCAAGGTTCCTGTTTTGTCAAATACGACGGTATCGACGTTTGCAAGTTCTTGCAGACTGTTTCCGCCTTTTATCAATATGCCTTTTTTCGAAGCGGTTCCGATTCCGCTGAAAAACGATAGCGGTATCGATATCACGAGAGCGCACGGGCACGATACCACAAGGAAAACCAGAGCACTCTTTAGCCACGAGTAGAACTCTGACCAGCCCAGAAGCAGCGGCGGTACAACCGCAAGCAGTATGGCTGCCGCAACGACAGCCGGAGTATAAATTTTTGAAAACTTTGTTATAAACTTCTCGGTCGGAGCCTTTTTTGAGGAAGCATTCTCGACAAGCTCGAGTATCCTCGCAACCGTAGAATCCGAATAAAGCTTGGAAGTTTTTATCTTTAAAATGCCGTTAATGTTAATTACACCGCTCAGAACTTCGCTCCCTTCCGCTACCGCGACCGGAACGGATTCGCCCGTCAAAGAAGCCGCATCCGTCTGAGAGTCACCGGAGACTACCGTCCCGTCCAGAGGAACTTTTTCTCCCGGGAGAACGGTTATTATCTCTCCTATCCCGACATCTGAAGGATCAACTTTCACAAGTTCGCCGTTAACGCTTATATTTGCATATTCGGGTTTAAGCTCCATAAGAGCTCTTACGGATTTTCTCGACCTTCCGACAGCCTTACTCTGCAAATATTCCCCAATTTTGTAAAACAGCATAACCGCAACCGCTTCGGGATATTCCCTGATGAAAAACGCTCCGACCGTCGAAACACTCATTAGAAAATTCTCGTCAAAAAGCTCTCCGGCGCAAATGTTCTTTATAGCCGCAAGCACAACGTTCCAGCCCAAAAAAATGTACGCTGCCAGAAACAAGGCCAAACGCAAAGTTTCGTTTGCCCCCCCGAAGACAAATGCGCAGATATAAACAGCAACGCCGATTAAAGATGTAACAAGCTCGGCTTTACCGAAATCGCCGTCTTCATGACTGTGTCCGTGAGCATCTGAACGCTCTTTGTGTTCATGTCCGTGTTCCGCGTGTCCGCTTTCACAGCCGCAGCTGCCGCCGTGGTCGTGTTTATGGCTTTTTTCGTGCGAGAAAGAAGCCTCGGAATCTCCCGAGCAGCAACCGCGGCTGTTCTTTGTTTTATGCCCCTGTTGCTTTTTGCTCACAGCTACACCGGGCTCCAGTCTTTTAACTATTGCCATTGTGTAACCGAATAATTCGTCTTCATCTGTTATAGATGCATCAAATATTAGCTTCAGCTCTTGGCTAACAAAGTTCAACATTGACTCTGCGACTCCGTCAAGCTTTTTCGCCCTGGCCTCGATTTTCGCCGCACAATTGGCGCAGCAAAGCCCCTCCAATAAAAATACGGTCTCTGACATGCTGTCCTCCCCTGAATCTGTTTCTGATATAATATTCTCCCGCAAAACTCGTCGTACCGAGAACTCCCGCCCCGGTTTATATTTCGCATCTTGCCTGACAGTTAAAACTTCCTGCCGAAGTGTTAAAAATTGCGTACGAAACCCGTTTGGCATAACCGCCTGTATCAGGCGTTATTTAATCCGCCCTTTTTGTGTTTAATATGTTCCATGCCCTGCCTTAAAAGTACGGAAACGTGTTCATCGTCAAGACTGTAGTATACGGTTTTTCCGTCTTTTCTGTATTTAACCAGTCCGGAAATGCGCAAAGTCTTGAGCTGATGTGATACCGCAGATTGCGTCATGCCAAGTGCTGCGACCAAATCCCCGACACAAAGCTCCTGTTCAAGCAGCGTATACAAAAGCTTTACTCTGGAAGAATCACCGAAAATCTTAAAAAAGTCCGCTATATCATATACAAGCTCGTCGTCAAGCATGAGCTGCCTAGCCTGTTCTACCGCGTCCGCATGTGTACAGTCGCAAACAGGATTGTCGTTTAAATGTTCCATATACTCACCTCATAAATGAATCATTGTTCATATGTTCATATTATCACATGTTCATATATGTGTCAACAGAAAATAATGCTGATATTTGAAAAATTGTCGTGCGCAAAACTCAACACTTACATGCTTGAGGCTCTTTACTATACTTTAGCGATGTAGTACTATTATCGCGGAAGTTAAACACCGCATAAAATGCTTATGGGTTACTCGTACCGAAGTACTGTTATATTAAACAAAACAAAAATCGACTGAGCGGTTTATCCGTTTCGCAGTTTTTGACGCTACAGCTCGACACGTAAAACGCGACACATGGAGGGAAATAAATGGATTTGAGATTTATCAACCCCGGGTTTAACTACAGCATCGAAAGCATATTGCTCTTTCAGACCGAAAAAAGCACAGATTGGTGGCGCAGTTCGCTGTTTGAGGTTTTTCCGCAGCTTAACCGCGGTGAATTCGATCTTTTAGCGCGGGAACAACAGCCGGGTTACCTTAGTGAAAAACTGTACGAGTTATATAAATCCGAGGAAAAAAACTTAGCGGGTAAAGTTAACAAATATAACGAGCACCTAAACCTGTACAAAGACGAACTCACTGACGCTTTTTCCACTGCCTTCGAGATAGACTGCCGCAGCGGTTTTAACAAAATTGTGGGGAATATCGTTTTGAACCCTATATGCCCGCGTTTTCTTGACACTCATACTTTTGATGTATTTTACAAATACAGTGAAAAGGGCGCTTTAGGCGTTGCAATACACGAAATTATACATTTTGTGTGGTTCGATGTGTGGCACCTTCATTTTGATGACGACAAGGCCGAATACGAAACTCCTCATTTAAAATGGATTTTCAGTGAAGCGGCAGTTGATACGGTTACGCGCAACGATAAGCGTTTATCCGAAAAATATCCTTACACGACCTATGCCTACGAATCGTTTTACAGTGTAAAAGTTGACGGGGTACCTCTGCTCGAAGCACTGAACGGTATTTACAAAGATACTGACATAATCGGATTTATGGAAAAAGGTTATGAGCTTTTTAAGAAGTTTGAGCCTCAAATACGAGCTCAGATAAATTTTATATAATCTTTTATACAGCCAAAGAGTTGATAAAGGCAAAACAAAAGGGCTGTATCCGGTGATTTCATAAAATCCCGGATACAGCCTCTTAATTTTACTTCGGTCAAGTACCGCTCAAGTAAATTTTGTGGTATTTAACTTCCTCAGAGAATTTACCGTTTACTTACTTATGCAAATTCTCCACGCAAAATTTTTACACAAAATTGTTATAGAATACCTTATACGCTCTGTAGGTCATATAAACGTCGGTCTTTGATACGAGCTCAAAAGGAGCATGCATGCTCAGTACCGGAACACCCAGATCGAGAACCTCCATGTTTTCTGCCGCGAGTATATAAGCAATCGTTCCGCCACCACCCTCATCGACTCTGCCGAGCTCGGATGTCTGCCAGATTACATTGTTGTCGTTCAAAAGCTTTCTGATTCTGCCGACAAACTCAGCGTTTGCATCGCTGCATCCGCCTTTTCCTCTGCTGCCGGTGTATTTGACGATAGTTGTACCCTGGCCCATGAATGCGCCGTTTAGCTCGTCGTGAACCTTCGGGAATGTCGGATCGATTCCGGCTGCAACGTCGGCAGACAACATGCTGCTCGAAGCAAGAGCCTTGCTGAGCATAACGGGAGTGCAAACGCCGTCATTCTGTTTCTCAATCATAGCGGCAACAAGATTTGCGAAATACCTGGAAGCCATGCCGGTATTACCGACGCTTCCGATTTCTTCTTTATCGGCAAACAATGCTACAGCTGTCTTTTCGCAGCTTTCGGTCTCGAAAATGCCCTTCATGGAAGTAAAAGCGCATACTCTGTCGTCATGCCCGTGCGCTGAGATAAAGCTTCTGTCAAGACCTACGTCTCTTGCCGCTCCGGCAGGAACAGCTTCAAGCTCGGCGCTGACAAAGTCTTCTTCAACTATGCCGTATTTTTCGTTAAGCAGCTTCAAAACGTTAAGTTTAACGGCTTTTTTATCTTCGGCCGCTTCGTCTGAAGGGTTGCCGCCTATAAGTATGTTAAGCTCTTCGCCTTCAATAGCCTGGCCGAGTTTCTTGTCGTTTTGCTTTGCCGCAAGGTGGGGAAGCAAGTCGGTTATGTAGAAAACGGGATCTTCGTCTTTATCGCCTATAGCGATTTCAACTATGCTTCCGTCAGCCTTCACAACTGTGCCGTACAGGGCAAGGGGCCTTGCAACCCACTGGTATTTGCGTATTCCGCCGTAGTAATGTGTTTTTAGAAGCGAAACACCTTTTTCTTCGTAAAGGGGAACCTGCTTGATATCAAGTCTGGGCGAGTCGATGTGGCTGCCTACTATGTTCATACCTTCGCAAAGTCCCTTTTTGCCTATAACGGCAAGAACAACGTTTTTATTCTTATTAACCGAGTATACTTTATCGCCGGGAACAAGCTTTTCAAACTCGCAAGCGCATTTAAAGCCTTTTTCCTTGGCTCTGCGCACAATTTCATTAACAGATAGCCTTTCGGTCTTTGAAGCATCCAAAAATGCCTTATAGTCGTCACAAAAAGCATAAACATCTTTTCTTTCATTCTCGTTGATTTTACTCCATACCGTCTGTCTTTGATATGATAATCCCATACTAACCTCCAAATTTTTACTCAATGCATTACCTGGGTAAACGCTGAATCAACGGGGTTTCAACGAAAACCGCAAAGCCAAACCGACTGCTTGATACATCGAAACCTTTCGTTCCGATGCCTCGCTCTCTTGCCTTGCCGCTCACGCTGCTTTGGAAATTTTTGACTCATCCGGCGCTTACCGATCATAATTTACCGGCAATCCGTCTTTTATCATTCAATTACATTATAATATCAGTCAACATCAAAATCAACACATTTTGCCGCCGGTGAGCGACGGTGTTTCTAGGCAAATCTCTTCACGCTAAATCTTTCCAGCGAGTAAGCTTCCTTTTTTCCTATCCCGGCTTTCTTCAAAACGGTTGACAGCTGTTTGTCTCTTGTATCTATCCCTTCGAGATCGGGCAGCAAAACACCCCGTTTTTGCCCGCTCGTAATGATCACACCGTAAATATCCGGATCAAGATCCTCATACACACATTTTTCCGGCAGCGTCAAAACATCTACAGTGTAGGTTATATCGTCCAGCTCGTCTTCGGTGACCGGGTCAAAGCGGCCGTCCTGTGTTGCCGCCGATATCGTATTTGTAACAATCTCGTCCGCGACATTCCGTCTGACGGGCAGTATCGTCCCTATGCAGCCGCGAAGCTCACCGTGTTTTTTCAGGCATACGAACACTCCGGCCTTTTCATACATCCCGTCATCCATGTCTTCCTCGTGAATATCTGCGTCTCCGCCTTTTTTCAAGTAGCTTTCTAGAGTTTTCTGTGCAAGACAGGCGTATTTGCTTTGGTTTTTTCTTATCCTAGAAATTTTTGCCCTGTTTTGTGCCTCAAGCTGCTCGCCGAAATTTCTGTCTTCGTTTTGCCCGAGCGGCTTATAAGCGCAGATTCCGTAACCGACACCGAAAGGCCCTTCGTATGACAGAAACTCGGCTTTAACATCCGTCCTGTCGAGAGCCCCCGACATGATAACAAACGACCGAAGTCCGCATTCGGCAGCCTCTTCGCACAGTTCCGCCTCCGTAGTCATAAATCGCAGAAAATCCGCATTTTTCATTGCATCTGTTACTTGCCTGTCAAACACCGGACCTTGAGCCGAGAAGCCGTAAGGGCCGGTATGCGTTAATTTGTGGCTCAAATCTCCGCTTGCGATGATTACGGTCTTTCTCCCAAGCTCGTCAACGGCTTGTTTAATCGCTTTGCCAAACGCATAAAGGTATCCACGATATAAACCCGATATAGAAATCCTGACAAGCTTATAGCCTGTATAAAACTTGTTGACAAAGTAAAGAGGCACGAGCGTTCCGTGATCCAAACCCGCTGCGCGCTCCCCGGATACGCCGCAATACAGCTTCATACCCGTACCGATATCCGTTACCCTCGACACAAATTCCGCATCGTAAACAGCGTCAAACGAAAGCTCTTTACAGCCAAACGCCGAAAAGTCACCCGAGGCGCGGGCTCCCGGTGAAATGTGAATATAATCCGAGTATGCTACGGAATGCGGAGTTATCACAATAATTGTATCGGGGCTATCGTCCGCAACCATTTTTGCGGCTTTCATGTAAGCATTCGTTGTAACTTCAAGCTCGCGAGATCGCTCTTGCCCGATTTCCGGTAAAAGCACCGGCGGATGAGGCAGAATATATGTTGAAAGAATAGGCATGACTTACCTCCGTAATAACGCTCGATTACTGTTATATATATCACGCTATATCCCCGACATCTGTGAATTATACATAACCGCATATGTCCCGTCGAGATTCAAGAGCTCAGCATGTGTTCCGCTTTCTATAATCATTCCGTCGTCGATAACCATTATCACATCAGCATCCTTAATCGTGGACAGCCTGTGAGCTATCACGAAACTTGTTCTTCCGGACTTGAAACGAAGAAGGGCCTGCTGAATCTTTTTTTCGGTCTTTGTATCTACATTTGAAGTCGCTTCGTCAAGAATAAGCACAGGAGCGGGACACAGCACTGCCCTTGTTATCGCTATGAGCTGGCGCTGCCCCTGAGAAAGCGTGTCAACAGCTCCCGATACCATAGTATCATACCCCTGCGGCAATCTTTTTATGAAGGAAAACGAGTTTGCGGCTTTTGAAGCCTCTATAACCTCCACATCGCTCGCTTCCGGCCGGCCGTATTTTATGTTTTCGGCTATGGTTCCCGTAAAAAGACAAGTATCCTGTAAGACAACCGTAAACGCCTTACGCAGGCTGTCTCTCGTATATTCCCGTATGTCTCTGCCGTCTATGGTTATGCTGCCGGAGGATATATCGTAAAACCTTGTCAGAAGGTTAACTATCGTCGTTTTCCCCGCTCCGGTCTTTCCGACAAGCGCGACGGTTTGACCATGGTTCACCTTGAAAGATACGTTTTTCAGTACGTTTACGCCGTCGACATATCCAAAGCAAACATCTCTGAACTCTATGATGCCCTTGGCATCAGTCAACTCGACTGCGTTTGCCTTGTCCTTCGTTTCCTCTGCCTCGGACATAACGTCAAAAACTCTTTCCGCGCCGGCAAGAGCGGACTGCAAAGAGTTAAACGTCCCCGCTATGTCGTTAAGCGGTCTGACAAACTGCCTTGAATACGCGATAAAGCTGACTATTGTTCCCGGAAGTATCTTTCCGTTAACCGCAAGTATGCAGCCGACTATAGCTATAAATGTATACCCGACGTTTGTTATTACGTTCATCATCGGCATCAGGAAACCGGACCAAATCTGCGCTCTTGAAGAATGATTCAAAAGCTCGGAGTTTATTTTATCGAATTTATTCACATTTTCGGACTCTTGGTTAAACGCCTTAACCATACGAAGCCCGGAGATGTTTTCCTCTATAACACCGTTTAGTTTGCCGAGTTCTCTCTGCTGTCCGATAAACATTGCCTTGGATTTTTTCGCTATTCCCTTTGTCAGCATGAGCACGAGAGGCAGAGTTATCAGCGTTACCGCAGAAAGCACAGGGCTCAGCCTTACCATAAAAAACATCGAGCCGAAAACCATGACCGCAGAGTTCATAAGCTGGCTTGTTGATGCCGCAATGGTGCCGGAAATATTGTCAATGTCGTTTGTCAGTCTGCTCATAAGCTCGCCGTGAGTATGGGTATCATGGTACACGAGCGCAAGCCGCTGCATTTTCGCAAAGAGACCTCTTCTCAGTGCCCTGACGGCCTTTTGCGATGCTCCGGCAATTATATAGCCCTGAACCGTCGCAAAAATCCAGTCACAGATGTACAGCGCAAGCAAAACCTGTATCATACCGTGTATAGCCGCATTATCGCCGCCGGAACCGTCTATCGCGTTAACAATCTTACCTATAAGATTCGGCGCGTTCAGCAGCGCGACAGTCGAACCTAGCAGCAGCAGAAATACCGCAAACAGCCGCTTGCCTTCTTTGACATAAAGGAGAAACAGTTTTTTTATCGTTCCTCTTGTATCCCTTGCTTTAACCACGGGAGCAAATCTTGAAGCTGCGGCCCCTCCACCCTGCCTTCTGATCCCTGCGGGTATGCCGGCAGGAATGCCCGAAGTTTGAGAGGTTTTCCTTACAGGCTCAGCCATTTAAAACCGCCTCCGATCCCGCTTTAAAAGCGTTGCCGTCTTCGGTGCTTCCGCCTATTTGCGAATCATAAATCCCCCTGTACTCCTCGCATGAAGTCATAAGCTCTTCATGTGAGCCAAACCCGGCCTGCCTTCCGTTAGCAAGCACCAGTATTTTATCCGTACGCATTACTGTTGAAATTCTTTGCGATATTAGTATACAGCTCATGTGCGATATTCCGCTCCTGAGTCTGTCCAGCACTTTCGCCTCCGTCAAAGCATCAAGAGCGCTTGTACAATCGTCCAGAATCAAGAGCTCTGGCTTGGAAGCCAGCGCCCTTGCTATAGAAAGACGCTGTTTCTGCCCTCCGGAAAGGTTGATTCCGCCCTGACCAAGCATAGTATCATAGCCGTCTTTAGAAGCAGTTACAAACTCGTCTGCCATTGCTATGCGCGCGCACTCGCACATTTCTTCCTCGCTTAAATCCCGGTTGCCGGCCAGAATGTTCTCGCGTATTGTTCCGGTGAAAAGCATCGGAGCCTGAGGAACTATCGATACTCGCTTGCGAAGCTCAAACGGCGTTATATTGCTTATATCTTCGCCCGCGAAAATAATTTTTCCTCCACTTATACCGTAAAACTTGAGCAAAAGAGCGGCAAGAGAGCTTTTGCCCGAACCGGTCGGCCCTATAACGCCCAAAGTCTGACCCCTGCCGATACTAAAGCTTATGCCGGCAAGCGCAATATCCCCGGTCGCAAGCGGATATTCAAACCAAACTCCGTTCAACTCGAGTATACTCTCAGCGTTGTATGCCCCGCCTTCCCTTGCCGGTGCTTCATAGTCCTCACTGTCGGGCATGTTCATAAGCTCGGCGATTCTTGAATATGATGCCTTTGTTCTGACAAAAACATTAAGCATATTAGAGATCATAGTCATTGAAACAAGAATCTGAGTCATGTACGTTACAAACGCCATTATCTGCCCTATCTCCATTTCACCCTTCGGAACAAGGCTTACGCCGACAAAAAGTACCAAGACTATTCCCGCGTTGCCGGCAAGATTACTGACCGGTGAAAACATACTCATAATCCTGCTCGCTTTAATCGTTGTGCGAGACAAGAGTTCGTTTGCCTGCTCAAAGCGCTGCTCTTCGTGCCTAAACCTGCCGAATGCTTTAACAAGCCGAATACCGATCAGATATTCTCTGACAGTCGTATTCATACGGTCGATCGCGGTTTGAACCTTCGCAAAAACAGGATATGAGAGCTTCATGCTCAAGCCGATAGATAAAAATGATACGAAAACAACACCGGCTATTATAGGCAGCAACCGTATGTTTAGCCTTGACGCAAGTATTATACCGCCTATGCAGACAACCGGAGCTTTGACAAAGATGCGCATTATACCGTTGATAAAGTTTGTGAGCTGGGTCACATCATTTGTCAGTCTCGTTACCAGCGAACCTCCGTCATACTGCTCCGCATCGGAAACAGACAGTTTTTGGATCTTTATAAACAAATCCCGGCGCATATCCGCTCCGAAATTCTGAGAAGCCTTTGAGCTGAATACGTTGCGAAGACATGCAAAAACCGCGCCGAGTGCCGTCATCAGCACCATCAGCGCGCCTATGCGCAAAACTGTATTAAAATCAGATTTTTTGACGCCCTCGTCAACGGCTTTTGCAAGAAGCTGAGGCTGCATGAGATCACAAAGCGCTTCGCCTGCAACGCAGCTGACGGACGCAACAAACAGCTTCCGATACTTAGGCCAATATTTCAGTATAAAGTCCACATTATACCTTCTCAAACACGATTTGCTAAGCGCTGAATCAATGGGATTTCAACGAAAATTGCTAAGATAGCCAAAAACGGTTATAACGATACCGACAGCCGCTGCGGCTTTGTTCTTCTATTCACATCTGTTCGGATGCTCTGCGGAGCCTGTCGGACTCTCTCCAGATTTCGTCGCAAAAAGGTCTCGTCTCATCGTTTTTTTCGGACGCAATACTCTCGGCAAGCTCCAGAAAAGGAGCAAACCGGTCCCTTGCGTCTTTCAGCGCTTCGATGGTTAGATCGCTCCATATCTTTGATTTCGCGTAAAATTCACTTAGTCTTAAACCGCGGATAAGCTCGTTAATATCATACTCGGCTCTGTATTCTTCGACAGAATAACCGTTACTTCCTGTCTCGACTATCGAATACGGCGCTCCCGGTCTCATATCCAACGGTAAACCGCAAGAACCGGGGTTAATGAGCAGTTTGCCGCCCATTTGTAAAAACCACTGCACATGAGAGTGACCCATTGCGAATATCCCGCCCGGAGCGGCGTTCATAGCGTTTATAAGCTCGGTATTACCCGAAACCGCTTGCCTCAGCCTTTGAAGATGCTCTTCGTGGCTAAAAGCGGATAAATCCATCTCCTTAGCGAACTTGTAGCTACGGAAAAGTCCAAACTCGAGAACACCGAAATGGTTCTTCACCGAATGAGCAGAAAAAACTCGGCAGTCGTCAGTACTGTATTCATTTTTCTCGGGAAGCCCGACAAGCCAATTATAGCTTTGTTCGCTCATATGCTCCAGATTCCAGTCAAGCGCGGCGAACTGCTCGAAACGTTTCTCGCCGATTTTTCTGCCCGTCTCGGCGAGTCCCTCTTCTTTGTTTCCTCTGACATATACTGCGTTTTTCACACTGCTAAGCTCACGGACTATCTCGTTTGGATAAGGAAAATCTTGAAAATAGTCTCCCAGAAAAAAATACCTGTCTACATTCCTGTTTGCCGCATCGCCCAGCACCGCCCTCAGTGCCGGCAAGTTTCCGTGAATATCGGATATAAAAGCAAGTCTCATCTGTGCCCCCTTATATAAACGATATTTGGTTGGTATCGCCGAGCCCGTCCAGTATACCGTGCTCCTTCATAGCCGCCGTCACGGTTTTTGTCAGCTTCGTTCTCGATCGCAGATCTTCTATGGAAATAAACTCTCCGTCTTTTTTCGCCTCGATTATTGTATTTGCCGCATTTTCTCCGAGTCCCGGAACCGCGCAAAACGGAGGAAGAACCTTACCGTTTGAAATTTTGAATTTCAGCGTGTCCGACGTATAAAGATCTATATCCGCGAACTCATAACCGCGTTCATACATCTCGAGTATCAACTCAAGCAGAGACATCGCGCTCTCGTCTTTTGCGCTCATTTCGCCGCCAAGCGCGGAAAGCCGCTTGTACTCCGCCCTTGCCCCGGCCTTACCCCTGCACATGACTCCGTAGTCAAAGTCGGACAGCTTGACCGAAAACATCGCAGCATAAAACGCGAGAGGGTGATGAATTTTATAGTAGCCGATACGTACGGTCATCATGACATAAGCGACCGCATGACCCTTCGGGAACATATACGATATTTTTTTGCATGAATCGATATACCATTCCGGAACGTTTGCCGCCCTCATAAGCTCGGCTTCCTCGTCACTGACACCTTTTCCTTTTCTGACGCTCTCCATTATTTTGAACGAACGCAGCTTTTCAACGCCTTTGTTCACCAGGTAGACCATAATATCGTCACGCGTAGGTATAATATCTTTAAGCGTTGCCGTTCCGTTTTTAATCAAATCGTAGGCATTACCTATCCAAACGTTTGTGCCGTGAGACAGGCCGGAAATTCGAACCAGCTCGGAAAAAGTAGCCGGCTTGGTGTCCATAAGCATCTGGCGCACAAACGGTGTTCCGAACTCCGGCAAACCGAGAGAACCCGTCGGGCAGCCGATTTGCGCTTCTGTGACTCCGAGAGCCTTCGGGCTTGTGAACAGTGACATTACATCTTTTCTGCCTATATCGATTTTTGTCGGGTCAACACCGGTAAAATCGTGAAGCATACGGATAATAGTCGGAACATCATGACCAAGTATATCCAGCTTTAGCAGCCTTCCGCTTATCGAATGATAATCAAAATGCGTTGTCACAACATCAGAGGCGGTGTCATTCGCCGGTCTTTGGACCGGTGTAAACTCATATATGCTTCTCCCGTTCGGAACGACCACCAGACCGCCCGGATGCTGGCCCGTTGTTTTTTTAACGCCGGTAAGCCCGAGCGTCAGCCTGTTTTCTTCGGCCTTCCTCAGGTTCATACCGTTATCGTCGCAGAACTTTTTAACATAGCCGTAGGCTGTTTTTGAAGCAAGCGTTCCGATTGTTCCTGCCTTAAACACGTAGCCCGTTCCGAAAAGCTCTTCTGTGAACGCGTGGGCCTTTGCCTGATACTCGCCGGAGAAGTTCAGATCTATATCCGGTTCTTTATCTCCGTCGAAGCCCAAAAACGTCTCAAAAGGTATATCGTGACCGTCTTTTTTGAGCATAGCGCCGCAGTTTGGGCATTCCCTGTCAGGCATATCACAGCCGGAGCCGCCTATAAACGATTGTACCTGCTCAGACTCAAAGTCTGTAAACTTGCAACTTTCGCAGTAATAATGCGGAGGAAACGGGTTAACTTCCGTGATGGAAGCCATCGTCGCGACAAACGATGAGCCTACCGAGCCTCTTGAACCGACAAGATAACCGTCCTCGACAGATTTCTTTACAAGTATTTCCGCTATTACATACATGACCGCAAAGCCGTTCTTTATTATTGAGCCCAGCTCACGCTCAAGCCTGGCTTTAACGGGTGCGGGAAGCGGATCCCCGTAGAGTTCTTTTGCCCGAGAGTACGATATTTCCGTAAGTCTCGCATCCGAACCCTCTATGTGCGGCGGAAACGTCCCGTTTGGTATCGGTAATATCTTCTCGATTAAATCCGCTACGGCATTTGTGTTCTCGACAACGACTTTATACGCGGATTCTTTTCCGAGATAGGAAAACTCCGCCAACATCTCGTCAGTTGTCCGTAAATAAAGAGGAAGACTTCTTGGCGCAGTTTGCTCGATACCTTCTTCTTTTTTCTTGTCGGCCTTAGGAGCCGTCAATATTTTTCTGTAAATTTCGTCCTCCTCGTTAACAAAATGACAGTCGCAGGCGGCAACGGTCGGTTTCCCGCACCTGTCGCCAAGCTCAACGATTCTTCTGTTTATATCTCTTAAGTCTTCAACGGAACCCGCGCTGCCGTTGTCAAGCATAAACATGTTGTTGGCAACCGGCTGTATCTCGAGATAGTCATAGTAATCCGCAAGCTCATTAAGAAAGCTCTCGCTTTCGCGGTTATGAACCGCCTTAAATATTTCCCCGGCTTCACAGGCACCGCCGAGTATCAAACCCTCGCGCAGTCTTGTAAACTCGCTTTTCGGGATCTTCGGACTGTGGTAGTAGTGTTTTATATGTGCGTCAGACACAAGCTCGTACAAATTGCGAAGCCCGGTCAAATTTTTTACGAGTATGATGGCATGGCTCGAGTGAAGCTTTTTCTTGTCTTCGCATTTTTCTGCAAACTCGTTCACCTGTTTCAGCGTCGTAATGCCCTGTTCCAAGAAATATCTCCGCGCATGGCTGAATATGCCGGAACAGGCCTTTGCGTCATCCTCGGCTCTGTGGTGATGAGCGAGCGCAACGCCAATATGCTTACACACAGCGTCGAGCCTGTGCCTTCCCAGCTCCGGAAACAGCGCCCTGGATAGCTCCAGAGTACAAAATCTGCTGTTGTTGACTGACATACCCAGTTTTTCGGCATGAAAGGAAATAAACGGTACATCAAACTCGGCATTATGAGCGGCAAGCACAGCGGAACCGACAAACTCAAGGAATTTCGGCATTACCGCCTCTATGCCTTCGGCATCCTTCAAATCATCGTCTGTTATACCCGTCAGCTCGGTTATTTCCTCGGGCAGCGGCCTTTCGGGGTTGACAAACATGCCGAAACTCCCCGTTATTTCACCATTTCTAAGCTTGACCGCGCCGATCTCGATTATCTCGCAGCTTTCCTTTTTCAAGCCGGTCGTTTCGATATCGAATACGACAAATTCATCGTCCAGAGTATATTCTTTCGGGGCTTTTACAATACGGTTTACATCATCGACAAGATAAGCTTCAACGCCGTAAATGACTTTTATGTCCTGCTTTTTCGCCTCGCTCATGGCCTCCGGATAAGCCTGAAGCACACCGTGATCTGTTACGGCAATCGCCGTATGCCCATATTCTTTTGCTTTTTTTATGTAGTCGCCGACAGATGCAACTGCGTCCGTTTGGCTCATCTTCGTGTGTAAATGCAGCTCGACTCTTTTTTTCTCTGCTGTGTCTGTCTTTCCATTTCTTTCGAGTCGCCCTTCGGCAAGCTCTTCCGCCATCAAAATAAGCTCTTTTGAAAACTCATCATATGTAACCCTGCCGTAAACTTTAACTTCTTTCCCGATTTTCAGAAGATCGATGAAATCTTTCGTGAATTTTTCGGGTTTAACGAACAGCTTGACGGTTACGGAATTCGTGTTGTCGGTAACATCAAAAATAACAAGCTTTTTCCCGCTCTTGGTCATCCGCTCGTCATAATTGAATATTACACCCTCTATCAGTATTTTTTCTTCGGCGGCAAGCTCTTCGTAAAGCCGAGTTACAATGCCTTCAAGCCTTTTCATGACTTTCACCTGCTTATGCCTTTTCACGGGCTTTCCTACAGCGTTGTTATATGCGAACGAAGGTTTTTCTTTTGCGGCCGCGGGCCTTGGCTCCTGACTTTTCGGTTCAGAGGCTTTCACCGTCTCCCAAGGCGGAAGTTCATCGGCTGTTTCGAAAGAGTCGGCGCGCCGTTCCTTCTTAGCCGGCGGCGCGGCAGCATTATCGGCAAGCACAACCTTTAAAGGAAATCCGAGTTTTTCCGCCAAAAAGCTTTCGGTCAGCACGTCCGCCTTGAACGACGAAAAAACAAACGAACCCTTCGAGCGGAATTTCAATATAAGTTTTTCCTGCGCAACTTCCGGAATGCATGCGGAAAGAAGCGCATGGCAGGCAGCGCTTTTGTTTTTAATAGCGCAAAGCAGTTCGTTCCAGACTTCATCCGGTATCACGGCCTGCTGCTTAGCTTTTGCGCCTTCCTTAAGCATAAAGTTAACGGCCGTGACTGACGGAAATGCGCAAAGCAGTTCGGCTTCGAGTGCGGCAAACATATCACTTTCGATACTTTCGCAAAGAGTCACGTCGACATTGAGACTTCCGTTGTCCTCATCGACCCAAACCAAATTAACATATGTACCCGAAAAAGCTTTGATAATGTCCGCATCCGGCACTATTGACCCAAAGACCTCCGGAAAACTTCCCTGATGCATTAAATCACCTTAAAAACTAATTATGAACCCATCTTTAGCCGAACCGAATGGCTCGAGGAGCTATTCCGCCAAAAAATATTATAATTTCTCTATTTCTTCCAGCAGGGCTTCCAAAAGCTCCGTTTCGGCAACTTTTTTTATTATCTTGCCTTTTTTGAATATGAGACCGCAGCCGTTGCCGCCCGCAATACCGACATCCGCTTCCCTCGCCTCACCCGGACCGTTCACCGCGCAGCCCATTACAGCGATTCTGATGTTCTTTTTCATTGGCAAACATGCTTTCTCGACCTTTTCCGCAAGCTCAATCAACTTTATCTCAGTTCTGCCGCAAGTCGGGCAAAAAATAAATTCAGGGCCGAATACTCTGAGCTCAAGCGACTGCAGTATGCTCTTCGCCGTATGAATTTCATGAACCGGGTCTGCCGAGAGTGATACCCTTAATGTATCCCCCAGCCCTCTCGTAAGCAATGAAGCTATGCCGCAGGCCGACTTTACCGAGCCCGTAAGCAAGCTGCCGGACTCTGTTACCCCGATATGGAACGGGTAGTCGACTTTGTCTGCAAGCAGAGAATACGCGTCAAGACAAAGTTTAACCTTTGAGGCCTTTATGGCGATTATCGTATCGTAAAACCCGAAATCCTCAAGTATGCCGATATGCCTGAGCGCACTTTCCGCAAGCCCTTCGGCCGAGACTCCGCCGTATTTTTCGATTAGATCTTTTTCGAGCGAGCCGGAGTTTACTCCGATTCTTATCGGTATATGCCTTTCTTTAGACACATCGACGACTTGGCGTATCCTGTCTTTTGAGCCTATGTTCCCTGGATTGATACGAAGTTTGTCCGCCCCGTTCTCCGCGGCCCGTAAAGCAAGCCGATAATCAAAATGAATATCGGCCACAAGCGGTATGTTAATATTTTTCTTTATCTCTGCGATAGCATCTGCCGCTTCCGTATTCGGCACGGCGACCCGAACGATTTCGCAGCCGGCCTCTTCCAGCCGGTTTATCTGCGCAACTGTCGCTTTAACATCGGCAGTATCGGTGTTGGTCATCGATTGTATCGTGACCGGGCTGCCGCCACCGACGGCTGTTCCGCCGACAAAAACTTTTCGCGAAATTCTTCTGTTATACACTCTATCATCTCTCGTTAAGCATTTTTGCCGAAAAATCCGACCTATATTATTTTCAGAATATCACTGAACGCCACAAATACAGCCAATATCATGAAAAGCACAAGTCCGATGAAATGTACCAAGCCCTCTTTTTCCGGGTTAACCGGCTTTCTTCTTATCGCTTCGATAATCAGAAATACACAGCGTCCGCCGTCAAGCGCGGGAAGCGGCAAAAGATTAAATATACCTATATTCGCGCTCATCATGGCGCAAAGCATTGCCGCAAACGAAGCAACCTCGCCAACCTTCTTACCGAATGTCGCGACATGACCTTGAGCATCCGGTTTATTAATGTCCGAAAGCTGTTCGTTAATAATACCCGTCACACCGATAGGCCCTGTCAGTTTATCGACACCTAGCTGTAAAGTAACAAGCTTGGAAATCGAAACAAACGTTACTTTGACATAGTAGGTCATGGTGTTAAAACCGGCGGAAACACTGTCAAAGAATCCGGCTCGGGTCATTCCCGCTGTCAGTTCGTTTTCTTTTTCAAACAGGCCGAGTGTTCTAGACGCTCGAATTCCTATCAGATACTGGTTGTTTTCTTCGTTAAAAACAGGCTGTATCTGTTTTGTTATTGTCTTGCCGTCTCTGATGATTTTAAAGCTGAGCGGCTCATCTCCGTCCACGTTGACTTTAAACGCAAGATCACTGAACGAATTTACACTGTAATTGTCAACTTTTACGATCTTGTCTCCCGCTTGCAATCCGGCCTGTTCGGACGGGCTGCCCGAAACAACGGAATCAACGACGGCCTCTGTGTAACCGCTGAACGAAACCATGATCAGCGAAATAACCAGCGCAAGCACAAAATTCATCAGCGCGCCGGCAATCGAAACCACAAACCTCTGCCACACCTTCTTGTTGTTAAATGCTCCGGGGTCTTCGTTCGACTCGTCTTCTCCGAGCATTTTACAAAAACCGCCTATCGGAAACAGCCTCAGCGTAAACAATGTTCCGCTCTTCATCTTACGCTTATAAAAAGCAGGACCCATACCTATGGCGAATTCCAGAACGGTGATCTTATTTAGCCTCGCGGCTAAAAAATGACCCCATTCGTGTATAACGATTATTGCCCCGAATATAAGTATTGCAAGAATTATCGACATGAATTACCTCTCTTTCATAATTAAACATCCTCTTAACCGGCGCGCATTTCATTAGGCTTATCCTGCGTTTACATAGTGCGTCAGCCTCCGAGAACGAGCCGGCCTGCGTACTCTCTTGCCCATTTGTCGGCGTCTGTAACATCACTGACATTATAATTCTTGACGCTTATCTTATTTTTTATATTGTATTCATCCAAAGTTGACCTTATTATTTTAAAAATCGCATCGAACGAGATTTTTTTCTCAATAAAACCCGCAACAGCCGCTTCGTTTGCGGCGTTCATAACCGCCGGAAACAATCCTCCCGATTCAAGAGCTTCGAAAGCCAAGCCCAAACAGGGAAAATCATCCCATCTCGGTTTTTCGAATGTCAAGCTTTTACCGATAAAATCAAGTGCCGGAAAACTGCTTGCCTTTCTGTCGGGATATGTAAGAGCGTACTGTATCGGAACGCGCATATCCGGCATGCCCAACTGAGCTATAACCGAACCGTCCGTAAAACCAACCATCGAGTGCACAATACTCTGAGGGTGCACAAGCACTTCGATTTTGGACGGCAAAACGGAATACAGACGCACCGCTTCGATAACCTCAAGCCCTTTATTCATCAGCGTCGCCGAATCCACGGTGATTTTTTTTCCCATCGACCAGTTCGGATGCTTAAGCGCATCCTCAAGCGTCGCTTCTTTAAGCTGCTGCGATGAAAAGCTTCTGAACGGGCCGCCCGAAGCTGTCAGATATATTTTATCGATTTCGTTATGCCTGTTGCCTTCCAAACATTGAAAAATCGCAGAGTGCTCACTGTCTATCGGGAGTATCCCGACATTTGCTGCTTTTGCCGCAGCCATTACCAATTCGCCGCCTGCAACGAGTGTTTCTTTGTTTGCGAGCGCGACGTTTCTTCGTTTTTCAATGGACATCAGAGTCGGTAAAAGCCCGACGCTTCCGACCAGAGCATTAACCGTCACGTCAAACTCTATGTCGAACAGTTCTCCAAAAGCTCCGTCTCCCGACAAAACTTCGGCCTTAATCCCCGATAACCAAAAATCGCGCTTTAATTCGAGCGCCTTTTCGTCGTCGGAAACTAAAACAGCTTCCGGCTTAAAATCGAGCGTTTGCCGTTTCAGCAAATCCGTATTCCTGTGCCCGCTCAATACCTTAACTTCTATGCCGATATTCTTGCAGACCTCAAGCGTTTGCGTGCCTATCGAGCCCGTTGACCCTAATAACGCGATACTTTTCATATACCCACCGATACTATTTCATTAAAACCAGTACTGTCAAATAAATTGCCGGAGCTGTGAAGAGGATTGAATCGAATCTGTCCATCACTCCGCCGTGCCCCGGTATAATCCTGCCGAAATCCTTAATGCCGTTGTATCTCTTGATAGCGGAAGCCGTCAAATCGCCAAACTGTGAGAATATTGAGCCTAAAAATCCCGAAATCGTACAATACGCGATTATTCTGACCTCAGCCGCATTTGCTGAAAACCTCGATATAATGAAGCCGTACAAAAATGCAATCAGCGTAGCGACAGCCACGCCGCCGATTGCGCCTTCTACGGTCTTCTTGGGGCTTAGCTTCGGAACGAGCTTGTGTTTTCCGAACAGTTTTCCGGAAAAATACGCTCCCGTATCACAGCCCCAGGCTGATATAAAGATCAGCCATACAAAAAACGCTCCCAGCCGCTCGTAATTACGTACAAGATATACCGACGAGAACAGCATGACTACATAAAAAAATCCGAACACCGTTACACAGGCGTCTATAATATCAAATTTGCCATAAAAAATCACAAGCCAAACCAACACTGACAAAGTCATAATTATCAGCATTATCGTCAACATTTTGTAGTCGCTCATGTAGTCGATAAAAACCAGATACAGCGCTGCCAGAACAAAGCCGACGGAGTGTATCGATTTCAGCCTTCCGGAAATTGCCTTGTACACCTCGGTCAGGGCAATTATCGCGAGCGCAAAAATTGCGACCTTGAGTACATTTCCGCCTAAAACGACAACCGCTATCAAAAACGGGAGCCCGATAATGCTGGATAGAATACGAAGCTTCAAAATAGCACCTCTGCCATGTTGTCTGTGTTTAGTATTACTTCGAAAGTATTTTATATGTATCTCATTGAGGCGACAATTAAACCATTCGTTAAACTTGTCACCTCACCCCCCCTTAGGCCCGCACGGCCGGCATAATGCGGTGATTAAACCGCATAGTTTACCCGGGGGATCATTACTTACGAGGTAATACAATAAAGAGTCTTTTCTAGGTAAGTGCTGATTTAATCGAACGGTTGCGCCCGCAAGCATCCCTCTTCGCACAAAGGCCGTATAACGGCCGCTTAGGACGAGGATGCACGGATTAAATCAGCCGTGTATCCGCCCAAAGTGATTTAATCAGTGTTTACCTAATTATGCTGCTGCGAAAAGCTATACCGCTCTACGAGTTTCTTCCGCCGAATCTACGATCTCTGCCCGAAAATTCGTCGACAATCTTCATCATGTCCGAAATCTTGAAATCCGGCCAAAGCGTATCGGTGAAAAAAAACTCGGAATACGCGCATTGCCAAAGCAGATAGTTCGAAACGCGCCTCTCCCCCCCGGTCCTTATAAGTATATCCGGGTCGGGAAAGCCCGCGGTATCGAGATATGTCTCAAAAAGCTGTTCTGTTACATCGGCCGGATTCAGTTTCCCGGCCGCCGCATCGAAACACATTTTACAGGCGGCACGGCGTATTTCATCCCGGCCGCCGTAATTCAAAGCAATGTTAACGCAAAGACCGGTGTTTTTACCGGACAAAGTTTCAAGCTCGCTTATAATGGCTTTCAAGTCATCGTCTAAAGGCGTTATATCGCCGATAACATTCAGCCTGATATTGTTTTTCTTGACATCGCTGAGATATTTTCTGAAAAAATCGCGAAGTATATTCATCAAGTCACGGACTTCTTCCTCGCTGCGCTTCCAATTCTCGGTTGAAAACGCATAAACCGTGAGCAGTTTAAAACCCCGTTTATTCATCTCATCGGCAAGCGTCCTCAAATTGTTCGCACCGGCAGCATGGCCGGCTTTTCTCGCAAACAGCCGTTTTTTTGCCCAACGCCCGTTACCGTCCATAATAACGGCTATGTGCCCGGGCAGCTTCGTTTCTGTACCCAAAGCTTTACCTCCGCCAAAGCTCGACTTTTAGCCGAGCCGCGTAAATCCACGCTTCCCGGCGTTTTCCGCTAGATTGAAAGTATTTCCTTGCATTTCGCTTCGCAAATCTTATCGATCTCTTCTATTTTTTTATCCGTTAACTTCTGAATCTCGTCCTCAATATCTTTAAGGGCGTCTTCTGCCATCTCGCCTTTTTTCTCGGCTTTTTTAAACGTATCAACTGCTTCTCTTCTAACGTTTCTGATTCCGATTTTATAATCTTCGGCTTTCTTCTTAACGTCTTTTGTAAGCGATTTTCTGCGTTCTTCGGTAAGCTCCGGGAACACCAGCCTTATAACCTTACCGTCGTTTGTCGGGTTGATGCCGAGATCCGAAGTAAGTATCGCTTTTTCAATGTTTTTAAGTACCGCGCTCTCCCATGGCTGAATAGCGATAAGTCTGGCCTCGGGAACAGAAATGTTGCCGAGCTGATTTATCGGTGTCATTGTTCCGTAATAATCGACAAGTATCTTATCAAGAACATGAGGATTCGCTCTTCCCGCCCTGATAGAATTAAGCTCGGTTTCATAAGCGACGATAGTCTTCTTCATTTTTTCTTCATATACTTTAGTTTTGTCTGACATGTTATCCTCCTCAATACTCGTGTGTGTTATGCTTTATGCGCCTGAACAGCATTTTAAGCTAGACCTTAACTATTGTTCCCGTCTCAAATATTTCGATCTCTGTACCCGTCGCGGATTTAATAATCGCGCCGTCCGCGTCAAGATTAAACACTATACTCTTTATACCGTTTTCTCTGCATATGCTTATTGCCGCAATATCAATAGCCTTCAAGTCTTTGGCTATTATTTCTTCGTAAGTTATTATATCATACTTTTTAGCCTGTGCAAATTTTTTCGGGTCACAGTCGTAAATTCCGTTAACATTCTTTGCGAACAATATAGCGTCAACGCCGAGTTCGGCAGCTCTAACCGATGTAATGGTATCGGTCGAAAAAAACGGAAGCCCGGTTCCGCCCGCAAATATCAAAACCGTCCCTCGTTCCAAAAGTGCTTTCGCTCTGTAAATTTCAAATTTTTCTGTGAAAGAATGCGCTTCAAAAGGTGTCATAACAACCGCGTTTGTGCCTTTCATCCTAAGCGCTTCCGATAAATAAATCGCGTTCATCAGAGTCGCGAGCATACCGATCTGATCAGACTTCGTCCTGTTCATACCTTCTTTTGTGTCTCTGCCGCGCCAGAAATTACCTCCGCCGACAACAAGCGACGTTTGCACACCCTGCTTTACGATATGGCAGATTTCGTTTGTCAGCCTGTCTATTATCTTCTCGTCAAATTTGTCTCCGCCCGCTTTTGCGTTCCCTTCCGAGCAAAGGGCTTCTCCGCTTAGTTTAATTACTACACGTTTTAACATAGTACCTCCGAAAGCATGTTGTTTTATAAACAGCCGCGCAAACTCCGGCTTTAAAAAGCCCGGCCCGTTTTGAAATCGATTATGTGGGACAGTAAAATTGTTTGCGCACCACGGGTATAATACCATAACGTTTGCGCTTTTTCTATTGTCTTGACTCGTTTAGGAATTATTTTAAAAAAATATTTTTTTCTGCTTGACAGTATAGAGTCTTGCCGGTATAATAGCATCTCGTGAGGTTTGAACGAAAAACGTTTAAAACAAACACAACACACGGCTCGTTGGTCAAGAGGTTAAGACACGGCCCTTTCACGGCTGAAACAGGGGTTCGATTCCCCTACGAGTCATTTTTTTAATGGTCCCTTAGCTCAGTTGGTTAGAGCATCCGGCTCATAACCGGGCGGTCCCGGGTTCAAGTCCCTGAGGGACCATAAAAGCAACTGCCGTAAACTCAGGTTTACACGAGCAGAAAGCAAAAGAAGCTGTATCAAAACGATTTTTATGAAATCGCGGAGATACAGCCTTTTTGTTTTCTAAAATCGGCAAAACCGAACGGCAAATTTTCAACACACCCTGTAATATTTTATCACTGAAGGAAAAAATTTACAAACACATGTTAACACTGATTAAATCACTTTAGATGAATACTCGGCTGATTTAATCCGCGCATCCTCGTCCCCGCTACGGCCGTTATACGGCTTTTGTGCGGAGCGTGATACTTGGGTTGTCCCTTGCTGACGAAACCGTTCGATTAAACCGGCACTTACATACATCTCGTCGGAAAATAACTGCCGCAGACGTTTATAAACAAGCCCCTGTTTATATAAATTTTTTATACTTATGTACTTCATTACGCATGAATGTTATAATTAAAGCGTTGCAACCGTAAACTTGCTACACATGAATCCCTGCAAAACTTTGTTACAGTACAAATTTTAGGAGGAAAGCAATGGAAATACGTATAGAACGTACAAAAAATCCAAAACAGAAGCCGGATTGGAACAAAATAGTATTCGGCAAAACGTTCACGGACCACATGTTCGTTATGGACTATAATCACGAAAAAGGCTGGCATGACGCTGCAATCGTGCCTTACGCCCCGCTTTCGCTTGACCCGAGCTGCATGATATTCCACTACGGTCAGGGTGTATTCGAGGGCTTAAAGGCCTATAAATCGAAGGAAGGCAAAGTACTTATTTTCAGACCCGATATGAACTTCAAGAGAATGAACATATCCGACGAAAGACTCTGCATTCCCGCTATAGATGTTGACTTCGCAATAAAAGCGCTGTACGAGCTTGTTAAAATCGACAGTGACTGGATCCCCACGGCTTCCGACACATCACTCTATATCAGACCGTTTGTCTTCGCTACGGAAAACGCGCTGGGAGTTCATGCTTCCGATACGTACAGATTCATGATAATCATGTCTCCGGTATGCCCGTATTACCCCGAAGGGCTCAACCCGGTTAAAATACTTATCGAGACAGAATATGTCAGAGCAACAAAAGGCGGCATCGGCTTTACAAAGGCTATCGCAAACTATGCAATAAGCTTAAAGGGCCAATACGAGGCAAAGAAAAAAGGCTACTCGCAGGTTCTTTGGCTTGACGCTCAGGAAAGGAAATATATTGAAGAAGTCGGAACCATGAACGTATTCTTCAAGATCAACGGCGAAATTATAACTCCTCCTCTGGGCGGAACGATTCTTGCGGGTATCACAAGAGACTCTTCCATCAAACTCATGCAGAGCTGGGGATATAAAGTCTCCGAGCGCAACCTCAGCGTCGACGATATCTTCAAGGCATACAAAGACGGAACTTTGGAAGAAGCATTCGGAACGGGTACGGCTGCCGCTATCTCGCCTATCGGAAAACTCAACCTGAACGGCGACGAAATCATGCTTAACAACAATGAAATCGGACCCGTCAGCCGCAGACTGTATGACGAACTTATGGGTATACAGTACGGCAACATTCCCGATCCGTTCGGCTGGACTATAGAAGTTAAATAAACGCTTAACAAAGAGTTATAATAAAGGACTTATCTAACGATTAAAATCGGATGATAAGTCCTTTTTATTCTTGTTTGGCGGCCATTATGTCCGGTTAAGACCGTTTCGGCTTATACACTATAAACAACTATGGTTCGTGCGGCTGTTCAGATACGCCAGCACGCCGGCAACGGTTTTTGCATCGGTTATCATTCCGCTTTTTATCATATCGGCAGCCTGCTCGGCGGTATAGCGTTCAACCGTGACAAATTCATCCTCGTCGAGGTTTTGTGAGCCCGGTATCAGCCCTTTTGCTATGAAATAGTAAATAACCTCGTTCGAATAACCGACACAAAGGTGCAATTTTATGAAGTAATTTATACTTTCGGATACATAGCCCGTTTCTTCTTCCAGTTCACGCTTTGCGCCATCGAGCGGGTCTTCGCCCTTTTCGAGCCTACCTGCCGGTATTTCAAGAAACTCACCGTCGCATGGAACCCTAAACTGACGCACAAAAATGATCCTGTCTTCACCGTCCACGGCTATAACCGCCGATGCCCCGTTATGAAATATTCTGGAGTAAACACCCTTTTCCCCGTTCGGAAGCATTACCGTGTCCTCGGTAACATCAAAAATGCGCCCCTTGTATATCTCCTTACGTTCTATTAGTTCGAACAAATCTATACCCCCTCTGTAACCTGTTTATAGTGAATACCATGCGGTTTAATCACCCCCTTATACCGGCACTGCGGGACAAAGGGGGATTGATTGAGGTGACAAGTTTAGCGAATGGTTTAATTGTCGCCTCAATAATAATATTACCGCGGAAGTTGAGTGCCGCATAAAATACTTACGCGGTTACTCGTGCCGAGCAGACGCGTTTCTGAGTCTTAGCGAGAGAACAACAAAATATAGCGTTTTCCTATATTTTGTTGCCGAAATAATAAAAGAGTTTGAACGCACATCCGTCAATCAACGGCTTGTGTTTGGGTAAACATAAATCTGTCAACATCAAAAAGCCCCTTGTCTGTTACTTTCAGAGACGGTATCACCGGCAAAGACATAAACGCCAACGTCATAAACGGATCGTATGATTTTGATACTCCCAGTTCGTGAGCTATGAGCTTCATCTCAGTCATTACGGCCGCGGCTTCTTCAAGCGTTAAGAGCGACATAAGCCCGGCTATCGGAAGGGCGAGCGTCTTTATAACCTTTTTGCCGCTAACGATAGTTATGCCTCCCATAGCACGCTTTAGCTCGTTTACCGCCAAAATCATATCGGCATCGTTATCGCCGATTACCGCGACATTATGGGAATCATGGGCTACTGTAGACGCAATAGCCGCGTTTTTAAGACCAAACCCCTTAACCAGACCCAAGCCGATATTTCCTGTTGCATAATGTCTCTCAACGACCGCCAACTTTATTATATCATCGCCGCCCGCGAACAGCCCGTTCTCGATGTTCACCGTCGCGGTGGTCTTTTTCGTAACTATGCTGAATGGAATGAGTTCGATAACATTTGCCTTGTTTCCTGTTAAGCGTATGTCAAAGCTGTTCGCGTTTAATTCAGCGATATTAAATGTATTTTTGTTCCTCGCCGGGCTTTCGCGGCAATCCCTGATGTATACTCCGTTTTCGGACGTAAGAATGCCTGATTTATATGAAGCAATAATATTAAAAGCTTTCAAATCATCTATTACCGCAAAATCCGCAATATAACCCGGAGCAACAGCCCCGCGCTTTTTTAGCCCGTAACATTCGGCGGGGTTAAGCGTTGCCATTGTTATCGCTGCAACAGGGTCTATACCGCAACGTACAGCGATACGTATATTATTGTCTATACTCCCCCGGGTCATTATGTCTTCGGGATGTCTGTCGTCTGTACAAAAGCAGCACCTTCGCATGTTTTCTTTTGTGATACCTCTTACCAACTCGCGCAAGTTTTTCGCAGCCGAACCTTCCCTGATGAGTACATACATGCCTGCTCGAAGTCTCTCGATAAGCTCATCGGCATCGGTGCATTCATGGTCGGTCGTTATTTCCGCCGCCGCATAAGCCGCAAGAGCTTTCCCGCAAAGTTTAGGGGCGTGCCCGTCAATATTCTTGTTTGCTGCTACCGCGAGCTTTTCTAAAATTTTGTCGTTTGCGGCTACAACTCCGGGATAGTTCATTACTTCTCCGAGACCCAGCACTGCCGGGTCGTTTATAAGCTTTTTCAGCTCCCATGCCTCAAGCTTTGCGCCTGCGGTCTCAAAGTCCGAAGTCGGCACGCATGACGGCAGCATGACAAATATATCTATTCCGAGTCCATTTGAGTTTTCAAGCATATAGTTTATTCCTGCTGCACCGGTGACATTGGCAATTTCATGAGGATCAGCAATTACCGCGGTTACGCCGTGTACGGCTACAGACTTTGCAAATTGAGCCGGGGCGACAAGCGACGACTCGATATGAACATGAGCATCAATAAATCCCGGCGCGACATATGCTCCTCGCAAGTCTTTTTCATATATCCCGCTGTATGAACCGATAGCGGCAACTTTGCCGTCTTCAACGGCTATATCTCCCTGTGTTATCTCCTGCGTAAACACGTTTACTATTTTGCAATTCTTTAGTACGAGCGATGCCCTTTCCTCGCCCACGGCTATCTTTATACGTTTCCTGATAATGTCGGGATTCATGGTACCTCCTAAAACACCGGGTGCGGCAGTAACCCGCCGCACCCATAATATAACGCTTATCCTGATATTTCACAACAAAACTTCGCCGAATAAATCGAAATCTGTTTTCACAGCATAACCGGTTTGAACACTTATAATTCGCCAAACGGGTTATTAATCCCCCTTATACCGGCCCTATCGGCCTAAGGGGGATTGAGGCGACGAGTTTGCGAATGGTTTAGTTGTCGCCTAGATAATACTTAATTAACAAATACAATCTTTAATACAAACAACGCCGCGATCACATACATAACCGGAGAAATCTGCTTCCATTTTCCAAACAAAATCTTAATAATGACATAGCTGAGCATACCAAACACAAGACCTTCCGATATGCTGTAAGTAAACGGCATCATTACGATTGTGATAAACGCGGGAAAGGCTTCGTCGAAGTTTCGAAAGTCGATTTTTGATACGCCTTCAACCATGAACAGCCCGACGACTACGAGAGCCGGAGCGGTTGCAAACGACGGAATAACCTTGAAGATCGGCCAAAAGAACAGCGAGACAAGAAAGAGCACGCCGGTCACCAATGCCGAGAAGCCTGTTCTTCCTCCATCGGCAACGCCTGAGGCGCTCTCGACATATGTCGTTACTGTAGAAGTTCCCAGAGCCGCTCCGGCAGTCGTCGCGATAGCATCGGCAAGCAAAGCCTGTTTAAGCTTTGGCAGCTTTCCTTCTTTGTTCAGGAATCCGGCTTTTTCGGAAACTCCTATAAGTGTTCCGATTGTGTCAAATATATCAACAAACAAGAACGCGAAAATTATCGCAATAAAGTTAAATATCCCAACCGATGAAAAATCAACGTCTTTTAAAGCCGCGAATATGTTTACCTGAGACAGTGAAGGTGGAAGCTCGACTATAGCGTGTGGTATCAGCGAAACTTCCGGAGTGTATATACCTGTCAGTTCGCACAGCAGACCCAGGACATATGTCGCCAGTATGCCGATTAGCAACGCACCTTTGACTTTATAAAGATTAAGTACCACCATTATAATGCAGCCGGCAATAAACAGTAACACCGGAACACTCTTTACATTTCCGAGAGCAACCGTCGTCACATCATTGTTCACGACCATGCCCCCGCTTTTAAGTCCGATAAAGCAGATAAACAGACCTATACCGACGCTAACAGCCAATTTCATGTTTTTCGGTATGGAGTTAAAAATCGCCTCTCGAACATTTACCACAGATAAAAGCATGAATATTACACCCTCGGCAAGCACAGCCATCAAGGCAAGCTGCCAGCCGTACTTAGACGCGACTGTAAACGCGAAATACGCATTTAAGCCCATGCCGGGAGCCAAAGCGAACGGATAATTTGCCAAGAGCGCCATACATGCGGTTCCGATAAAGGCCGCAATTGCCGTCGCCGTGAAAACTCCGCCCTTGTCCATGACGTTCCCGAGTATATCGGGGTTTACCGCGAGTATGTACGCCATTGTCATAAACGTCGTGAGTCCTGCCAAAACTTCTGTTGACAAATCGGTGTTTTGCTCGTTGAACTTGAAAAATTTTGCTATAAAACCCATTTACACCTATCCCTCCTATTTTCGTTCCCGGCAGCAAAACCACGGTATGGAAAACTGAGTTTTCATCACTCCCGCGGATTCTGAGATTGCTTTGCTCCGAAAACTTGATATAATTATAAGAGAGGGTTGTAAGATTTGCAACATTTTTACATCTGATAAACGCAGCTCAGATCAAAATATGAATACGTTGTTCACAAAGACTGTCGCTTGCGAAACAACACCTCAAACAATCGAATTCGTTTAGTCAGTTTTCAGCTTTATTCACTAAATTTATAAAGGAGCAAATATGAACTGCGAGATCATCAGGAACCCGAATTTCAAGCAGGCCGCTTGGAGCGGTGGCATAACGACCGAGTTGTATATTTTCCCCGAATATGCCGACTACGGCGACCGAGATTTTTTGTGGAGACTTTCGACAGCGGAGGTATCGGAAGAAAACACGACATTTACGTTGCTAAACGGTTACGACAGATGGATAATGACGCTGAAAGGCGGCATAAGACTTGAACACAACGGCAAACCGGCATCAGAACTAAACCCGCTTGAAGCTTATTTTTTTGACGGCGGAGCTTCAACCGGCTGCACGGGAAAGTGCTCGGATTTTAACCTGATGCTGAAAAAAGGTCAGAAAGGAAGAATAAGCGCAACGACTTCGAAAAAAACAACAACGATTACCGCCGAATACTCTTTATATTATACAGTATCCGGGGACACAACTGTTTATGTTTACGAAAACGGCAAGAACATATATAAAGTCAAACTTGAAGAACACGACTTGCTCGTACTGAAAAAAGACGCAAGCGATGAATCTCCAAAGATCAAGTTTATGGGAGACAAACTTTGTGTCGCTGTAGCAGAGGTGTTTTAAGCCGGAATTAGCTTCCGGCTTAATCAAAGCATGGCAAATGTATAGTCATTTAAGCTAAAAAAGGTTTTAAGCGACACCGCATTTGAGCGCTCCGTCTCGCACGAGTAACCGCGTAAGTATTTTATACAATATTTAACCTCCGAGGTAATATTTCAGCGGATTTACGGCCTATTCTCGGGATTTACAATTTTTGACTATTACATCCGTAACCTCTTTAATGCTGCTTTTAAGTGTGGTTCCGCTCATTTTGGCAATATACCGATCTCTGTTCGCATAAAGCTCTTTTACCGACGCGAGCAGTGTCTCCGCCGTTAAGTCCTCTTCGAGAAGCACAGCCGAAAAACCCTGCAATTTAAAAGACTCGGCATTGTCTATCTGGTCGCCCCTGCTTGCTTTTTTTGAAAGCGGGACCAGAAGATTCGGTTTTCTAAGCGCCAAAAATTCAAAAATCGAATTGGAACCGGCGCGGGAAATAACCGCATCACTTACTGCGAATATATGTCTCAGTTCGTCGCTGAGATACTCAAATTGCTTGTAACCGACAGTTCGGCTGTCCGACAAGTTGCCCTTACCGCACAAATGAACGATATCGAATGTTTCGGTCAGCTCGGGCAGTATCTGTCTGAGCGCCGAATTGAGTGTTACGGAGCCCAAACTGCCGCCCATAAAAAGCAAAACAGGCTTTTGCCCGCTAAAACCGCAAAGCGCAAGTCCCTTTTCTCTGCTGCCCTCAAGTATCTCTTTTCGTATCGGAGTTCCGGTGAGGACGGATTTTTTAGGGCTGACATACTTCAGAGTTTCCGGGAACGACACGCATATTTTTTTCGCGAATCTCGAAGAAATACGGTTTGCGAGGCCCGGCGTTATGTCTGATTCGTGTATAACGACAGGGATGCGGTGCAGCTTGGCAGCGACAACAACCGGCACGCCGACAAAACCTCCCTTTGAGAATACAATGTCAGGTTTAAGCGCTTTCATCAGTTTTCCCGCTTCGGAAAATCCTTTGCAAACTCTAAACACGTCGGCTGCATTCTCCTTACTCAGATATCTCCTGAGCTTACCCGACGAAATTCCGTAGTAAGGTATGCCGCAGGACTGAATAAGTCCTTTCTCGATTCCGTTGTAGCTTCCGATATAGCTTATTTCGAAGCCTGCCTGTTTAAGCGAAGGCAGCAGCGCAATGTTTGGCGTAACATGGCCGGCAGTTCCCCCGCCTGTTAAAATAATCCTCATGCTTCCTCCTAATATTGTAATTCATATACAGCTATGATATAATAGAAACCGTTTATATAAAAGTGCTTTGTGAAAAAAGTTGCAAAACGTTTCAAAAAGGCTTTGCCGAGACAGGGGCTTGATCAAGAAATTTCATTGCAAGCAAGTTAGGCTCTGCTTTTTTAATACAGATGGGGTGATACCATTAAACGCGTAATCGCTGTTTTACTTATATGCATTTCGGTTTTGTCAGGCTGCGGGTCAGCGGGACCGGAAACTGTCATACCTTCCGGCTCCGAGCCTACGGCTTTTGATTCCTCAGCTCCCGTAACCACGCCTGTTCCGGTCATTATTACCGAAAAGTCGGGAGCTCAGACTCCCGCCGCGACATCTCCTACGGATGCTCCCAAGGAACAGGCCAAGTATAACGACTATAACATCAGCATTGAGTTTGATCCGGTCACAAGGCGCGTTTACGGTACTGAAAGCGTTGTATATGTGAACAATACCGAAATGACTCTCAACAGGATTTATTTTAACATGTATCTCAATGCTTTTAATACTATTAATATTAAAAATTCTTGCTTTCAGTCCTTTGAAGGAAAATTATTCAAAAACGGCGTGGATTACGGTTACATAAATGTTGTTGACGCTTCGGTGGACAAGGAACAGGCTTCTTTTGAGCAAAAAGATACCGTATTGAATGTATTGCTGAGAAAGCAGCTTATGCCGGGCGAACAAGTCAGCCTGCAACTGTATTTCGAGGCATATATCCCGAAGCTTAACGCGCGCACCGGAGCAAACGATGCGGCAACCTGGTTCGGCAATTTCTTTCCGATACTAGCCGTATACGACGAGAACGGCTGGCACACCGAGCCATACTATCCGGCCGGGGATCCGTTCTATTCCGAGATTGCGAATTATAACGTTAAAATATCCGTTCCTCTTGGCTATAATGTGTTCGGAACCGGTACAAAGGAACTGATAACAGCCGACGGAAAGACGACCGCGCTTTTTACCGCAAAAATGGTCAGAGATTTTGCGTTTGCGGTCGGAGACCGCTATATTACCAAGAGCATAGTCTCTCAAAACGGAACTGTTATAAGCTTTCATTACTTTAGCGAAACCTTTAACGGCGCCGACACGATACTTTCAGCTGCAAAAACCGCGATTGACTACTTCGGAGATGCGCTTGCCGATTATCCGTACCCGACTCTTGACATAATCGAAACAGGATTGTTCTTCACAGGCGGAATGGAGTATCCCCAGGTTGTTTTCATAGATTCGGACTCACTGAGGTCATCAGGTATAAAAGATACAATAGTGCATGAAATCGGGCATCAATGGTTTTACAACATAATCGGGAACAATGAGATAAAAGAGCCATGGCTTGACGAGGGCATTACTATGTGCGTTCAGCAATGGGCTCTGTACAGCGACGAAAAAATTAACTCCGATTTTAGCTACGACTATACGGCTTTGCATGATATGCTCAAAGATTTCGAAACAAAGACCATGCTTCAAGATTTGAGCGTATACCGCAGCTGGTCGGAGTATTATTCCATAAACTACACAAGAGCGAAACTTATGGTGTACTCTCTCAGCCTAAAAATGGGCAAGGAAAAGTTCGGCGAATTTTTGAAGCTGTACTATGCAAAATGCGCTTTCAAGATAGCCGACAAAGACGACTTTATTTCCGTTGCCGAAGAAGTGTACGGCAAGAGTCTCACTGCTTTTTTTGACAGCTGGATGAGCGACTATACACTGCCGCCGCTTAACGAGTAACCCGAGGTGGAACATGAAGCTTTGTATTATCAATGCCGGTATGCCGAATCACGACGACAAGCTTTCGATAATTTACAGAATTGTAAAAGAAACGCTTGATGAGCTTTCGGTTGAAGTATCTGTCATAAATCTTTTTTTGGCGGGTGTCGGTTTTTATGACGGCCTGCCCTCCGAAGCCGTTTCGGGTATTTTTAGCGAGATAAAATCCTGTGACGGGCTGATAATCATGACTCCCGGGAGCATGGGCGGTGTTTCGGGTCTAACGCAGTCTTTCCTTGAGCATCTGCGCGTGGACAGCAATAAAGACGCATTAAAAGCCAAACGGGTTATGCATATCGCAGCAAGCTCCGACGGCTCCGAAGCATATGCCTGCGAACATATTTCAAGGGTGCTTTCGCTTTGCAAAGCCTTCGACTGCGCGCGCGCGGCAATCGGCTCAGGTTACGACAATGAGCTTAAAACGGACGGAGAGTTTAAACAGGCTATCGAGAATATGACAGAAGATTTCTTTAGACTTGTCAGAAGAGGCGGAAAACAGTTTGTACCCGGCTATATGCCGCCGGATGGGCAAAAACTCTCCGAACAAGATGTCTCGGAGCAGAAAAAAAACGATGCGTCAGAAAAAGAGCCTGAGTTTGAGCCTTTCATAGCGCAAACCGTACAGAAACTTCAAACATCCGATTTTTCAAAACTGTCGGAAAAGGACGAGAACAGTATAAAGGAAATATCAGATTATCTTTCAAAAAAAATGACAGCAAAGGCTCAGACAAGCGACATTGTGAGCAAACCGGCAGGAGCTGAGCAAAATAAAGCTATCAGCTGCCTGAAAGCTACAAAATCCCTGAGTGATAATTTTAAATCCCGGTTTTCCGGCGGGCTGAACGCCGTGTTTCAGCTTAACATAACAGGCGGCGAGGAGTTCGACTTATATATCAATGTCGTTAATTCGGAATGCAGCTTTACTGAAGGCAGTCATGACAATCCCGACATATTAATTTATGCCGATTCCGGAGTCTGGAAAGACATACTCGACGGAAAACTGACATGCCAAAAAGCATTTATGATCGGCAAAATCAAGGTCAGAGGCAACTTTATGCATCTGTCAAAATTTGATCAGATATTCGGAAACACTGACAACAAGTAACTTGCCTGCAACGAGGCGGCGAGGCTGTGTCACAATCGCTTTCAAGCGATACAAATATCTTTCAGACAAACACAAACATTTCCTTTGCGAATATTATCTAAGTAAGCGCTGACGCGATTGGTAAAGCGCTTTGCGAAATATACTGTATTTGCCGGATTATGTGGGCTATGTTCGAAAGGAGTATTGCTTTGAAAAAAACATGCTTAGCAGTAAAAACAATTGCTATAGTGCTGCTTGTTGCAATAATTGCAGGCGCTTGCGGAAAGTCTGAAAAGGAATTGAAAGTAGTTAACCTGAATGAGGTCGTACACTCGATATTTTACGCACCGCAGTATGTAGCGATCGAAAAGGGCTTTTTCGAAGAGGAAGGACTCAAGATCAACCTCAGCGTCGGTCAAGGCGCTGATAAGTCCATGACAGCACTCGTTTCAAAAAATGCCGATATCGCTTTAATGGGTACGGAAGCCGGGATTTATGTGTATAACGAGGGTAAAGAGGACTTTGCGGTGGCTTTTGCGCAGTTGACGCAACGTGCCGGCAACTTTCTCGTTTCCAGAACCGACGACAATGAATTTAGATGGACGGACGTAAAAGGCAAGACGATAATCGGAGGAAGAGCCGGAGGTATGCCGCAAATGGTGCTTGAGTATATACTCCGCCAAAACGGTCTTGACCCGGCATCGGATGTTGAAATTCTCACAAATCTGCAATTTACAACAACCGCGGGTGCGTTTACCGGAGGAATCGGCGACTACACCGCAGAGTTCGACCCGAGCGCATACGCTCTGGAAAAATCCGGCGCAGGTTATGTTGTCGCGGATATGGGAACAGCAAGCGGAAAAATACCCTATACTGTTTTCTTCGCGACTAAGAGCTATTTAGAAGACAATCCCGAGGTCATTCAAAAATTCACAAACGCGATTTATAAGGCTCAACTCTGGGTTGATAAGCACAGCGCAAAAGAAATCGCCGAGGTTATAGCACCTCATTTCACCGACCAAACTACCGATGATTTGACATTTATGATAGACCGCTATAAGCAGCAGGAAGCGTTTAAAAACAACCCACTTTTTGAAGAAGAAAGCCTTGGTCTTATACAGGATATTATGAGCGGAAGCGGAATGCTCGACAGTAAGGTTCCGTACAAAGATATCGTTAACACAGAGTTCGCGGAAAATGCCATGAAAAATATAAACTAAGTAAGCGCTGATTAATTTACTTTGGACACATACACGGCTATTTTGATCCGCGCATTCAATACAGCAAAAAGAGCTCGTCGGCAAGTAACTTGCCTACGAGCTCTTTTTGCTTGACTGTTTCATGACTATTTCTTAAATATTCCGAGCGGCTTTCCCACAGGGAGAAAACTGCGCTTGAAATGTATGTTCATTACACTTGCAGCGGAACCGTAGAACGAGAATACCGCTATAAGAAGCTCGGAATATGCCGCTAATTTATGGAAAAATTCTTCGGCAATACCAAAGGTCGAAAATGCGAGACCGATAAACAAAAGATCGATAAGGATAAATATTATCATCAGTACTTTGTTCGTCTCAAACGAAGCAATTGTCATATAAAGAGTGAAAACTAAGTAGCCGATAAACGCAAAGCCGAGCTGGTGCGAATCCGCAGCTTCTTTGAGCACGGTGCCGAAGAAACCGTATTTGATCAGCCAGCTTGACGCGACGGCGAGCCAGAAGAATCCATAGCCGCAGAATGCTGTCCCGCCAAAAACGTTATTTTTCTCATAATCCAACTTTCCGGCAAAAAGCTGGGCCAATGCTCCGAGAAAAATCGCCCAGGGAATTACAAGTGATGTTTCGCTTGTCCAACCGAGTTTTTGCGACGATGCTACGAGCGTTACCATTGCCAGACCAAAAAGTCCGAGTGCTGTAGGATCCGGCTTCGGCAGAACCTGTGATGTGTTAGCGTCGGGTTTTGATGTTTCCTGCATTTGAATTCTCCTTATGTATGCAAATTGTTGTTTTGTAAACGACGATAAGTTCAAGAATTTCAGTAAAAATCAGCAAAAAGAAAACACATATCACGAAGCGTTGAAACCGCAAGGTTTCAGCATAACTCGCGAATTGTTTGGCTTTGCAATTTTCGTTGAAATCCCACTTATCCGGCGCTTACTCGGCTGCTCTTTTGAGCTACCGTAATTAAGATACCATCAATATCGCGATTAGTCAATAAGCGTATCACTGCCGGTTTTTTCGTGTAGATTGCAAGTTTAATTGCCCCCACCATATTTCACCGGTTGCATTACGCCGCCATTTGCTTAGCCGATTTGTAGCCGAGTATTTTGCGGGGGTAGTTGTTGACCCAGTCTTCGATGCGTTGAAGTTCCTTTTCGGTCAATTTCCCGATGTCAGTACCTTTGGGGACAAATCTGCGGAGAATACGATTGCCATTCTCATTGCTACCGCGCTCCCGGCTGCTATACGAGTGAGCGTAATATATTGGAACTGTTGAATAATACCGGCGTGCTCAAGCAAAGGAAGCCGGACTAAAATTCAAACGAAAAATGTGCAAAACCCGGGTGATTTATACTAGACCGTGTTTGAAAAATCATTATGATTGTTCACTTTAACCAAATAACAATGGAAGCTAAACAAACGAACCCAGCAAATGTGTGAGCCAATTTATCATATCGAGTGGCAATGCGGCGGAAATTCTTAAGGCGCAGAAAG
>JAVBOO010000042.1:0-51732 GCA_031550435.1 Eubacteriales bacterium
AGCTTGAGCGGTTTTGAATTTAACGCCCGACGTCCTACAGTCGTGTAAGACAGATATTTTATTAAAAGACAGTAAAAAACCAAATATTTAAGTGTAAAAAAATTTAGAGCGGGATATTTACGGACGAATTATATTTTCTTAAACGACTGTAAAAACGCAATTATTTCAGTCTAATCAATTGAAGAGCGGAATATTTCCGGACGAATTCTCTTTATATGACTGCATTTATCAACTTTTTTACTCCGAGAATGTTAATAACCCTTTTCAAATTGTACGCCAAAAACACCTGTGAAAACTCACCGGTTGCGTTATCGGTACCTTTTGTTAGTAGATAGTCTGCTTCCATCGCACGCTTCACAGCGCCAAACGGATGCTCAACAATAGATTTACGGGTTTTTGTGATTTCGGTGTCGGATTTGATAGTAACCTGTTTAATGTGCAAATTTTCCACATTATATTCCTTACTAAACCCCGATTTCTTCATTTTTATATCAAATGTTCGATATTTTTCATTTGTGCATCTACTGGTACACTTAGCGCAAGCTTTGCTGTTGTAATATCTTGCCTGTTGTCCGCTTTTCTTATAACAACCGGGAACCTGACTTGACCCATTGGGCAAATGACAATATTTCGTTCTTTTCTATGTACACCCCGTCCGTTTTCATGCGAAACAATTTCTTCGGCTTCTTGTTCATCGCAGGGGATGCAAATGCTTCCGTCAGAGCCTGAAACTTGAGGCGTTATACCGTTTGCCAAACATTCGGCAATTTCGCTTGCATTGTTGAACCCCTTATCTGCAACAACAGCAATGTCAGGTGCGTTTAAAATTTCTGCGGTCATTGCTGCCATGTCGGACAATTGGTTCATATCGTTGCCGTAGTTGGTAACTTTAAACTCTGCAATCAATTTATGCTTTGAATCCACAGATGTTTGCACATTATCCATAAACATACAGTTTCAAAAGATCATACGGGCAGTATGATGGCCGACCCGTATCTTTTGAGGTGCCTTGGTAAAACCAAGATCAAACAATTCCAAGCTTTCTATGTACGCATCAATTACTCGTACAGGATTTCCTTCGTCTATATATTCATCAATGCTATCGGGAAATAGAATTATCTGATTTCGATTTGCTCCTGTTATGTATCCCATCCCTTATACTTCCGCCTGTATGCTCCCCTTGCATCGTTCCATACATTATATCATTTTGGGGTGAGATTTTCATCGGTTTTGACACAGTCTCTCCTGCGTAGCCCGGTTTATGCCGCAGTAATAGTATTACCTAAACATTGGATGATTATTACATTTACACTGTTCGATGGCCAGAACCTGTTTATACGAAAAATCGTTTGTAGATTTTCAAATTGCTGTCTTTGAATACATTCAAAATAATTTTAATGTCATGTTTTTTATGAAAATCCACCACTTCGAATAAGGCAACTTCAGCAGCTTAATTTTGTGGGAAACGGTACTCTCCAGTTGAGATGCAGCAGAAAGCAATGCTTTTTATCTTATTTTTCACCGCCAAAGTAAGGCAGGAGCGGTAACAGCTTTTCAACTCCTCTCTGTGTTGTGCGGTCAGTTCGCCCATCACAATCGGGCCAACCGGATGGAGGATATACCGGCTGGGCAGATTAAACGCCGGCGTGATTTTTGCCCCTCCGGTCGGTTTGTCATGTCCCTGATTTTGCATCATTTCATGACGGCACGGCGAAGCCGAACGCCTGCGAATGTGTGAATGGCGTTGTCAATGCAATTGTGGCAGGGAACAAAACAACTTGCCGTAATTGTTAAAATGTTAAAATGCCGCTTCAAATACCAAAAAGTACAAAAGAGCAAGGTATTCCCTGCTGTAATAGCTCGGCAGCATATAGAACTGAGACGGCGCTGCAAACCCTTCGGCATCGAGACCGGTCTTTGCGGCCATCAAACCGGCGCGAAGCATGTGAAAATCATTCGACACAAATACGGCGGAGTAGGGCCTGCCGGCGAACAACCCGTCAAGCAGCACTTTCGAGTATTTAAAGTTTTGCAAAGTCGTCAAGGATTTGTCTTCTTTATATATTCTATTCGGTTCGATTCCTCCGGCAGTAAGATAACGCTCCATTGCCAATGCTTCCGGTATCGGCTCGTCGTCACCCCGTCCGCCGGACACCACTACTATTGTATCGGGATTTCTTCTCAAATACTCCGCGGCCTTGTCCAGCCTGAGCGCGAGCGTCGATGATACCTGTTCTCCGCGCAAACCCGCCCCAAGTACGATTACAACGTCTTTTTCGTCTGCGGGGATACGGTTTGATATAACTCGGACAGCGACGCACATTATCGTAAAACTGAGGATAACAAACGCCAGGCAGATAAAAAAAGCGATTTTAAGCTTTTTCCCGATGCCGGCATTAGTAACACTGCTGATTTTGTCCCAAAAAACGGCAGCAATAAAAATAAGCGCACCGAATAAACCGGGCAGAAGATAACCGAGATTAAAACTCAGAACCGCGAGCATTTCGATACTGTAGATCAGTGAAAAAATACCCGTGATGATAAGTATTACTCTTAATGCGGTTTTCATTATATTGCCTCATTCTCTGTTTATTTGGAACTGCGACTACTCGTGCCGTAATAAAGTCAGGGCAGCTCCTATGGCAGTTGCGTATATCGCCTCGGATGGTATTAAAAAGTTGATACCCATGAGTTTTTTAAAGGCCTTAAATATTTCTCGCGCCTGAGGAAGCTCAGTTAAAGCGCCAACTGCGACAACGGTATCAATAGTATCGTTCTTACAAAGAAACGAAGCCATCACGCCGGCAGTCTGCAAAATCGTGTTAACAATTCCCAACACAACATCCTCTTTTTCCGCGCCGTCTGAAAGCTTCCCGAAATTTGCGGCTGTTGTTTCTGGAGGCAGCGTAGGGATTATGTCGTCGCTGATGTCTTTAATCATTAGGTCAACGTTGTGCAGGTCGCCTTTTTCCGAGAGTCTTACTATGGTTTCAAAGCTTGAAATATTAAACATATATTTACACATGCCCGTAAGCATGCCGCCGCCGACCCCGGAGCCTCCCAAATGCTTGATTTCGGCTCCGTCTGCCCGTACAAATGCAGTACCCGTTCCCAGACTCGCGATAATCGCCCGCTTTTGGCCGGAAAGTTCAAGCCCGCCTGTACCGACTGCGACAAATTCGTCTACCGGTCTCGTCGGTATACCGTAAATATCATGCTTGATTTGAGACGAACCGACGCCCGTAACCGCGATTTGGTCGACATCCGAAAGAGGGATGTTGTTCTCGAAAATAAATCTGCCTATTGCGCCGTACGCACTTGTCAGTCTGTCCCCGGCCCGAACCTGTACCGCTCCGATATATTTGCCGTTTCTGTCAAAACCGGCAGCTTTCGTTGTTGAGCCGCCTATATCTATGCCCAGAGTTATCATCATCAGAATCTTTCCTTAAGTATATACTTTCTTATGGGTCTTGCGATAAAGCTTGTAGAAAGCGCGCATATAACGGCTTCGGGTATTCCGCTGGTCAAAACTATACTTCCGAGAGCGCCGAGAACAAAGGCATACTCCTTGCCGATCAACGCAGCGTAGCTTTTACCGAAAAACAGATAAATGCCGCCGAGTACAAAAAACGTGTTTGCGAAACTTCCGAGTGCGCCGCTTACGGCATATGCGGTTAATTCTTTTTTACCCTTGAAAACTTTTTTCATTCCGGAAAATACTGTTCCCGTTATAAATCCTATCAGTATTCTCGGAACAAAGCATATCAGCAAACTTCCGAAATTACCATGGAGTTCTCCGAGAGAATAAAACGGTGAGAACAAAAACGCCATAGCGGGGTTAGCCGGCATAAACGTCCAAACCGTTAAACTGAAAAGCCCGGCGAAAAAGCCCATAAGCGTTCCCGCTGCCGTGCCAAGCACCGCCGCTGTAACAACGACCGGCACACCGGCAAGGGTCGCGACTATCGGGCCTAAGGCGGGAAGAGACCCGAGTGGGGTAAAGCAAAATATGGCTTCAATTGCAAGCAATACAGAAAATTGCGTTAGTTTCAGTATGTTGGAACTTGTTTTCGTTGCGGTCATCATATTCTCCTTTTTTGATGCAAAATTGGTTTGAGCTTGTTTTTGGCATAAATATCACTGTTTTCAGACAGGGTTAATTTTTTCTGAAGAAATCATACACCTCTTTTGCGGCCTTTGCGTTCATTTTCGGCGCTTCACACAGCTCCTCGACTGTTGCGTAACGTATTTTGTCGACTGAACCGAAAAATTTAAACAATTCTTTTTTTCGCGCCGGGCCAATGCCTTTGATATCGTCAAGTGCCGATTTTACGAGCTTTTTCTCGCGCAGTTTTCTGTGATATTCTATCGCGAATCTGTGCACTTCGTCCTGCATGCGGGTTATAAGTTTAAATCCTTCAGAAGTTCGGGGCAGGCTTATTTCCTTGTTTTTATAGATTAGGCCTCTCGTGCGGTGGTCATCGTCTTTAACAAGACCGCAGCAGGGTATTGAAAGCCCGAGAGTGTCGAGTACCCGCTCGGTTACGTTTACCTGACCTCTTCCTCCGTCCAGGCATACTATATCCGGCAAACGGGCAAACTTTGCTTTTTTGATTATCGCGGCTCTTTCTTCGTCGGTTTCTGCCTTTTCGGCTTCCTCAACGTCCTTAAAATAGTGTTCGAAGCGTCTGCGTATTACTTCCTCCATGCTCGCGTAGTCATCGGCCCCGACGACTGTTTTGAGTCTGAATTTTCTGTAATCGTTTCGTTTCGGTATCCCGCCCTCAAAAACAACCATGGAGGCGACGGACTCATAGCCCTGTATATTGGAGATGTCATAGATTTCGAATCGCTTCAACTCGGAGTCTATGCCGAGAGCCGATGCGATTTCTGCCGCCGCGCCGACTGTGCGCTGTTTTTCGCGCTTTAACTGTTCGCCGAACTGCGAAAGCTGGATATGAGCGTTTTTTGAAGCAAGCTGTACCAGTTTGAGCTTTTCTCCGCGCTTAGGCACGATAAGCGAAACTTTTGAGCCTCGTTCGCGTGACAGCCATTCAGTAATAATTTCGCCGTCGCCGATTTCTGTTTCTACATAAATCTCCTTTGGGATAAACGGTGTACCGCTGTAATGCTGTTTTATAAAATCCGTCAGTATTTCGGAAACTGTCAGACTTCCGACTCCGGAAAGCATAAAATGCTCTCTTCCCGTTATTTTTCCGCCGCGCATAACGAAAACCTGCACAAGCGCATCGTCGTTTTCTCTGGCAACAGCCGTATAGTCTTGATTTTCTTCGCTGAGATTATCGAGCCTTTGCTTTTCCTCAAGCTTTTTTATCGCATAAATCTTATTTTTTACACCTTGCGCTTTTTCATATTCCAAATCGTCCGAAAATGCATACATCTCGGTTTCAAGCTTTTTCAGAATCGCTCCGTGGTTGCCGTCCAAAAAGTCAAGAGCTTCGTCTATCATGCGCATGTAGTCCTCATATGAAACGCTTTTGTCGCAGGGAGAACAGCACAGACCGATGTGGCTGTTAAGGCACGGGCGGAAGTTATTTCCGTCTTTTGCCACGGTTCTCGTGCAAAGCCTGAACTTCCACAGTTCCCTTATAAGGTTTATGACCTCGGAAACCGCAAAACCGCTTGTATAAGGCCCGAAGTAGCGCGAACCGTCCTTAACGAATTCTCTTGTCATAAATACTCTGGGGAACTCATCGGCCAAAGTTACTTTTATATACGGATATGTTTTGTCGTCCTTTAGTAAAACATTGAACCTCGGCCAATGCTTTTTTATAAGCGTACATTCGAGTATGAGTGCTTCGACTTCGGTATCGGTTACGATGTATTCAAACGAGCGTATCAGCGGAACCATAGTTTCAAGCTTCCACTGATTTGCGTTAGCGGGCTGAAAATAGCTGCGAACTCGGTTTCGTAAGATTTTTGCCTTACCGACATATATTACGGTCTCCGACTCGTCTTTCATTAAATAGACTCCCGGGGAGGTCGGAAGTTTTTTTAGTTCTGTCTGTATGTCAAACAAGTCTCTCACCGTCCGGTATTTCTTTTTCGGTATATACATTCCTGTGTCCGAATATATTTTAACATTAAAACAAGCCGATTGAAACATGTTTTTCAAAGTCCGCGCACACAAACTCGCTCGGCTTGAATTCGACCTCGGGAGAAAAATATGGCTCTTAAGAAAAAAAGCATTATAACCGGCGCGTTAATTCTGACGCTGGCAAGCATTGTAACAAGATTACTGGGGTTTGTCTACAGAATCTATATGTCTAACTCCATCGGCGCGGAGGGTATGGGGCTGTATCAGCTCATAATGCCTGTATACTCTCTCGCATGGAGCATAACATGTTCGGGCATCACAACAACTGTGTCAAAGCTGATCGCTCAGGAAAACGCAAAGCGTGAATACGGCAACATGGGAAGAATACTGAAACAAGCTCTGTTTTTGACCTGCGGGCTTTCCCTTGCGGTCACCACTGTCTTGTTCTTGTTTTCTTCGCAAATCGCGGTTTCGATACTCGGAGATTCCAGAACGCAGCTTTCTCTGAAATATCTGGCGTTTGCCGTACCTTTTATGGCGGCCGGCTCTTGTATACGCGGCTACTTTTTTGGTTTGCAGGAACAGGTTGTACCCGCGGTCTCACAAGTTGCCGAGCAAATCGTGCGCATGGCCGTGATTTATATTATCGGCGCGATGTTGGTTCCCATGGGACTCGAATATGCCTGTCTTGCCGCTGTTTTCGGCGTTATACTCGGAGAGCTGATATCGTTTTTTTATGTGCTTGCCGCGTACAGATTTTTCAAATCAAAGAACAAGCTTACGAAAAAGCCGATTTTGTCGCCGTCCGCAAGCTTGTATATGATAGTCTCGATGGCGCTGCCCCTATCAATGAACCGCATAGCCAACTCACTGCTTTCGACTGCGGAAAACCTGCTCATACCCCAAAGGCTGCAAATGTCCGGCATGAGTGCTCAAGAGGCCATGAGCCTTTTCGGCAGGGTTACAGGTATGGCCATGCCGCTTATATTTTTTCCGTCCGCTCTGCTCGTGTCGCTGTCTGTTGCGTTAGTGCCGGCGATAGCCGAAGCTTCGGCGGTTAAAAACAAGCGCAGGATCAGCGAGACTGTTTCAAAGTCGTTAATGTTTACGAGCATAATCGGATCATTTGCCGCAATGGTTTTCACTGTTTTACCCGATGAACTGGGCAGGGCGATTTACAATCAAGATATCGGCTGGATATTGTTTACTATGGGGATAATGTGCCCGCTTTGGTACTTGGGTATCACTATTTCAGGACTTTTAAACGGTATGGGAGAGCAGCTTTTTATATTCAGGAACAGTATAATATCATCTGTTATTACAATCTCCTGTATTTATTTCTTTGTTCCCCAATACGGTGTCGCCGCGTTCATAGTAGGCTGGGCGATAGCTCTGCTCTTTGTTACCGTTGTTTCGCTGTTTAAACTTCGAAAATCCGCCGGGGTCGACATAACGATAGCAAGATGGTTTGTCAAACCGGCGCTTGTTGCCTGCGCCGCGGGGTTGGTCACGGAGTATGTTTCCAATAATTTTGTTTTCCCGGTACTGGGGAATTTACCGGGGCTGGCGGCTTCGCTGATGATTATGAGTGTACTCTACATAATATTTATCGTTCTGTTCGGCTGTATAAAAATTTCGGACATAAAACGCTTGTATAGGCGCAGTCCGTTTGCGGCGGGAGAAAACAAGCTTAAGCAATAAAGCGGTGAGTTTTAAAGTCGTTTTCAGTCTCGTTATTTCCGCGTATCGATTCTACGCATTACTCCGGCACAAGTAACCGCTAAGTATTTTATGCGGTATTTATTGAGGCGACAATTAATCATTCGCTAAACTTGTCGCCTCAATCCCCCTAGGCACTCAAGGCCGGTATAAGTGGGGGCAATAACTTTTGGGGCATGTTGAAAAATTGCCTAGTGGCTTTCCCTTAAAAATGGAAAATCACCATTTTCCAAGGGAGAGCGCCGCTCGCTCAGACCAATTTTTAGTCTTCGTACGCAATTTTCAATACTTCTTTTTGCGGCAATATAAGCGTAAAGCCCAGCCGGAGCTGCCGGTTCGGGCTTTTTTACGTTATTACTTCGGCAACAAAATATAGGAAAACGCTATATTTTGTTGTACCCTCACAAGACGCAGATACGCCGCATTTGAGCGCTGCGGCGTATCTAAGCGCGTCTGCTCGGCACGAGTACCGCGTAAGTATTTATGCGGTATTTAACTTCCGCGGTAATATTACTTCGGCAACAAAATATAGGAAAACGCTATATTTTGTTGTACCCTCACAAGACGCAGATGCGCCGCATTGGAGCGCTGCGGCGTATCTAAGCGCGTCTGTTCGGCACGAGTAACCGCGTAAGTATTTTATGCGGTATTTAACTTCCGCGGTAATAGAGGCAGAGCCTTCAGCAGAGAAGCTTCGAAGAACGGATTGCGGATAAGCGAGAACAATAGCGGTAATTGTCGGAATTGTCGGAATATAAATTCGGTGACTCGGTTACAGATCGATCCTTAAGTTCATATATTAAAAGTGGGGACTAGCGTATGCCGTAACAGCGTATTCGGGAGCGCAGAAAAGTTGTTGTGATATTTTGTCGGCGAAGCTTTGAAAGGAGAGTTGAACGATGGATTATGCAAGTTATGAATTAGATTCGGAGAGGAATCAAAAGCCGGATAAGGAACTAAAGTACTTACTACAAAAGTTGGAGGAGATTCTTCGTTGCTGCGAAAGAGGCTGCGACTGCAGAGATTGCTGTGAAATGTTTGTCTGGCTGTATCCGAAACTTATTAAATATCTGAAAGAACACTCTGAGCCGGGCATTTACAAAGAAGATAAAAATCCAAATAAGGAATTGAAGTATTTGTTGGAGAAGCTTGAGGATATATATCGCTGCTGTGTAAGGCGCTGTGATTGCAGGGCTTGCTGTGAAATGTTTGAGGAACTCTATCCCAGACTGCTTAAGTACCTGACGGCGTATTATTGCCCGTGCTGGTATAAAGGAGATAAGGGCGATCCCGGTCCGCAAGGCCCTCAAGGTCCGCAAGGCCCTCAAGGTCCGCAAGGCCCTCAAGGTCCCCAAGGCCCTCAAGGTCCCCAAGGCCCTCGGGGAGAAACAGGTCCGATAGGCCCACAAGGCCCTCGGGGAGAAACAGGTCCGGCGGGAGCGGACAGCACTGTACCCGGCCCGATAGGCCCGATAGGCCCGGCAGGTCCACAGGGAGAAACAGGCCCGGCGGGAGCGGACAGCACTGTACCCGGCCCGACAGGCCCGATAGGCCCTCAAGGCCCTCAGGGAGAAACAGGCCCGGCGGGAGCGGACAGCACTGTACCCGGCCCGACAGGCCCGGTAGGCCCGCAAGGTCCCCAGGGACCGGAAGGTCCGCAAGGCCCGGAAGGCCCGGTAGGCCCGCAAGGTCCGCAAGGCCCTCCCGGTATAGATACATCCGACATTATTCCATATGTTACGGGCACAGCGATGCCTATTTATATGGATTCCGAGCAGCACCCGTATACAATGGGATTCGGTACTCATTGGGAGTGTCCGCATCCAATTGTAGGTGGGCAAATATCATTCGTTGACGGACTTCTCGGCGCATATCCGTTCTTGCTGGCCAAAGATTCGGTGATTACCGATATCGCTATGTCTATGATATCCAACGAAACTGTGGATTTGGGCACCGCTGAAGCAAGAATGTACGGTGAGTTGTTCTACAGGATCGATACGCCCTATTTCATCGAGGTTCCCGAATCGAAAATTGTCATGACGCCAAATTTGACAGGTCCGATTAGCAAGGGTCAGATATTTGAAAAGATTGCGAACAACTTAAGCATTCCGTTGCCGGCGGGAAGCAGGGTATTGCTTATTATCCATAAGGATGTAATCCAGGAGGATTCAAACAAGAGCATGACTGCTCTCGTTACCGGAAGTGTCTACGTACGCAACTCCTGATGACAATAACAAACCTGCAATTCGGCAACCCGGTCCTCATTTTATTACCGCCGAAGTAATATAACTCTGAATGTAAGGCAGAGCTATAAAAATATGCTCTGCCTTATGCTTTATGAGAGAGGCTACATTAGACAGAATCATACTTTTATTCTAACATGCAAGGCAGCGCTTCGGGAGGGGATAGTATGAGCGTACTTTTTTTACGAATTGCCGGAGTGTTTTTTGCTCTTGCGGGTGCGTTCACTTTAACAGCTGCGGCAAGAATATACCGCAAATGTGTCAGATTGATGCGTGATAACAGCTATCGTATGAAAAAACACAATTTGAGGCGGCAACTTGTGTCGGAATACCTGATGTATCTGTTTGCGGGAAGCTATTTGGTAGGTGCAGTGCAGGCTCTTACTGCCGTGCTGAACGAGCTTTTTCTTTTTGAAACGGTAATGTTTCTGGCCTGCGCGATGTTTTTCTATTTTATGGTATGCGAACAGCTTGATACGGAAAAGGAGCTGTATCTTCGCAAGCTTGAAATTCTTCGCACTTTTGTTAATGCTATCGACAGTAAAGATTCTTATACTCGAGGGCATTCGCAGCAGGTGGTCGAAATTGTAAAGCTGATATATGAACAATTGCCTCCCGAAATAAGTTCAAAGCTCTGTCTGCCGAAACTATTGGATGCTGCGCTGTTGCACGATGTCGGCAAAATAGACATTGCCGATAGCATATTAAAAAAAAACGGCCCCTTGACCGATGAAGAATGGGTTCAAATGCGCAGCCATCCGAAGGAAGGGAAACGGCTGCTGAAAGAAACCTGCTTTGTCCAAATATCGGACTGGGTGCTGTACCATCACGAACATATGGATGGCAGCGGCTATGAGGGTTTGCCTGCCGATGAAATACCGATAGAATCAAGGCTTATCTCCATAGCGGATACTTTCTCGGCATTGACAACAAAGCGCGGATACAGGGACGCTATGGGTTACGAGCAGGCAATTGACATAATGAAGGGTATCTCGGGAACGCAAATTGACAGTGAATTGTTCTCTTACTTCCTATTAATACCCAATCAAAAATTTGATACGCTTTACAAGATCCAATAAAGAGTGGGCATGTTGAAAAATTGCCTTACGGCTTTCCATTGAAAATGGAAAAACACCGTTTTCAATGGGGAGCGCCGCTCGCTCAACCCACTAAAGTGGGTTTCGTACGCAATTTTCAACACTTCCGGAGTATCAGTTTATTGATTCGGCAACAAAACATAGAAAACGTTATGTATTGTGTTCCATCACTAGGACGCAGATGCGCCGCATTTGAGCACTGCGGCGTATCTAAACGCGTCTGCTCGGCCTAAGTAACCGCGCAAGTATTTTATACGGTATTTAACTTCCGTGGTAATAAATCAGCCGAGTATCCGTCAAAAGCGATTAAATCAGTGTTTACGTAACTTTCGCGGTAAAGAGTTATTATCAGCTCTGAAGTCCTATGCCTTTTTTTTACCTGCTTTCGCCTTGCCTTGAATTTCCGGCACCGGTTCAAGTTCGTTTTTCGGAAACTTTTGCTTCCGGTTGTCAGACTCGTCTCCGTGCGGCTCGGAAGGGTCTGGCCGGCGCATTCCTTTTTTAGCCATAAAATCACCTTGTCTCGAGAGCGGTAATCGCTTCCATAATTTTACTTAGGCATAAAACATCGCATGAAAAGCAATATTTTGTTGCCCGGTATTATAATGCCTTAAAATCAAAGAAAATATAACCTTGGTCTCACTTAACTTTTAAAATGCGAAGCCTTTTTTGGGTTAAGCGGCGTGCCCGAGCAATATAAACGGCACTCTTTCAAAGTATTACAAACGGAGAGTAAAAAATGGAAAAATATTACATATTAGCTTTGCGTGTATGAGTATAATTACGGCAAAATTCTTGCCTTTTTGCGGCGAGGTGTTTCCATTCCTCCAGAAAACAGGCATATCCGTTGATTTGAAGTTTGCCGGAATATTTACGAAAACTTTAGCGCAATAAAAATATACTGCAATGTGTATATTTTGTTGTTTATACGAATATTTCATAGCGATTACAGACCGCTTTCATGTCGGTTTTTGACCAAAAAAAAGGCGGACATGCTGTTTTCCCAAGCTTTTGCAGCACGTAAAAAAATTGTGTTATCGCTTTACAAATTATAAGACAAATGTTATAATTAATCATGCGTTATCCTTTGGCGTGATATCGGCTCCGAAGGCATAAAAATATAGGGAGGAAATGAGAATGAGAGAAAAGAAAACGAGAAATGGGTTATCGTTCCTATTAGCGCTCATTATGGCGTTCGGCGTAATCGCGACCGCGCCCGTAACGGCAGCCGCTAATGAGGAATCTCCGCAGGCTGTTTTTTCGGACAGCGTGTATGCTCAAAAAGAGCTTGTAAACCCCGAATACATAGACGGATTGGAGTATAATGCAGAGGCGGCAGGGCTGGACAAAGAAGCTCTTACATATCTCGAAGCGTTTGTCGCTTCAATGGATGAAAATCTTGGAGTGTACGGATTCGAAGGCGAATATGCCGTAACGGATCAAGATGAGATAGTGGACGTACAGATAATGTTCAACACACTGCCATCCGAAATCATCAATATTTATAACAAGGTACATAAACTGAAGGTTGACGAAGCTAAAGCCGTAAAAATCGCTAAAGCTGCCGCTACTGCTTTCAGGGCTCAGGTTAAGGCACTCAGGCTTAACGAGATAGAAATTGTCGGAGAAGCTAACTACCTTGTAAATATGGTAAACGCGAAGCTTCCCGCTCGTTTGCTTGAAAAAGTATCAAAGATACCCGGAGTTCTTTCCGTAACTCCGAACACAACATACTACGCTCTCGACGACCCTTCATACAGTGATTTCACCGGCATTGGAATGAAGGAGAGCAGAGAACTTCTTAAAACGGATTACCTCAATGACCTCGGTTACACCGGTGAAGGCATTAAAGTCGGTATACTCGATACAGGTACGGACTATAACCATCCGGACCTAAAGCCGGCATATGATTTTTCCAACACAACGTTCCGGAAAGACTCGCCTTCTAACAGAGGCCCGTCATCATCGATAGGTTATGACTTTGTTAACTATGATACTGACCCAATGGAAACGACATATGCAGAGTGGCAGATTTCCGGCCAGCCCGAAATCGGCTCGAACGGCAGCGAATATTATACCTCTCACGGAACGCACGTTGCGGGAACGGTTGGCGGACGCGGCGTGAACGATTCGACTTATGCCACACTCGGCATGGCTCCAAAGGCGCATCTTATGACCTATAAGGTACTCGGACCTTACGGCTCGGGTTCACAGACCGGTATCATTTATGCTATTGAAAGAGCCGTTTCGGACGGATGTAAAGTTGTAAACATGTCTCTCGGCGGCGGAACAAGCTATTACGGTAACGAGACAGTCGCCGTCAACAACGGTATACTTGCAGGTACGGTATTCTGTATCTCCGCAGGAAACGACGGAACAAGCGCGAGCGGTGCTTATCCGATCATCAAATCTGTCGGACAACCCGGAACGACAATGCTCGCTCTTACCGTTGCCGCAAGTAACTACGGCGGCGGATCGTTCTATGTATATCCGGACGCTGTTTCGACTTCGGCGGCAGACGGTGACCCCACGAGTTTTGCGTTTAACGTAGAAGGCCGTGATTTCTCGAATACGTTTAACGATAACGAGATTATTGCTCCGAACTTAACAAAGGTTGACGGACAATATCGTTACGTTCTCAAAACAATGGCAAATTACGAACCGCTCTTAACGCTTGCCGAACTTAAGGCAACAGGAGCAGCGGGATCTCTTGAAGGCTGCATCCTTGTTCTCAGAAGAGGCATGTCCTTTACCGATATGGTTGAAGGCGCCAGATACTTTAAAGCGGGAGCCGTCATGATTTTGAACAGGGCTGACGCTGCGGGTATGGATTCGTTTGTAACAGGTATCACTATCGGCGGCGAAATGATGAATCACATGCCCGTACTTACGACAACGGGCAGAACGGCGCTTCAGATTGTCGAAGCCGTTAAGCGCGCAGACGCGGCATCCGCTGCGACATACATTAATTTAGGAAACTTAAGCGTAATTCCGCAGGATGGTACAGTGGCGTCTTTCAGCTCAATCGGACCTCTTTCGGATGCCAATATAACACTTAAGCCGGACATCATCGCTCCGGGCGTCGCTATTATGTCAACACAGCCGGCATATATAGTTAACCCCGACCACAACACCACTAATTTCTCGTTTGCTTACGGGCGAATGCAGGGTACATCGATGTCATGCCCGCACTTGACGGGTATTTCGGCCTTGATGGTTCAGGCTTATCCCAACGCGACTCCTCAGGAAATCAAGGCTCGTCTTATGAACACATCGGTACCGATGCCGACAGAGACCAGCGTAACCGAGTCAGGCGCGGGACTGGTCGACCCTGTCAGAGCGATACTTACAAACAAGAGCTCATATGTAACCGTAACCGACTCCATATACACAAACTCTCAGACTCGCACGGGTTCATATGACCTTGCATCTTTAAGTTTCGGAGAGACAACAAAGGCAGGAGCGAATGAAGTTTACTCGAAGGAGCTTCCTCTCGTTATCCATAACACATCGGGAGTTGAGAGCACATTCACCTTCAGTTACAGACCTGTCGATACAACACCTTTGTTCTCGCTTAACTCGACGGCGAACGGTGTCAGACCGGTTGTGAGCGAGGAGAGCATCACCGTTCCCGCCGGTCAGACCGGTACGGTTCGGGTTAAGATGGCTTATCCCGGATCGGCTGTTTCCGACAATACAAAATTGTACGAAGGCCGGCTTGTGGTAACAAATACCGCAAACGGTGAAGAATACGTTGTACCTTACGGCGGCAGGCTCAGACTGGGAGCAAACGACATCATAGTATCAGGGGCATATATTCCCAAGCCGGTACTTTCGGGAAGCGCCGCAAACCAGGCAAGCACATATTCTGCGGCGGCATCGTCTGTTATTACATACATGGGAAAACCGAAACAGGTTGACCTCTATGTAACCGACCTTAACGATGAGCCCGTCGCTTACTACGGAACAACAACAGTTAGCACCAACAAGTCGGCTCTTTCGGATCTCGTAATTATGAACAGTATAACCCGTACCGCTTTTGCGGCCCTTCCGGGAGGCGGCTACGCTTCGACGAAGACTGCGATTGCCGACGGTGTTTATAAGCTGAACATCAAGATTACGGCAGCTAACAATACCACAATCTACAATATGTACGCAGGTAAGTTCGTAATAGACAGCACAAGGCCGGTACTCACGTTTGACAACTCAAAACCGCTTGAGTACGATGCAGGTCTTGACAAACTTACACTTAAAGGAAATATCTACAGCAGAGCGGCAGAGCTTTGCGCCGAGAACGGCGTTGAGTTCGGCATATATCAAGGAAACCCCGTTATCGGGCAGGAAATGAATGTCCTTTCCATCGGCGGCACAATATATTCCTACTGTGACGAGAACGGCGATTTTGAGATACCTTACTCTGTTACAGAGGCAAGCAGAACAGGCCTCGTTACGGTAAACAACATTTATGCTATGGATCTCTATACGCTGGGCTACAGAACAGCTACGCTTACCGAAAACTACGGCAACAACAGAACAGAAGGCACAATTTCGTTCCAGTATACCGAAGCAGCCAAGATTTTGTCGGCAACGGTTACAAACGGAGTTGTCCAGGGTTTGCTGAGCAAAGTTCCCGCATCTGTTCCGAACTCCGGCGAGTTTGTTGTTGAATACTCGCTTAACGGCAGCCCGAAGGCTCTTCTCCCGGCCGCTTACTCGTTTAGCGGTTCGACCGCAACGTTTACGTTCGAGCCTTTTGCGGAAACGGACGCAACACAGACCTTGGAAGTATTTGTAACCTACAGAGGAATCACTGTCTCCGGTTCATGCACTATAGAGCCTTTGACAGAAGAACCCGAGCTTGTGCAGTTTACGGCATCAAACGGAACCGCGTCAGCAACGTTTAATATTGCGCCTTCTCCGGCTCCCGTTGCAAACGACTTCACGCTTGAATACTCTGTAAACGGTTCCGCAAAGACAACGCTACCTTCCACTTACAGATTTGAAAACGTTACTGCTGCGTTTACATTTACCCCGTTTGCTCAGACGTATGACGTTCAGAACGTCGTAATCTTTGTCACATACAATGGAGTAACGCTTAACGCTTCGTTTGTTGTGGAAGCCCTCGAACGCCCCGCTGCTCTCGAAACGGTAACCGCTTCGAACGGAACGGCAACCGCCGAACTCGACAAGATACCTTCGGCAGCTCCGGCAGCTTCAGACTTTACGGTTGAATACAGCATCAACGGTTCGGCTCGCGCCGCTCTCGCAAGTTCGTACTCCTTTGTGGGAAAGACCGCAACATTTACCTTCACACCGTTTGTTCAGACATTTGAAGTGCAAAACGTTGTAGTCTATGTAACATACGGCGGAGTTACACTCAATGCCGAGTTTACGATAGAAGCGCTAGAGCGCCCCGCAGTGCTTGAAAGCGTAACAGCTACAAACGGAATAGTAATAGCGGTTCTCGATAAGGCTCCTTCGGTCGCTCCGGCGGCTTCGGACTTCACGGTCGAGTATAGCATAAACGGTTCCGGATACCTTCCCCTCACAAACGATTACTCTTTTGCTGAGAAGACCGCTACATTCACATTTACACCGTTTGAAAAGACGGACGTTGTACAAAACGTTTCGTTTAAGGTCAGCTACAACGGCGGAGAAGCTATGTATGCGGAAATCGTTATACCCGCTGAAACAGGCGATGCTCCCGTGCTTGTTGGCTTTACCGCTGTAAACGGAACCGCAGTCGCAACACTTGATATCGAGCCTGAAACAGCTCCCGCAGCGTCCGAGTTTGTACTCGAATACTCGATAAACGGAGGCGCAAAGCAGTATCTTTCTGCTGATTTCAGCTTCTCGGGCAACAAAGCAAGCTTTGCGTTTGCACAGTTCAACAGATCGACCGTTGACCAGACGATAATGATTTATGTAACCTATAACGGAGTTACAATGTCTCATTCGTTTAATCTCGCTAAATGGCTTAGAGCAACTTCGATTAAACTTAACTTCACGGGTATCACAAACGTAGTTAAGGGCAAGCAGGTTACGATATCTCTCAAAGAGGTTCTTCCTGACGGCGTAATCGAGGAAGGAACGCCTTATGTTCTTACTTTCACCTCCGCAAGCACTAAGATAGCTTCGGTTGATGAAGAAGGCATAGTAACTGCTAACTACCCGGGCAGCACGGTAATAACGGTTAAGTATATTAATGCTTACGGAGATGTGCTGACAGCAACGGCTATGATTAAGGTTACAAACTAGCAACCGATAAACTGACTTTATATAGGGAAAGGGCTGCCGAAAGGCAGCCTTTTTCTTTTGAATGTATAAACCGCGTTTGATTATTGGGCTCTTTAAAGTGGGGCTAATATAGCCGTTGTTCTATGTTCATTCTGTGCTATAATATTTGAGTGCATACGGCACTTAATAAAAAACGGAGTGTTGGGGGTTAGCTTAGGTGAGACGAAAAGCGAGATTGTTTGTTGTTTTTATCATTATGCTTTGCCTTGTAGTTTCCGCGGCTCAGGGAGTTAGCGCGGCGGGCGGTGATTTTTCGGATGTTCCCAAAGGTCATTGGGCCTACGAATGCGTTAACGAATTGCGAAGCCTGGGAGTCACGGACGGCATCGGGAACAACATTTATGGGCTTGGCCGGACAATAACGAGGGCCGAGTTTACGGCGTTTTTGTGCAAGCTGATGAATTTTGGCTCCGCCGCCAAAAACGAGGCTTCGTTTACAGATGTTAAGCCTTCCGATTGGTATTATTCATATGTACAAGCGGCTATTTCTCAGGGAATAGTCGATACAACTTCAAGCTTGTTCCGCCCGGCCGCTGCTATTACGAGAGAAGAAATGGCCGTTATGATAGTACGTTCTTTGGGTTACGGCGCGATGGGAGAGCAGCTTTCGTACTTGCCAAAGCCGTTTCCGGATGTGCAGAGCAGCAAAGGATATATAAGCATGGCAAAAGATTTTGGAATCATTTCCGGACTAAGCGCGGACAGCTTCGCGCCGGGGCAGACTGCAACCAGAGAGCAGGCTGCCGTAATGATGATCAGGATGTATCGGCTTTTGAATAACAGACCGGGATTTATCAACGGGTTTTACGCAATCAGTTCAGCAAAGCAGATGGGTGCGTTCAGCAGTCTTGATGCCGTAAGCTTCGGTTGGAGTAGACTCGAAGCAGGTGTTAACGGTGTAACGCTGAATACTGCCGCGGCCGGCTCAAACGAGTATAATTTCCCTGCGGGGTTCGAGGCTCCGTATAATGCCGCTTCGGGTAAAACGAGAATGCTTATGGTTGCCGTAAAAGATACGGATGCTTCGGCTATCATCAGCGATGCGCAAAAGAGAAGAGCAGCCGTCGGCGTTATTGCCGATGCGGCAAACCACGGCATAGCGCAAAACGGTTCTTTTGTCGTATTCGACGGAGTTGTGCTGGATTTTGAGACTTTGAAAGGCGCGCAGTCAAAAAACAACTACAACGAATTTTTGGCAGCGCTGAAAGAGAGCTTAGTTGCAACAGGAAAGCTTATATATGTCGCAGTGCATCCGAGTATGAGTTTGGGTCGTGACAGCTACGACGGCTACGATTATAAGACTATAGGCGCGATTGCCGACAAAGTTATACTAATGGCGCACGACTATAATCCCAAAGCCCTCAGTACCGACGAAATGGACCGGGGCATTGTAATGACGCCTCTTGCGCCGATAGAGGATGTTTATTACGCTTTAAGCGCCGTAACCGATGCGAAAACCGGCGTGACCGACAAAAGCAAGATAGTTTTGCAGTTAAATTTTGCCTCGGCTCAGTGGAAGCTGCAGGGCGGCAAAGTAATAAACTCCAAGCCTTTCCTGCCGGGATATGATGCGATAGTCTCCAGAATCAAGACCGGAGCCGAAATGAAATACAGTATAAAACATGAAAGCCCGTATATAACTTTCCGTAATGAAAGCGATAATACCGACAATGTTGTTTGGTACGAGAATACAAGGAGCGTTGAGGCTAAAATAAAATTATCCGGGATGTTCGGGATCGGCGGGATTTCTCTTTGGAGGCTGGGAATTGTCCCGGATTATGAATCCGGTACCGGCCTTGATGTTTTGAGGTATATCTCCGAGATTAACTGAGTAAGCGCTGTATTGACGGATAATATTTGGCTGCTAACTCGCTTTGACACGAAAGTCGTCGCTTGGAGCGTTTCGGCATGTATACTTATGTTCTGAAGCAGGAAAAGCCGAAAACGACAAACGGCTGTTTTGGCGACTATATTAACCACTATATAATGACATAAATCGAGAAAATACTTGCAATTATCTCTGCAATGCAATAGTATATATTACGGAGGAAGTCTAGCAGCGTATTTTATGGAAGACTTACTCGGTACTTGCAGCGGTCTTTGTGCCGTGCAGGGCAGGACGATTAATTGAGCGTTTGGATAACGTTTATTTACATATGAGGAGGAGTAATATGCGTTTCAGCAAAAGGATAATCGGAGTTGCGGCATTCGCGATGTCACTTATACTGGCGGTGACAGTTCAGATATCCGCGGTTACATATAAGGATGTTCCGAGCTGGGCGGCCGCCGCTGTTAATAATGTAACGAGCTTGGGCTATATGTCGGGGGATTTGTCCGGTAATTTCAATCCGTCTGATGTCGTGGATAACTTTGAAGCTTCGAAGATAATTGCAAAGATGGCCGGCTTCAAGTCAACCGGAGCGACAGCGGCAGAACAGGAGTACTATAACAACTGCTATAAAAAATACGAGGGTTACATCGGTCTTTATTCAAAAAAGTTCACAAAGTGGAATTCAACAACGAACAAAGAAGTTGCTTTCCTGCTTGAAAAAGGTATTTTAACTCAGGATGACCTTAACCGCTTTGTTATACTCGTGGAAGGGCAAGAAAAGCTTAAAGCCCTGACGAAAGAAGAAGCGTGCATGTATTATGTTAAGTTTATGGGCAAGCAATCTGTGGCGTTTTCAACAGCCGTAAGCAAAGCTTTTGCGGACGACAGCTCCATAAGTCCGAACTACAAACCCTATGTATATTACCTTAAGAGCATAGGCGTTGTCGGCGGAGACGGGCAGAACAATTTCCTTCCGAAAAGTTCGGTGACGAGAGTCGTAATGGCAGTCATGGCAAACGCGGTATATTCTAAACTGAATCCGACCGCGACCGCCCCGACTCAACCTCCTTCAAACGTAACCCAGCCTCCGGTTTCGGCTTCGACACCTCAGGCATCTTCTTACGAATCGGTTACGGGAACAATTGCAAAGCTTTACTCTTCTTTTAGGGCTGTACAGGTCAACTCGGTGAATTCGGACTACAACAACAAAATTTATATCGTTTCCGCGACAGGTAACGTATATATCAACGGAGTTTTGAAAAGCTACGGCGATCTTACGGAAAACATGACTTTTAACGGCGTTTTGTACAACGGTGAGCTGATTACGGTCAACGCCGTATCCGGAACGGGACAGTCGCAGGGTACTCAAGCACCCGCGACAAACGCGCCGAGCGCGGCCGATTATTCTACCATCGAAGGTACGATAGCGGGCATGAAATCCGAAAACGGTGTTAACACGGTCAACATCGAAGTGAGGATGTTAAGTCCGAGAGGCGAAATACTTACGGAAACGAAATCATACATAGTGACGACTGCAACGACCGTTACAAGAGGCGGCACTTCGGCTGCATTCAGTACTATCGTTAAAGGCGATATTGTAAAGGCAAAAATTTCAAACGGATATGCATACAGCCTTGAGCTTGAGCAAAAGTACAGAACGCTGACCGGAAACATAAGCGCCAAAGCTGCCCCGACGGCGAACAGTCTTCCCAGGCTTTCCGTTACAGACGCAAACGGTGTTAAATACGATTTCAGGATCGCTTCGGATGCAAAGATTTACAGAAAGAACGCGGGTTATGTTCTTTGGAATGATTTGAGAATAGGCGATTCTGTTGATTTGGCGGCAGAGTACGACGTTATTACGACTATCAATGCCTACGGTTCTTACTCAAACAAAGACGTTTATGTCAAAGATTTGTATATTTGCAAAGAATATTCCACGATCACGGGAACAGATGACAGCGGAAAAGATCAGGTTTATTACCTTATTGCGGGTCTCATTGACCCCTACAGTATTAAAGTCGGCAACAAAGTGCGGCTGAACCTCGACAGTATGGAGGTGCAATCGTTTACGCTCCTTTCTGACGCACAGACGACAGCGGTTTACGGCACACTTACTTATATATCCTCTTCAAGAATAACGATTAAGGATACCTCTACAGCCGCTGTGTCATACAGAGACATTATTATCAACTCTTCAACGGTCATAAAGGACACAGCCGGAAATAAACTGACCTATCAGTCTTTGTACGGCGACATGGTTGTTTACATTGAATTTGTTCAAGGCACAGCAAACACTGCCAAAACGATAACTATACTCGGTAGATAATCCGTCAGACACGGAGTGATTATATGTCGGACACACGAAGACACCCAACAGGAGATACACGCAGAATATCTACGACCGGTTCGAAACGGGGACACAGCGATACTCGAAGGCTTTCGGGCGATACCGTCAGAATATCAAGCGCTGATATGCGCAGAGCAACGGGGGATACGGGCAGAACTGCGAGGAGGGAAAGTCCTGCAGGCAGCCCTCGGTCGACTGCACGGAAAAACAATGCATACGGTATCGGAGTGTCGATTTCCGGCGCGATAATAGCCGCAGTGGGGTTTCTCCGAAAACACTTTGGCTCGGCGGCGAATTCGGTTAAAGAATTCTTCGGAGCTGGAGGGAATTACAAGCGCTTATATATATTAACGGGAGCGGTATTTGCCGTTGCCGCAATTTGGTTCGGCATTTGGTACTTTACGAATGTTAACGCTTCCGAGGTCTATCTGAACGAAGTCAAAATCGGGATTATAAAAGGAACTACGCTGACAGCCGAAAATATAACGACGCAGGTCAAAGCAAAGCTGGAAAAGGACAACGGTTCGGAAGTGCAGATTTTGCAGACCGTTACGATAAAAAAGCTTCACGCTCCTAAGAATAAGATGATTTCTCCCGAAAGTGTTGTATCCGCTATCTCCTCTGTCGCCGAGTACAAGATAAAGGCGGCAACTATAACCATCGGTGATTTGTATATGTGCACGGTGATTTCGGAAGAGGAAGCTTATAAAATCAAGGATAATCTGATAGCCGCTTATGTTCAGCCGGATCTGAACATTACGGAAAAGGATACGGTCGAGCCTTTTGTCGTTAACGCTGTGTATGTTGACAAATCGGAAATTATAAGCTCGGACAAAGCCTACGAAATGATGAACAAGAGTATGGACACGACAAGAACATATGTAACAAAGAGTGGAGACTCTTACTGGGGCATTGCTATCGAAAACTCGATAACTTTGGCAGAGCTGCAAAGCCTTAACCCGGGGCTTGATATCTCTAAAACGCTCAGTGTCGGCGTTACTCTTAATTTAAAGGCATCCAAGCCGTTTGTGTCAATCAGGACAGTCGAAACCACAAAGTACATCGAGGTTGAGCCGAAGAAAACGGAATACCAAAACAACCCGAGCCAGCCGACTACGTTTTCCCGCGTCATCCGTCAGGGTAAGGACGGGCAAAGGGAGGTAACAGTCGAAATCGAAAGGGTTAACGGTTTTGAGACGAACAAAACAATAATCGGAAAAGTTATTACCGAACAGCCGGTTAACGATCTGGTAGAAATCGGAACAAAGCAATAGCTTTTGTATAAAGAACTGAGTATATTAAGCTAAAACTCGCCGCGAATAAAACTGCCGGCGAGTTTTGTTTGCGGCGCATTTGCGTCTTTAGTGGGCATGTTGAAAAATTGCCTTGCGGTTTTCCCTATAAAATGGAAAAGCAGCATTTTCCAAGGGAGAGCGCCGCTCGCTCAGGCCAATTCTTAGTCTTCGTACGCACTTTTCAACACTACAAGTGAGGGAACAACAAGATATAGCGTTTTCCTGTATTTTGTTGCCGAAGTAATATATAATGAGTAAAGTTTATTTCTTCAAAACGAGCAAGCCTGGTTAGCCCGTTTTCAACGTTATTCACTATAAAACAAATAAAAGAGAGTGCAGAAACCATGAAACTTTTCAACCTGTATAAGCAAAACTCGGTTTACATCAGAAGAACGTTAAAAATTGCCTGGCCTGTTATATTCGAGCAGTTTATGCTCAGTCTGGTTTCTTTGGTGGACTCTGCCATGGTTGGAAGCCTTGGAGCGGAACAAACCGGAGCGATAGGCATAAACATGGGCGTAACTTGGCTGATTAACGGTCTGCCGTCTGTGCTTGCAGTCGGAGGAACCGTTCTGGTCGCATATAATATCGGAGCGGGCAACCGCAAGGAGGTAAGCTCGGTATCGTCGCAGGTCATGGGGATGACGTTTGTTTTCGGAGCGTTTGTAACCCTGGCCTCCATGCTTTTAAGCGGGTTTATCCCTTCTTGGATGGGCGCGGAGGCCGCAGTGCTTCCCAATGCGGTTTTTTACCTGAGAACAGTAGTTGCTGCCGTAATGTTTAACTATCTCGGGCAAACATCTTCAGCGCTGTTAAGGGGTGCGGGAAACACGCGAACGCCTATGTTTGTTTCGGCACTTACAAATGTCATAAATGTTGCGCTTAACTTTATACTCATTTACAAGACGAGACCTGTGGAGCTGTTTGGACTTAAATTTACGGTGTTCGGTGCGGGAATGGGTGTTAAAGGCGCGGGTATTGCTTCTGCTATTGCTATGGCAGTAACGGGTTCTTTACTCGCGGCGGCAGTATTCGCAAAGCGCAGTGTCGTTAGGGCAAAAATCGGGGGAATGTTCCGCATTACTGCCAAGACCGTTAAATCCGTTCTAAAAATAGGCTTGCCCGCTCTCGGTGAGAGGATTTCGACTTCCGGGGGTCAAATAGTGTTCCAGCGCATGATTTCTTCTCTCGGGAATGTTATGGTGTCTGCACACTTCCTTACAACTCAGGCCGAGTCGATATCATACATGCCTGCCGGCGGTTTCTCTATGGCTGCGACAACGCTTGTCGGCCAAAGCTTCGGCGAAAAGGACAAAAAGGCGGCTCAGACTTTTGCGACTGTAAACCTGATGTTTTCACTGCTGGTCGGGCTTATCTGCCTCGCTGTTTTTTTGATTTTGCCGGGTCAGTACCTTTCGCTTTTTACAAGCGACGCGGATGTGATAGCTGCAGGTAAGGGCGCGTTGATGGTAATAGCGTTTGCCGAGCCGTTTTTCACGGTTGCCATAGTGCTTTCCGGTATTTTAAGGGGTTCGGGAGACACAAAACTGCCGATGTTTGCAACGCTTATCGGTATGTGGGGAATACGACTGGCTTCATCGGCATTTTTCATATTTGTGTTGCACTTGGGGCTTACGGGAGCATGGCTAGGAATGGGCTGCGACTTGATAGCCCGTTCTGCCGTTTTGTATTTGCGCTACCGTAAAAAAGATTGGATTGAGCAAGGGCAAAAGAGGCTTAGCGGAGAAGAAACGACTGAAAATGCAAGTGAGAGTACTTGTGACAATGTTGACGAAAAAACCGGCAGCGCCGTATGAATAACAAAAATATTGTCATTTGGCTCGCAATCCGGTATCATGAACCAATATATATGTTTGGCGGCAGTGAAAAGTAACTGCCGTTTGATAATCTAGCTTCGGAAAGAGATGGTTTCGTGATAAGAAGTATGACGGGGTACGGCAGGGGCGAATGCATGCTGTATGGACGCAAGTTTTCGGTTGAAATAAAGTCCGTTAACCACAGGTACGGCGAAGTATCGATAAAACTGCCCAGAATTCTTAATTCTCTTGAGGAAAGAGTCAAAAAAGAGCTTAACGAAAGGGTAAAACGCGGGAAAGTCGATGTGTATATAAATTTTGAGACCTTTTCAAAAAAAGACATATCCGTTAAAGTAAACAGCGCGCTGTGCGAGAGCTATATTGATGCTATGAACAGCGCCAGGACAGAATTCGGCTTAAAAGATGAAGTAACACTTTCACTTGTCTCAAGACTGCCCGATGTGTTCACGATTGAAAAAATGCCCGAAAGCGAAGAGCTGCTTGCTGAAATGTGGGAGGCGCTTGAGGCTTCATTGAAAACCGCGCTGAACAAATTCATTGAAATGCGGGAAAGGGAAGGCATTGCAATTGAAAAGGATCTGATCGAAAAACACACGATTATTTCGTCTCTCACAGGTAAAGTCGCAGAGAGAGCGCCCTTTGTCGTTTCAGAGTATGAAAAGCGCCTGAGAGCGGCTCTGAATGAAGTTCTTCAAGACATGAGCATCGATCAAAACAGGATAATTCAAGAGACGCTAATATATGCTGACAGGACATGTGTGGATGAGGAACTCGTAAGGATGAAAAGCCACTTGTCGCAGTTTAAAGAGATAATTGAGTTAGGCGATGCTGTCGGCAGGAAGCTTGATTTTCTTATGCAGGAAATCAACAGAGAGATTAATACTATCGGATCGAAATCAAACGATATCGAATTAACCCGTTTAGTTGTAGACTTAAAGAGCGAACTTGAAAAGGTAAGAGAACAAATTCAGAATATTGAGTAAAGCAAAGACGGTTTTAGCTGTCTGTGATAATCGTTTTTGCCGGGTGACTTATGAAAAACAACGGAATTGTCAATATAGGGTTTGGAAACATAGCTTTTTCGGGAAGAATACTAGCGATACTCAGCCCGGATTCAGCCCCTATCAAGAGAGCTGTTCAGGAAGCAAAGGAACGAAATAAACTTATCGACGCAACTTACGGAAGGAAAACGAGATCGGTAATCTTTCTCGATAACGACAGCATAATTCTTTCTTCGGTACAGCCGGAGACGATAGCCGGCAGAGCACACAAGGACGGGGCGGAAGCAGTCCGCATCGTTACCGAAGACAAATGACGATACTGTTAAATATACCGGAGGTTTGCATGAAGGGGATACTGCTTATTATATCCGGTCCGTCAGGGTCGGGTAAGGGGACTGTGGTTAGGAAGCTTTGCGAAGACGATAGGTACGCTCTTTCGGTTTCGGTCACGACTAGGGCGAAACGCCCTGCGGAAGTTGAAGGCATCGACTATTTTTTCCGGAGCGTGCCGGAGTTTTACGGTATGCTTAATAACGGAGAGTTGCTTGAGTCCGCTCAGTTTGTGGGTAATTATTACGGAACACCGAGAGAGTATGTAACAAAAATGATTGATTCCGGAAAGACAGTTGTTCTGGAAATTGAGGTTAACGGAGCGCTGCAGGTAAAGATGAACGAGCCTGACGCTGTTCTCGTGTTTCTTATTCCGCCTGACATGGAGGAACTGAGAAACAGGCTCGTAAAGCGCGCGACAGAACACCCGGAGGTCATCGAAGACAGAATGCGCAGGGCAAATGAAGAAGTCGAGCTTATAAATAAGTACGATTACCTTGTTGTTAACGATTATGTCGAACATGCCGTTCAGGCTATAAATATGATAGTTGAGGCCGAAAAAAGAAGGCCGCACAGAAATAGCATTCTTATTTCTGAGTTTACGGGAGGAAAATAAAATGTTAAGACCATCTCACGCCGAGCTTATGGATGTCATAAATAACGATTCGGAGCTTGACAACAAGATTACAAGCAGCTACGCGATAGTAATCGCCGCTTCAAAACGCGCAAGACAGCTTGTCGACGGAGCTGTCCCGCTTGCCGAAGCCGGAACCGACAAGGCTGTTTCGATTGCGATAAATGAAATTTATGAAAGCCGCATAAGAGTAGTTCCGGAAGAGGTACAGCCCGAACCTTGCGATAGCTTTGAAACTATCGAAGATGAATCGTCGCAAGACAGCGACGAACTGAGGTTAGACAGTCCCGGAGAAGACGATGATCTAGCGGACGACGGGGTTTTCCTCGAGTTTGACGACGACGCGTTTGACAGAGAAGTTTCTGACGACGAGTACACAAGCGACGAATATACCGACGACTACGAGGATTAATAATATTATCGCGTTTGCGAGCCGGTTTTTGGGCGGGAAATATGATTGCCGAAGTAATACTCTCGATAAACAACAAAAATGTGGATAAAGCATTCGACTACAGCGTGCCGGGCGAACTTGAGCAAAGTTTGGAACCCGGCATGCGAGTTTTGGTGCCTTTCGGGAAAAACGGAAGAACAGTTGAGGCCTATGTTGTAAACATTAAGAAGGAAACTGATGTAGAGCCCGATAAGCTGAAATGTGTTTCGGCGATACAGGATGGCTACGCAGTGTTTTCGCCTGTAATGATGCGGCTTGCGGTCTATATGCGAGACAAGTATTACTCCACTTTGTCGGCGTGTTTACAGTGCATTTTACCTCCCGGCCTTTCTCTGACGGAGCACAAGCTTAATTACGCCTATATAAACGAAGGAAGCAGCAAGCGCGAAGTGACGATTAGCGAAACTCTTGAAAAAGGCGGGAAACAGGCTCAAGTTCTCGAACTGCTTATAAAGAGCGGCGGAATGAGTATAAGCGATATCAAGAAAACATTGGGTATCTCACAATCGCCTATTGATACTCTCGCTAAAAAAGGCATTATTGTATGCCTGCCCGTCAGAATACACCGTATGCCGTTTAAAGCCGAGAAATATGCGAGATTTGAAGCGCTGAATCTGTTTCCCGAGCAAACGGCGGCCTTGGAAAAAATAAGCCGGAAGCTCGAGCCTGATTATATCGGCTTGAGATCGGTACTTTTGCACGGGGTTACGGGAAGCGGTAAAACAGAAATATACCTAAGGCTTATAGAAAAAGCTATAAATCAAGGCAAGCAGGCAGTCGTGCTTGTTCCGGAAATTTCTCTTACCCCTCAGACCGTGAGCCGGTTTGTCGGAAGGTTTTCGGACAAGGTATCCGTAACGCATTCGAGACTAAGCGACGGAGAGCGCTTCGACCAGTGGCAAAGGGCCAAGTCGGGAGCCGTATCTGTGATGATAGGGCCGAGGTCGGCAATCTTTACACCGTTTGAAAATCTCGGTATAATAATAATAGACGAAGAGCACGAAACTACCTATAAATCCGAAACAACACCCAAGTACGACGTAAAAGAGCTTGCCGAAAAGCTGTCGGAGTATACCGGTTGCCTTGTCGTTCTCGGTTCTGCAACACCGTCCGTTCATACGTATCACGCGGCTCTGAACGGAAAATACGAGCTTATAGAACTAAAGGCAAGAATAAACAATCGTCCTCCTGAGGTAAAGGTTGTTGACATGCGAAAAGAGCTGATAAAAGGGAACAGGTCAGTTTTCAGCTACGAATTGCAGGACGCGATAGCCGAGAATCTGGCAAAACGCGAGCTTACGATTTTGTTTCTCAACAGGCGCGGGCATTCGACATTTGTATCGTGCAGAGCGTGCGGCCATGTCATGAGCTGCGATATGTGCAGTATCAATTATACATACCACATGTATACGGACAGGCTCGTGTGCCACTACTGCGGAGATGAAATAGCCTCACCGAGAGTTTGCCCCGTATGCGGTTCGGAATATATAAAGTTTTTCGGGGCCGGAACGCAGAAAGTCGAGGAACAGATAAAAAAAAGCTTTCCGTTTGCCCGGGTTCTGCGCATGGACTTGGACACAACTTCAAAAAAGAACAGCCACGAACAAATATACAGCAGTTTTCTGGCGGGGGAAGCGGATATACTTATCGGAACGCAGATGATTGCGAAAGGACTCGACTTCCCAAGGGTAACCCTTGTCGGAATAATAGCCGCCGATATCAGCATACATATGGGTGACTTTCGTTCAGCCGAGAAATCGTTTCAGCTCCTGACTCAGGTTTCGGGCAGAGCCGGGAGGGCAGAGCTTCCCGGACGGGCGATTATACAAACATATAATCCGGAGCATTACAGCATAGTATATTCTCGTACAAATGATTACAAGGCGTTTTACGAGCACGAGATAGATTTTAGGCAGCAACTCGATTACCCTCCGTTTTCGCACTTGTTTGTAGCACTTTTTACGGGCGAGAGCGAAAAACGTGTGGCGCAGTGCATATATAAGTTGTATGAAATTATGAAGAGGCAGAACACAGAATCGGAACTTGATATATTTCGTCCGACTCCGGCGACAGTGTTCAAGATCAAAAACATTTTTAGGCACAAGCTGATAGTGAAAGCCGAGAACGAAGAAAAACTGAAAAAATTCGTATTCGGCTGCATAGACGAACTTCGAAAAAACGAGGATTTGAGTGATATTACTGTAAACAGCTCTCTGGATCCTTTGAATATACCCTAGGCAAACGCTGAATTTTACCACATCGCGCTTGCGCTGCCGTTTCGCGCGACCGCGCGGTTTGTGTCGGCAATGCATCGCACAGAATGGAAAATACCAAAAGGAGTAATCATGGCAATCAGAAATATTAGATATGAAGGCGACGAGATATTAAATAAAAAGTCGAAACCCGTAAAAGAAATCAACGAAAAAATTTTAACGCTCATAGACGATATGCGAGAGACGATGCAGGCCGCCGAGGGCGTCGGAATTGCCGCTCCGCAGGTTGGGTCACTTAAACGCATTGTCCTTGTCGATACGGGCGAAAAAATACTGGAAATGATAAACCCCGAAATTATCGAGGCAAGCGGCACCCAAAAGCAGAGAGAGGGCTGCCTGAGCGTTCCCGGCAAGACCGGAATCGTAGAAAGGCCCGCATATGTAAAAATAAGATACCGCGACAGGAACTTTGAAGAACAGGAAGCGGAGGGCACGGAAATGCTTGCCGTTTGTTTTTGTCATGAAACCGACCATCTCGAGGGTGTACTTTATACTGAGAAGGCAATAGAAACCGAAGAGTCGGATGACGAGGAGTATGACGAAGAGTTCGACGGAGAGTTCGACGAAGAGTTTGATGGAGAAGAGAATGCTTAGGGCCGTTTTTATGGGTACGCCGGACTTTGCCGTTCCCGGTTTGAACGCCCTTTCGGAGATTGCGGATATTGCCGCTGTCGTAACACAGCCTGACAGACCGAAGGGAAGGGGCGGAAAGTTGAGCTTTCCGGAAGTTAAAGAGGCGGCAATCAAGCTTGGACTGCCGGTCTTACAGCCGGAAAAAATCAGGAAAAATATCGAGTTTCTCGAAGAGCTGGAACGCTTACAGCCTGATATAATAGTTGTCGCGGCTTACGGGCAGCTTCTGCCCGAGAGTATACTCAAGCTGCCGAAATACGGCTGTATCAACGTGCACGGTTCTTTGCTCCCGAAGTACAGAGGCGCGTCTCCGATCCAATCGGCTGTTTTAAATGGCGATACAGAAACCGGTGTTACGATAATGCGCATGGACAAAGGGCTTGACACCGGAGATATAATACTTATCAGGAAATTGGAAATACTTCCCTCGGACAATGCCGGCACTTTATTCGATAAAGTAGCGGAATGCGGGGCGCTCGCGTTGAAAGAAGCTATTACGCAAATCGAAAACGGTTCTTCAATCTATACGAAACAGGATGACTCTAAAGCAAGCGTTTGCAGGGTTATAACGAAAGAGCAGGCTCATATCGACTGGAACAAAAGCTCCGGGGAAATCGTTAATGCAATCAGGGCTTACAACCCGTGGCCCTGCGCCTTTTCCGTCCTTGACGGAACGACCGTGAAACTATGGTCGGCCGTAAAAGCGGAGTCGGAAGAACGCTGCGCTCCGGGAACGATAACAGCTGTTGAGCCTGATATAGGGATATATGTCAAAACGGCCGACGGAGCCGTGTTGATTACCGAGCTTCAAGCCGGCTCGTCAAAAAGAATGTTATGCTCCGACTATTTGCGCGGTCATAACGTTTATGTGGGAAACAGATTTTTTTAGAGGAGGAAGATTTATGTTTTGGGACTATACAATGATTTTGGTTATACCGGCGATACTTTTCGCTATGTATGCTCAATTTAAAGTAAATTCCGCATTTGCAAGATATTCAAAACTTAAAAACGCAAACGGGATGACGGGAGCGCAAATTGCCGAGCGCATACTTGAATTAAACGGCATAAGAGACGTTAAGGTCAATCGTATCGGCGGCAAACTGACAGACCACTATGATCCGAGATCGAGGGAACTGAATTTATCGGAAAGTGTATACGATTCGACATCGGTTGCGGCAGTAGGAATAGCAGCGCACGAAGTCGGCCATGCCATACAGCATGACACGGGCTATATAGCTTTGAACGTCAGAAACGCTATCTTCCCTGTCGTTAACATCGGCTCGAATATGGCTATGCCTGTTTTTCTGATCGGTATGCTCATATCGGGTTTGTTTACCGGCATGGGTGAATTCGGCTACCTCGTAATGCAGTTGGGAATAGTTATGTTCACGCTTGTGCTTGCTTTCCAGGTTATTACGCTTCCGGTTGAGTTCAACGCTTCAAAGCGCGCGATTATGGCTCTTGAAGACAACAACCTGCTTTCGGGCGAGGAAGTTGAGCCTGCAAAGAAAGTTTTGGGTGCGGCAGCTTTAACTTATGTCGCGGCAGTTGCAGTGACACTTACTCAGCTTTTGAGAATGCTCCTGCTTGCGGGAAAAAGACGTTAAACGGAGTTGACATGAAGAAGATTACCGAAAGAGAGATTGCTGTTGGTATACTCTCGGAAATATTGGATAAAAAGGGCTATAATAACATAGTCCTGCGCCGTACCTTAGAGAAAAACGCGGATTTGACAAGAAGTCAGCGAGCGTTTATCACTATGACCATAAACGGCGTTATACGTAACCTGATTTATATTGACTACGTACTGAACAGCTTTTCAAAAACTCCGACGGGAAAAATGGATACTTTTATTTTGAACGACCTTCGTTCCGCGGTGTTTCAGCTTTTGTTTCTATCCGGGGCACCGGATTTTGCCGTGTGCAACGAGGCGGTCAATATGACGAAAACAAACGGATACGCAAGGCTTTCGGGCTTTGTAAACGGGATTTTGAGAAGCATTTTGAGAAACAAGGACAATATAGCTCTGCCCGACAAAGAGAAAAACCCGGTTGAGTATCTTTCGGTTAAATACTCGTATCCCGAGTGGATGATTGACAATTTTACCGGTCTGTTCGGTATCACAGAGACCGTAAAAATGCTCGAAGCAAACATGCTGCCTCCGAGCATATCCGTCTGCGCGAATACTCTGAAAACCACTCCGGCCTTGCTCAAGGCCGAGCTTGAGGGCGAAGGCGTAGTCGTAGGCGAGACAAGGATATTAAAGCAAATAACTACTGTGACGGGGACTTCGGATATGACGGGACTCGGCACGTTTAAAAACGGGCTTTTTCATGTTATCGACGAAAGTTCGGCGCTTGCCGTTAAAGCTCTGGACCCGACGCCCGGTTCTGTCGTCTTGGATTTGTGTTCCGCTCCGGGTGGAAAAGCAGTGTTAATGTCTCAGCTCATGCAAAACACGGGCAAAATTACTGCCTGCGATATACACGGGCACAAGGCGGAGCTTATCAAACAGACGGCAGAAAGACTTGGCTGCGATAACATTGAAACGGTAATAAGCGATGCGACCGTAATTAACGAGAAATATATCGGTGCGGCAGATTTTGTTCTGGTTGACGCACCGTGTTCCGGTCTCGGTCTTGTCGGAAAAAAGCCGGATATAAAATATACGAAGGCGAAAGGCGATATTGCGGCGCTTGCAAAGCTTCAGCGAGAAATACTCGAAACGGCCGCAAATTATGTTAAACCGGGCGGGGTATTGCTGTACAGCACCTGCACGCTGACTGCGGAAGAAAACCGCGGTAACGCGGAGTGGTTTTTAGAAAAATTCGGGTTTGAGAAGTGCGAATTGGATGAATTTGCGGCAGAGCATGAACTTCCCGAACAGGCCGTTGCAGGAGGTTTCATAACGATACTCCCGCACTATTTCGGCACTGACGGTTTTTTCATTTCAAAATTCAAAAAGAGGCGTGTTAATAATTAAACATTAAACATGCCCGGAAAAGGATACCATGGCTAAAGAAGACATACTGAGCATGACGGCGGACAAACTGAAGCAAGCCGTGTTTCTGCTCGGAGAAAAAGAATTCAGGGCAAGGCAGATTTTTGAACAGTTGCACTCAAAGGGCATCACAGATTTTAACGATATGACCGTTCTGTCCAAGGAACTCAGAGCCAAGCTTGATGAGAATTACAAGATAGCTGCCGTAAAAACAATCAAAACTTTGAAATCATCCACGGATGATACAACAAAGTACTTGTTTGAAACACATAACGGTAATATAATTGAAAGTGTATTTATGAAATACGGGTTCGGCAACTCTGTTTGTATCTCGTCGCAGGCGGGGTGCAAAATGGGCTGCCGGTTTTGCGCGTCCGGACTGAACGGCTTAGAGCGAAACCTTTCAGCGGGAGAAATGCTCTCCCAGGTTTACGAGATAGGCAAAGACAAGGGCGAAAGGATTTCAAACGTCGTTGTGATGGGCTGCGGAGAACCGTTTGATAACTTTGATAATCTACTGGCTTTTTTGGAGATTATTAACGATAAAAACGGTCTGAATATAGGGCACAGGCATATTACGGTTTCAACATGCGGCATAATCGAGAAAATATCGATTTTGGCGGAAATGAAACTGCAGATCAACCTAGCCGTATCCTTGCATGCTTCGAACGACGAAATACGCAAGAGTATTATGCCTGTAGCTAACAGGTATAAAATTCATGAGCTGGTTGAAGCTTGCAGAAACTATGCAAATATTACCGGACGAAGAACTACATTCGAATATGCCCTGATAAGCGGTGTTAACGACAGCGAAGCTTGCGCGAGAGAGCTTGCCGCCCTTCTTCGTGGCATGCTTGCACATGTAAATCTGATACCGGTCAACGAAATAAAAGAGCGCGACTATAAAAAAAGCGGAAAACAAACCGCCGAAAAATTCGCGGCAGAGCTTGAAAGGCGAGGTATAGCCTGCACGGTAAGGCGTGAGTTGGGAAGCGATATAAACGCCGCGTGCGGTCAGCTGAGAAACATGCAGTCATAGTGTTGTCGGCATTGTTTAAGTACGTTTTCGGCTTAAACGGCTATAAAGCTGCAATTCACTTAATTAGACTTATTTGACAAAACCGGCCGGGTATAAAATTAAGGGGTGCTTTATGTATTACGGAGTTGGGAGAACTAATCTTGGACTTGTCAGACAAAAGAATGAGGACAGTTTTTTTGTTTCTAACGAGCAAATAGGATGTTTTCGTTCGTTATACATTGTTGCCGACGGCATAGGCGGAAGCCGTGCCGGGGAGGTGGCAAGTTCCGGGGCGGTTTCATTCTTCAGGGAATATATACAGGAAAATGTAAATCTTGCGCCGGAAGAGGCGCTAAGGAATGCAGCCGTTTATGCCAACACCTGTGTTTATAATATGTCTGAAAGCTCGCCGGAGTATAGGGATATGGGAACAACGCTTATAGCAGCAGCCGTTTTCGGCGACGAGCTGTTATATCTGCATGTCGGCGACTCCAGAATTTACACCATCGGAAACAGGTCTGTAAAGTGTCTGACCGTTGACCATAATCTCGGCAACAAAATGCTTCAAAACGGGACGATTACGGAAGACTTGGTAAGCATACTTCCGAACAGTCTGGCAATAACAAAATGGATAGGCTCACCGGAAAGGCCTGAGCCCGATATCGGGATAATAAAACTCGAAAAAGGGTCTTACCTGCTTATGTGCTCCGACGGATTGAGCAACATGGTGTCGGACAGGGAAATGCTGGCGATTATATCCAAGAACAAAGGGAACGACGATAAAGTCGAAGAACTCATAAAAGCCGCAAACGCGAACGGCGGCAGGGATAATATTACCGTCATACTTATACACAACATTGGGGTGAAATAATGATACTGAGTACCGGACAGATCATTGCTTCTAGATATGAAATAATCGAGAAAATCGGCCAGGGCGGGATGTCGATTGTATACAAAGCAAAGGACATTAGGCTTGGCAGGTCGGTTACGTTTAAGGTGCTCAAGGAAGAGCATTTGACGGATGCGGAGTTTGTTCAGAGGTTTAAGACCGAGGCAAGCGCAATCGCCAGACTTTCACATCCTAACATTGTAAACGTATACGATGTCGGTCAAGAAGGAAGCATTAACTATATCGTAATGGAGTACATTAAGGGTGCCACACTTAAAGAACTTATCGAAAAAAACGCACCTTTTTCTGAAAAGGAAATATACGGTGTTTCGGTCCAGATAGCCGAAGCTTTGGCGCATGCGCACAAAAACGGAATAATCCATAGAGATATTAAACCTCAGAACATATTGGTTACAAAAAACGGCGAAATCAAGGTAATGGATTTCGGCATTGCCAGAACGGCGAACTCCGATACTATTGCCGTCGGCGGAAGCACGATGGGCAGTGTCCACTATTTTTCTCCGGAACAGGCAAAAGGAAGCATAGTCAGCTACCAGAGCGATTTATATTCCCTGGGAATAGTTATGTTTGAAATGGCAACGGGAAGATTGCCTTACGATTCCGACCAGGCAGTTTCGATTGCGATAATGCATATCAATGAGCCATTTCCGGATTTGACTGAGTTTAACCCCGATGTTTCGAGCTCGTTTAAAGCGATAGTCGGAAAACTTACCGAGAAAAAACCTCAAAACAGATATCAAACAGCGGAGAAGGTCATAATCGACCTGAAACGCATGCTGATAAACTCCAGTGACAGAATAGTCTACGGAACCGAGTTCTTGACCGATTCTTCCACGATTAAAATAACCGGTCAGGCGCACGAGAAAATCAAAGGGGCAGGCAAAAACCCTCCCGCGGAGCCGGACATTCAGCCTGACAGCGGCAGAATCGATATTGCCGGGGAAATCGAGAACGAGTTGGGCTACGAAACCGAAAAGCCCGCCTCAAAAAAACAGGAGTTGCTTTTGATAGGAGCCGCGCTTCTGACTTCGTTTGTCATAATCGCGGTTGCGCTCTATTTCCTTTGGCCTGTAATCACAAAAACACAGACAAATAAAAATAACAGCCAACAGACTGTTGCCGAGGTTCCGGGGCTTGTCGGCAAGAACTTTGACGATGCAGAAAAGCTGGCAAAAGACCTTGGGCTTGAACTTGAGGTATTGCGTGAAGAATTCAACCCGGCAGCCAAGGGCGAGATACTGGAACAGAACTACGACGTGGGCAACTACGTTAATAAGGGTATCGCAATCGGCGTTGTCGTCAGCAAAGGAACAGAGGAGTTTACAGTTCCGAGCCTGACCGATATGGATATAAACAGGGCATACGAACTTATCGGAGACAGTCTTTCCGTAAATAAAGTGTACAAATACAGCGATACTACCGCCTCGGATATTGTTATGGAGCAATCGGTAACGCAAGGAACGACAGTCAACAAAGGTTCGGAAATCACGCTTACGATTTCTCAAGGCCCGGAGATAATATATGTCGAAGTGCCGACTGTCGTTGGCAAAACAGAGGACGAAGCCAAGAGAATGATAACTGATGCCGGCTTGACTGTCGGGACATCGACAACGAATCAAAGTCTCAAGTACGCAAGGGGAATTGTAAGCGCCCAGTCGATTTTGGGCGGCAAAGAAGCTCCCAAGGGGTCGATAGTCAGTATAGAGGTCAGCACGGGTGCACCTCCGACACAGTCACCGTCACCGACTCCTCAGACAACGATACCCTCAAGGTCGCATGAGATAAAAATCGATTTTCCTTTTCCGGAAAATGCGGAGACCGTTCATGTTCTGCTTTGCAAGAAAACCGCCACAGATATGGTCACGGTTGTTGATAAGATTGTAAGAAAAGAAGAGGTTCCGTTCAGCTTGAACGTTGTGGGCGAAGGTACCGTTGAGTTTGTGCTTTTTATAGACGGCGTTGAAACAGGGTCAAAAACGGTAGAATTCCCTGTCAATTAATAAAAAAGAAGGTAGAAATGGTTTTCGGAAGAATAATTAAGGGTGTCGGCGGGCTTTATACCGTCGATACGGAAAACGGGACTTACGAGTGTCAGGCAAGGGGTTTGTTCAGAAGGCAAAACCTTTCACCCTGTGTCGGAGATTTTGTGGATGTATCCGTAATTGATGAGCAAACAAAAAGCGGTTATCTCCAAAAAATTCATAAGAGAAAAAACGAGATGATTCGTCCGAGGGTTGTCAATATAGACGTTGCCGTGATAGTGTTCGCGGTGCGCTCTCCGGATTTGAACACTGAGTTATTGGACAGATTTATAGTCCTGGTCGAAAAACAAGGGCTGGACATGATATTGTGCTTTAACAAAGCCGACCTCGTCTCAGACGGAAGCTTCGAATCGGTTTCGGAAACATACCGCAAAATCGGTTATGAGTCCGTTTTGGTTTCGGCAGCCGAAAAAGAAGGAATAAACGAGCTGGTCGAACTGCTTAACGGAAAGGTATGCGTACTCGCAGGTCCGTCCGGAGTCGGAAAGTCGAGCATCGTAAACGCGCTGTTTTCAGGCGCGGTTATGGAAACAGGCGGACTTAGCAAGATACGGCGAGGGAAACACACAACGAGGCACGCCGAGTTTTTAAGGCTCGGTAACGGCGGGTTTGTCGTTGACACGCCGGGCTTTGCGTCCTTGACGACCGACGATATAAAACCCGAAGAATTTCATCGTTATTTTATAGAGTTCGAACGTTTTGAGCCCTATTGCAGGTTCAAAAACTGTATGCACAACGCCGAACCGGATTGCGCTGTAAAAAACGCCGTAGGAAGCGAAATTTCGGCTAAGCGGTACGCCAGCTATTTGAAAATGCTGAAGAGAGAGGATACTGACAATGTTTGAGATTGCACCGTCCATACTATCCGCTGATTTTTGCGGGCTCGGAGCACAGCTTGATATAATAAAGAACGCGGGAGCGCGGTATATACACATTGATGTTATGGACGGGCATTTTGTTCCGAATATATCAATAGGCATACCGGTAGTTAAATCAATACGTGCGCATTCGGATTTGATTCTGGATGTTCACCTTATGATAGACCGTCCGGAAAAATATGTTAAACAATTCGCATCAGCAGGCTCTGATATAATCAACTTTCATATTGAAGCCTGCGAGGAGCCGAATAAACTTATCGCCGAGATAAAATCACTCGGTAAGAAAGCAGCGATAACGGTCAAGCCGGGTACGCCGGTCGAAAGTGTCTATCCATATGTATCCGAGCTCGACATGGTACTGATAATGTCTGTCGAGCCGGGCTTCGGCGGTCAAAAATTTATGCTCTCGGCCCTCGATAAGGCAAGAAAGCTGAGAAGCTTCATCGACAAGAACAATTTGACGGTTGACATTGAAATGGACGGAGGCATTGACCTGACAAACGTTGAAGAGGTAATAGAAAGCGGAGCAAACATAATAGTTGCCGGTTCTTCGGTTTTTGGAACGGAGAGTATCGGCTCCGCAGTGAAAGAGTTTTTGAGAATTGGCCGGGGGTAGGCAGTGTCCGGATTGGTTCTTTAGGCAGCAAATACATACAAATTCCGGCTGCCCGGAATTTGGCAAGAAATACTAAAAAAGGAAGCCCCGTTGGTCTTGCGAGATTTACGGGCTTTTTTAATATATTCGGGCATATATGACCTTAGCATTTATTGTTTTTCTGCTTGTACTTTTATAACAAAAGGCGTATAATGAATCCACCGGACTTTGTTATATTTTTATACATAAAACGTAATAATTCCAAAATTATCAGAGTTTTGTCGGTCTTGTCCGGAGCGGTAAAAAGAGTCCGCTTATAAAATTATAAGGAGGCTTTGGAAGTTCAGAAAGAGGACCAGAGAAATGAATATCAAATAATCAGGAGGTTAAGAATGAAAACATTTAAAAAAGTAATGTCGCTTACTCTAGCTGCGGCAATGGTTTTTTCTGCGGCAACAGTCTATGCTGCGACCGAAACAGAGATTAATACAGCACCAGGCTATCCGGTTGCAACCAGATTCGACGAAATTTTCACTTCCTTCCCCGTAGGCGGAACTTCGACGGTTTACGCATGGGCTTATGACGCAGACGGAAACAGAATCGAAACAGGAGAATACGGCGATATGGAAATCTACCACAACGGAGTAGGTTTCATGCGCTGCGATACGGACTTTAGAGGTGAGGGCTCCCATATCGGAACCTGTACACCGAGAAACACTACTTCGACTTCAGGTGCCGCTATTATTACGGCGAGAAACGTCCTGCCCGCGGGAGAAGACCCGAACTTAAGAAAGCTTGACTATTGTTTCGCGGTTATGACTCCCGAAGCAGTACCTGTTGCAGGTGTTAATATTCTTAAAGATGTTACATACATGATACCGGGCGGCACGGAGAGACTTTATGCAGATATGGTTCCCCTTGCGGCCAACAATCAGGGAAAAACATGGACATCGAACAATGACAATATTGCAAAAGTTGACAGCTTTGGTTTAGTAACGGCAGTCGGAGTCGGAACTGCGGTTATTACTGTTAAATCCAACGAAGGCGGATTTATCGATACTTGTACTGTAAACGTTGTGGCTGATCCGGTACCGGTTACCCGTATAACGGTAGATCGTGAAGTAGTATACACAGGAAACAATGATTTTTCGAGAGTCACAGCAACTATCGAACCCTATAACGCAACGAACCAAAACATTGTTTGGCTTCCCGATCCGGAAGTTCCCAGCGTGGTCGTTTTGAGAAACGGAACAGTTGTTACAAACTCCGTTATTTTCCTCGGACAGGCTGTAGATGACGGAATATTCTCTGAAGGAGCGTTTTTAAGAGCCGCATCTGCTGAGGATCTGAACATTAACGATACTTTTGAGGTTGTTGGCTCCGTATACGGGAGAACAGGCAACATATTCTTCCAGAGTGCCGAAACAAACCTTATAAACCTGCCTGTAGGAAACAGCCGTAAGCTTATAGGCTACGGATTGACTCAGGCGTCGAACAACGGTTTTTACTCCAGCGTGCAGTCCGGAACTTGGGTATCATCAAACCCGGAGATAGCTTCGATTGACTCTAAAGGCGTAATTACGGCTAACACAGAAGGAAAAGTTACTCTCACCTACATGCCGTTCGGCCATACACAGAGAACTACGGCAGCCAACACAAAGGTTACCGTTGATGTTAATGTTATTCCCGCGGAACCTAATGCGATTCCCGTTGAATCTTTGAGTTTCGAAAGAGAAGCGGTATCGGTATGTACAGGAGATATGTATGCTGCTCGCCCTGTTTTCCATCCCGCAAACGCTTCCGACAAAGCTTTGGTTTGGTCGTCTAGTAACGAAAGAGTCGCTGTAGTCGGCCAGGACGGAAAAACAATGGTACGTTCGGCAGGAACAGCTGTTATAACAGCGGCAACTCCGGACGGAAGCATTAAAGCTCAGTATACGGTGACCGGTGTCAAATGGAGCGAGTATACTGCGGCAACGAGTATTAATCTTAGCGCGGGAGACAATACAGTCGGAGTAGGCGGATTACTTAAGATCAACGTCGAAACTACACCCACTGTCGTAACACCGGGTATTATTTGGACTTCAAGTAATCAAAGTGTTGCCAGAGTAAGTGCCGAAGGCGTTGTTTACGGCGTTTCTCAAGGAACAGTAACAATCACCGCAAGACCGTTCTATCCCGGAACTTTGACAAAAACAATCAATATTACAGTAGGCGCTCATGTCGCGGCTACAGAACTTACACTTTCCGAGACATCGGTTGAAATGTTTACAGGCGATACAACCGCACTTCAAGCAAACCTTATGCCTGCTGAAGCAACATGCAAAGAGCTGTCGTGGTATTCCTCAAATCCGGAAGTCGCGAAAGTTGATCAGAACGGTAATGTCACAGCTATTTCGGCAGGAGAAACCAATATTATCGTAAGAAACTGCGAAGGTTTAGAAGCGGTTTGCGCGGTAAGCGTGACTGTTCGTACGGGTGCACCCACTGCGATTAAGGTTCTTAACCCTGCTTTGGTCAATCTTCAAAAAGGCAAGAACGTTCAGATCGAGCTTGGCTTTACTCCCGTCTCTTCGGCAGGAAATACGACTGTAACATGGACTTCAAGCAACGATACAATCGCGAAAGTAAGTTCAAACGGCGTGGTTACGGGTCTTAAGGCAGGTACTGTCGTCATTACGGCAAGAACCTCCGAAGGCTTGACTGCCACGGTTGTTGTAAAGGTTACAAACTAGTCACGTTTATAGGCTTACACTTGACGTAAAACAGAAACGCCCTCGAAAGAGGGCGTTTTGACTGCTTATCATGTTTTGCGATTAATCAGTTCTTTTTACTTATCGGTGAGGTATGCATTCTGGGACCTTCGTATTTTTTCTCTGTGAATGCTTTTGACACGTCATCGTTGATCTCAAGTATACATTTTTCACAATACTTGCCCATTCTGATCGGGCGGCCGCATTTTTCGCAGGTTGTCGAACTTAGATGCGCAGTTGCCTCGAATCTTCCTTCTCGGACATATTTAAGCACTTTTTTTTCAGATACGCCAGTTGCCTCAACAACGTCGGCTATAATACAATCCGGATGCTCGTCAACATATTTTTTAACAAGCTTGAACTGTTCCTCTTCTTCCTTGAGGCAGTTTGCGCAAATCGGCTCGCTCATTTTCGTAAAAATCTTACCGCATCTCGGGCAGTTTGCAATATCCATGTAAAATCCCTCCAGGCTAAATAATTCTTATGTCGTTTAATTGTTGATGCAACAGTTAAACCATCTGCTGCACTCATCGCATCAATCCTTATACTCTGTCCGGCAAGCCGACTTTCTTGTATACATCGGCAAGTGTCGCCGAGCAGATTTGCCTTGCATTTGCAACCGATTCTTTAATTATATTATCAACGTATGCCTTGTCATTTTCCAGTCTGCGAAACTCACTCTGTATCGGTTCGATAGAAGAAACAACCGCTTCAGCTACGGCTTTTTTGAAAGTTCCGTAACCCACGCCGTCAAACTCCTTTTCGCATTCGCTGACAGGTTTGTTCGTGACCGAAGAATAGATATCCAGGAGATTGCTGATACCGGGCTTTTCGTCTGAGTAACGAACCGTGCCGTCAGAGTCGGTAACCGCGCGCTTTATTTTGTTGGTGATAACCGAGGGCTCGTCGAGCATGAATATTACTCCGTTATTGTTATCGTCAGTTTTGGACATTTTCTTTAACGGATCTTGAAGGTCCATTACTCTCGCGCAGCGTTTGGGAGTATAAACTTCGGGCAGCACAAACGTTTTTCCGTACAAATTGTTAAAACGTTCGGCAATATCTCTTGCAATCTCTAGATGCTGTCTTTGGTCTTCGCCGACAGGAACAAGCTCGGTTTGGAACAGTAAAATATCAGCAGCCATCAGTACCGGGTAGGTAAACAGGCCGGCGTTGATATTTTCGGCATGGTGCTGGGATTTTTCCTTGAATTGAGTCATGCGCGAAAGTTCACCCATGTAAGTATAGCAGGACAGTACCCAAGCCAGTTCGGCATGGGCGCTCAAATGCGACTGGTAATATACAACGCTTTTGCCGGGGTCGATTCCGCAGGCAATATAGAGCATAAACACCTTTCTTGCAGTGTTTCTGAGTGCTTCGGAATCGTTGCGCACTGTTAGGGAATGCATATCGACGACACTGTACAGGCACTTATATTCGTCCTGCAGTGTTACCCAATTTTTGATGGCCCCCAGGTAATTTCCGAGCGTCGGAATATTAGTCGGCTTTACGCCGCTGAAAATAATTTTTTTTCCGTTATACATATTATTCACCTTCCTATATCCTCAAAACATTTTCTTTTTTATCATGAATGTGGTGACTATACCGCATATAAGCGCCGTAAACCCAAAAAGCGCCGCAAACCCGTACCAAGTGTGTTCGAACGGCACAGGAACGTTCATACCCCAAATACCGGATATTATCATCGGCAGGCTGAGAACGATTGTAATCGAAGTAAGACGCTTCATGGTAAGATTAAGAGTGTTCGATATTATTGACGAAAACGCATTCATAGTCGAGCTAAGGATATCGCTGTAAATTTTTGCGGTTTCGATAGCCTGTCTGTTTTCAACTATAACGTCCTCTAGCAAATCTGCGTCGTCGGGGTATTTTTTCATAAAGCTGTTTTTAAACAGCTTTTCAAGAACCAGCTCGTTAGATTTAAGAGAGGTCGAGAAATACACCAAGCTTTTCTCAATGCTCAACAGGGATACAAGCTCGCTGTTACGCATTGTTTTTCTCAGCTCGTGTTCAATAGCTCTTTGCCGTTTGTCAATCTGGCGAAGATATACCAGGTACAGCGACGCGGTCTTGTATAGTATTTGCAGCACAAACCGGGAACGCTTCGAAGTATTGAATCCCGATATCGAATTACTCGCGAAAGCGTTCAGTACCGTGTTTTCGGTCATGCACACCGTGATAATTGCGTTTTTCGCAAGGACAATGCCCAGCGGTATAGTCTCATAGCCGATTTCGTTTCGGCTGACCGAGCTGACCGGCAAGTCCACAAGTATAAGGGCAGGGGACTCGTCAAAGAATTCGATACGCGCCCTCTCGTCTTCATCGGTTGCCGCGCGCAAAAGAGCCTGGTCAACTCCGAAATCAGAAGATATCTTTAGTAGTTCTTCTTCGCTGGGCTGTATCATCATAACCCACACATCGTTGCAGGGCGAATGTACATCACACAGCGCATTATTATCGGAACAGAATAATTTTATCATGAATTCACTCCGGAGCAAATAAATATAGTTTAGTTATTGAGGCGAAAATTAAACAATTCGCTAAACTTGTCGCATCAATCCCTCTTAGGCCCGCAGGTCCGGTATAAAGTGGGTGATCAAAGCGCATGGTTTAATCGGGGGATTGATAGGTACCGTACCGGCAATCAAAAATCCCTCGAATGTAAAACAATAAGCAGGTTGACGGCGGTTCGCAATTATATGTTAACATTTCTTAATGTTTCGGCTGCGTTTTCCGGAAGTACATGGTTGATAAATCCGGAAGAAAGAAGCTCAAAGCCCGCAACCCTGCCGAGTCTCGGGAAAATATCGACCGAGAGATGCTGTTCTTTCAAGCCGGTATTAACGGGCGGATTGTTGATCAAAACGTTTATATCGGCCTTCGGCAAAATGCTTTCTATTCTTTTCGCCGAATCTATGAGCAAATCGGAAAACGCAAGCATATATTCGTCGTTTAAGTTCTGAATACCCTTCATGCATTTGATCGGTCTTACAGAGATCTCGTAACAGAATCTTGAAGCGAACGGAGCGAGCGAGACAAACAGCTCATTCTTGTTTACAAGCAGCTCTTTTTTTGCCGCTTCCTCGCAAACCGGGCAATTTTTGAGTTTTTCAATGTTTTCGGACGTTCGCATAAGTCTTGCCGGTATTTCAGGCAGCGCGATTATTTGCCAGTGGGAATGCTTTAAAGATGCCCCGGCGTTCACGCCTTGGTTTCGAAAGATTTGTATGCTCTTGATATCATGATTTTGCGAAAGAACCGCATATCTTCTCTTAATCAAAATTAAAGCGTCGAAAAGTTCTTCGGGCTTAAAATCACTAAGCCGCTTTTCATGATCCAAAGTATCTATCACAACCTCATGCATACCCGGAAAAATATCAGAAGTCGTTATAGCCGGATACAGGTTGGTTACAGATTTTGCGTTGCCGCTCTCCGATGTTTCAAGCACCTCTGCAAGCAAGTTTGAATTTTCTTTGCAAAACGGACAGGCTATTTCCGGGCTCTCGCATGAGTGAGAGTTAAGCGAAAAGTTCATCGGCCTTGAGGCTCTTTTTTCGGAAAAGCATACAACTTCGTCTGTCAAAGGGTTTCTTCTCAGTTCTGCCATTATTCACCTTTATTTACACAACCGAATGCACTCGGATAGCACGGGGCGTTCAAGACATAAGCAAGTTCCGAACAAGCAGAACAAACAAGACTGATATCCGTAATCGGTTTTAAAATTCTTATAAAAAATATTATAGACTTTTTTAGTCAATTAGTCCATAATAAATATCGTAAAGAAACGAGGAGCACAAAAATGCGGTTAAAGAGACCGGATTTTCGCCTTGCGTTACTGCGCCGCCGATCAATCCGATGAGCATTTTGGCTGCGTAGCCCCGGCAAACCGGTACGGTTCGTATGTTGGGGGGATTAAATCGTTTACGGTTTAATCGGGAGATAATATATGCTGAAGACGGTTTTACTTTGTGCGGTTTCGGGAGTAATTTCGGGAATGCTTTGCAATTTGTTGGTTTCATATTTGCAGGGTACTTCGGATACGACTCAAAAAAGGCGCGGGCTATTGTTTTGCACTTTTTTTTCGGCACTCGTGTTTGCTTTGATAGGCCTGAAAATCGGTACGGGCTTGAATACCGCTCCGATTTATGCGTTTGCGGCTTTAGCTGTGTGTATCAGCCTGACTGATATACGGGAGAAAATCATACCCGATGCGTTTATAGTTGCGGGTATATTCTGTGCGGGTTGCTACATATTGTTTTCGTTTGTGTTGACAGAAACGCCTGTAAATGTGCCGGACGCAATTATCGGAGCCGTCGCCGGAAGTTTGCCGCTGTTCTTGGTTGACCTGTTTTCCGTAAAAGTTCTCAAGAGAGACGGCATGGGTTATGGTGACGTTAAGCTTGCAGGGGTCTGCGGTATGTTTCTGGGCGGCACCAAAACAGTTTTTTTCTTGGTAACGGCATTTATAATTTGCGGTGCGGCAATAACGATACCGCTTATTCTTAAAAAGCTCAAAAAGACCGATGAGATTGCATTCGGGCCGTATTTATGTGCGTCTGCCGTTATCTGGCTGATTTTTGGCAGCGAAATTATCGGATTATACGGAAATTTGATTAATGCTACCGCGTAAGTATTTTATGCCGTATTTAACCTCCGCAGTAACAGCTAAGTTTTATTGCCTGAGTAATAGTTTTTTTACAGGCGGCGTTCATAAAGTTGAATCCGTCAAAACGAGCAAGCTTGTTTCGTCCGTTTTCAACTTTATTCACTATACCAAATAAAAATGAGGAGTTGCAAAGATGAGAGAGCTAATGACAGGAAACGAAGCGATAGCGCGCGGCGCGTATGAAGCCGGGCTGACATTCGCTTCGGCTTATCCCGGGACCCCGAGTACGGAAATACTGGAGAATATTGCGGAATATAAGGAAATATACTCGGAATGGGCACCAAACGAAAAAGTAGCGCTTGAATCGGCCATCGGAGCAAGTATTGCCGGAGCGCGTACGCTTTGCGCAATGAAACACGTCGGGGTTAATGTTGCGGCTGACCCGCTAATGACGTTTACATATACGGGAGTTACCGGCGGTTTCGTGCTTATCAGCGCAGACGACCCCGGTGCTCATTCTTCGCAAAACGAGCAGGATAACAGATTTTACGCGAAATTCGGAAAGATGCCTTGCCTTGAACCGTCCGATTCGCAGGAGTGTAAAGACTTTATCGCCATTGCGATGGAAATCAGCGAGACATTTGACACGCCGGTTATTATCAGAATGACCACGAGAGTTTGTCACAGCAAATCTCTTGTTGAGCTTTGCGAACGTAAGGAAATTGTCAAGAAACCCTATGAAAAGAATATTGCAAAGTATAATCCCGTTCCTTCGTTTGTTAAGGGCGCAAGGCTTTTGCTTGACAAAAGAATGGAAAAGCTTGAAAAATACTCGAACGAGACTGACATAAATATTGTCGAATTCAACGGTGAAGGCAAAGTCGGTATTATTTCTTCGGGCGTTGCGTATCAGTATGCAAAAGAGGTTTTTGAAAATAACGCGAGCTATATAAAGCTTGGATGCACATTCCCGGTGCCCATAGAGAAAATACGTAAATTTGCGTCTCAAGTCAGCGAATTGTATATTGTTGAAGAGCTTGAGCCGTTCTTGGAAGAACAACTGCTTGCCGCCGGCATAAAATGTATCGGAAAAGCGAAAATTCCTGCAATGGGCGAGTTGAACCCGGATATAGTCGCAAAGGGCTTGCTTAACAAGCAAGTTGATGTTATAGATTACGATAAATCTACACTTGCGAAGAGACCTCCGGTACTTTGCGCGGGCTGCCCGCACAGAGGGTTTTTCTTTGACCTTTCAAAGCGCAAGAACATCGTAATATCAAGCGATATCGGCTGTTATGCCTTAAGCGATCAATATCCGCTAAACGCCAAGGACCTTGCGAACTGTATGGGCGCAAGCTTCTCCATGGCACACGGTATGCAGAAGGTGTTTGACAGAGCAGGAGAGAAAAAGACAACCGTTGCGGTGCTCGGTGACTCTACATTCTTCCATTCGGGGATGACGAGCCTTTTGACCGCTGTTTACAACAAGAGCTCGGCTGTGTTTGTAATACTGGACAACAGAATCACCGGCATGACAGGCCATCAGGAAAATCCGGGAACCGGTTTCACGCTGATGGGCGAGCCTACAGGTATCACGGATATAGAAGCTGTTGTCAGAGCGTTTAACATTGCAAACGTCCGCACCGTAAACCCGCTTGTGGTATCCGAAATGAAGGAAGCCATGGACTGGGCGATAGCTCAGAACGAAGTCAGCGTAATTATTACGAAATGGCCCTGCGTACTCAAAAAGCTTTCTCAGAAGGATAAAGAGGACTTTGGCGACTATAAAGGTATTTGCGCGGTTGAGCCGGACAAATGTATCGGCTGTAAAATGTGCACAAAGACGGGCTGCCCCGCTCTTGTCTATAATAAAGAAACGAAAAAAGTAGTTATCGACAAAAACCAGTGTGTTGCTTGCGAGCTTTGCGTGCAAGTTTGTCCGGTACACGCAATAGGGAGGGTAAAGTAATGGAGACAAAAAACATTTTACTGTGCGGTGTAGGCGGTCAGGGTACCATACTGGCCAGTAAAGTTCTTTCCACGGCTCTTGTTGACGCCGGCTATGACGTTAAAATGTCCGAGGTTCACGGCATGGCCCAAAGAGGCGGCAGTGTAACAACACAGGTTCGTTACGGCGATAATGTCCATTCTCCGATTATCGGAAAAGGTGCGGCAGACATACTTGTTTCGTTTGAGTCGATGGAAGCTCTTCGTTATCTTGAACAACTCAAGCCTTCTGGGGTTGCGGTCGTAAACGATTACAAAATCCCTTCCACGACCGTTCTTTCCGGAATAGAAGAATATCCTTCGAATGCTGTCGAAATCGTGAAAAACAGCGCAAAGACGCTTATTCTTGATGCAAACGGAATCGCCGAAAGGCTCGGCAATGCTAAGGCCATGAATATTGTACTTTTGGGCGCTTTGATAAAGCTTATGAAGCTTGAATCGCTTGATTGGGAAAAAGCTGTTCAAAAGTGTGTTAAGCCTGCATTTGTGAAACTAAATCTTGAAGCATTAAATGCCGGAATGGCAGTGGTATAGAATAATTTAACGGCGATGAAGCAATATCTCATCGCCGTTAAAATTTAAACGCGAAAATTGTCGCAAAATTTTGTATAATATTACGATTTTACACAAACTGTTAACGGTTCGTTACCGATACGTAACAATTATTGTGTATAATCATAATAAATATATTGAGAAGGAGAGAACAGGAATGAAAACAAAGTATACTGTAGCTTTGCTGGTAACGGTCATGTTGATATCATCACTTGCAGGAATGAAAGCATATGCATGGCCGACTCCTCACACGAGAGACGCAACATATGTTGTTTCCGCAGTTGACGAGGCGGGCAGCCCAAAAATTGAGATGCCTGACGATGCAAGGCATGGGAACGCCATGTTTATCGATGACAACTTTGGTAACCAACATCCGTTTTATGCAGAACCCGGAGACAAGATCAAAACGGAAATAACAATCACGAACAACACGGGAAGAGAACTGGTTAACGTTAAGATGAAAGGCTCTGTATTCGTTGAAACTTACGACTACTCCGAGTTTACAAATGTAAAGATTTACGATGAATCGGGGGCAGTGATATGTCCTTCGACATGGCTTAGTACTATCGACGGCATAGAATTCGATTTGATACCCTCTCTGGCAAACGGCGACTCGTATAAGTTTTTTTTGGAATTCTATTTTGATGCCAGAGGGCTGGATAATCAGTTTATGGGCTGCCCCTATGGGTATTACCCGGAATTTACTGCCGAATACGAAGAGCTTGAGACTGAGTTTTCAGATGTAATCGTGAACTATTACAAGACAGGGACGACAACCCGTATCACCGATACAAGCGGAACTGTTATACCGGCATATACCGCAAACCTGGAAGTAGGAACAACATTTACCGCTCCCGCTCCGACAAATCCTCACGCGAGATGGATTTACAACAGCACCGTACCGGCGGGCGGGCAAATAGTCGTAAATTTGAACGCTTCTCTAAACGTCATCAATCTGTACTATGACGAGGCCGCTCTTGTTACGGTTAACTATTATGTACTCGGTACAACCACGAGGATTACCGACACTTCGAACAATATTATTCCCGCGCTGGTAACGTATCAGGTAATCGGTTCAAGCTATACGGCACCGTTTGCGGCTAACCCGAATGCATCTTGGATATATAATTCGTCTGTGCCATCGGGCAGACAGATTACGGTATCCGCCGACGAAGCAAATAATGTTATAAACCTTTACTATACGGTGCAGGAGTTTACCAACCCGCCGGATACGCCAACACCGGAACCCCCAACACCGACCCCGTTTTTGACATCTACGCCAACTCCCACTCCGACTCCCACATCGACTCCCACATCGACTCCTACAGTACCGGTAACGCCTGTCGTTACACCTTCCGAAACCGATGTTACTATCCCTCCCGAAGAAACCGCTCCGGCAGGTGAGATAACAGTACCGGCAACCGATGAACCTATAATAGTGCCGGCCACACCGGAACCGGGAGGCAAACCGAACCCCGTGACAGGCGACAACATCATGTCGGTTGCTGCCGTGCTTGTTTTATCGTGTGCGGCGCTGATTTTTGTTGCAGTATCGAGGAATAAAGGCAAGGATAAGTAGAAGGGCGATAAAACCGAAACAGCGTTTTACACTTAATTCAGACTTAAATGTCACCGGCAAAGGCTTTTAACGCGGAAGCAAAATACCGTAAGAACACTTACGCGGTTAATCGTGCAAGCCGTAGTAATAGAAAACGGGCAAGACGTGCAAATTCAACGCGTTTTGTCCGTTTTTAACTTTAATCACAACAAAACAAATCCGGATATTACCCCGGCAATAAAACAGGGCAATTTTTCAACATGCCCAACAAAATATAGCGTTTTCCTTATTTTGTCGCCGAAGTAATAACAAAAACACTGTATTTGGCTTTCTCTTTACATTTTGAGTATGGAACTTCCGATTTCGGGAAACGTCATATACAAAGAAAGAAGCAGTTAAAAAAATATTGAAAGGTCTTGAAGTCATGTTTCGAAAAGTTACAGCAGTTTTGGTATTACTTGTTTTAGTTTCAGTTAATTTCAGAGTATTTGCGGCAGAAGATGACAATATTCTTTTTAAGAACGAACTGTACACGTTTGCCGCACATACGATACGCCCGACCTCTCAAGCGATGGCGGGAGAATTTGCTCAAGTTTCCGGCATGTCTGACGAGGAGATGCAAAAAGAATTAAACGAGTATCTTGCGAGTTTTTACAGCTCCAATTATGAAAAAATGAGAATGTATAAAACACCTACGCTTGTTTTAACTTTTAAACTTGCGGTCATCGAAAGCCGAGACTATATTTCTATATTGATGAACTGCCATTTTCCGACATTTTATAATGACGGGCACGAGGAGATAATGAGCCTTGTAGTTTCGAAAAGCGAATATAAATGGTACAAATCTGTTGAAGAATTCTTGGGAAACAATGCGTACAACATTGCCGGAGAACAGGTCAAAAGAGAAATACTTGCGAACCCCGCGGGATATTACAGGGAAGGAAAGGCCTTTATCACAGTTGACCCGACAACGGCCTTTTATATAAAAGCTGACAACAATTTGGCCGTGATTTACGGCACAAACCAGCTCGGAGACGCGTCACTGGGCACACCGATATTTGAGCTTAAAGGCTGCGAGCCTTTTATCTTGCCTCAGTCGGAAATTATAAACGGACTGATGCCGTTGAGATATGTCAGCGAAAAAATGGGTTATACGGTTGGCTGGGAAAACGGGAATTTTACGATTTCTCTGGGCGGTATTTACTTTGAATGGCCGATAGGAGAAGAGTTTAAAGGTATAGCTTCAGCGGAAATCCATAACGGTCGCACTTATATTTCTCCGGATTTTTTCAAACAAATACTCAAGCTTAATTGCGAAAAGATCGGCGAAGGATATAAAATCGGGCGTTAAAATAAAAAGAAATGTTCCCCCTGCTATGTTACCTCAAAAACATGCAGGGGATATTAATATGCTATTACCGCGTAAGTTAAATACCGCATAAAATACTTACGCGGTTACTCGTGCCGAATGGAGTTTTGTACCAAGACCGGTCAAAAAGCCGGTATTGCACCGTTGCCCTTTGCAATTTGAGTAAGCACGGAAACTCCTAAAGAAAAAACAGGCGACAGTCAGAATTAAAAGAAGCAAAAAATGAGTATGACAAAAAAACCTGTAAAAACAAGGTAAAAAAATCAGGCTAAAAGTTTTTGAATCGTAACCTCACCGAACTTAACCAAAGCATCAAGATGGATGTTGATAGCATTCCAAAAGGCAAAAGTACAGAGCTTCATTTTGCCGTAT
>JAVBOO010000003.1:0-7715 GCA_031550435.1 Eubacteriales bacterium
AAATTGGGGCATAATAATAGGGCAGTTCATGATGTTCTACGGTGACAGATTTGCTGCGTGAATAAAAGCTAAGACCGCGGGCTCTGCCCGCACCCGGAGTTTTCCCCCTCTGGGCATCCGGTACTAAAAAGCGGCCGACACTTGGCCGACCGCTTCGCCGTTTTGCCGCAGCAAGGGACGGGTTGCACTCCTGCATTGCCCTGATTATGCTGCTTTGTAAGTATTGACATAATTTTAAGAGATTAAACTATTTACACAGTTTGCGTGACACTCCCTAAGCGCTCAAGTATTTATGATATTACCGCGTAAGTATTTTAAGCGGTATTTAACTTTCGCGTTATACGCTGTGAATAATTCGAGTTTTGCACCATTGTTAAATCAGCCGAGTATCCGCCCAAAGTGGATTGCTCAGCGTTTGCATAAGTATTTGCGCAATTCGGCGATGATTTTGTTTTCATCTATAGGTTTGCTTAAATGCCCGTTCATTTCGGCATTCATGGCATCCTCGATATCTTCGCGAAACGCATTTGCGGTCATGGCTATAATCGGGACACTTTTGCCGCGAGGATTTACAGATGCCCTGATAGCGCGCGTAGCTTGATATCCGTCCATCTGCGGCATTTGTATATCCATGAATATAAGGTCGAAGCAGTCGGGGTTTTCTTCAAACAGTTTAAGCGCTTCTATTCCGTTCTCGGCCTCTGTGATTTCAATTTGCGTCGGCTCCAATAAAACTTTGATAATTTCTCGGTTGATTTCGATATCTTCGACCAACATTATGCGTTTGCCCGGAAATACGGGATGCTCCAAGCCCGGATCGGTTTCGTGCGTTGTATCTTCACTGGGTTCACCGCTTATGAGCAGGCGTACATAGACTCTAAACTCGCTCCCGATGCCTGCGGTGCTGTCGACTTCAATATCTCCGCCCATCATGTGCGCGATGCGCTTTGAAATGGCCAGACCTAACCCCGTTCCGCCAAAACGCTTGGAAATACTGCCGTCAACTTGCCTGAAAGGTTGGAACAGGCTGCGCTGCTCTTCTTCCGTCATTCCGATTCCGTTATCGCGAACCGATATTTCCAGTGTTATGCCTGTTTCGGAGATTTCTCTCGCACAAAGCGTCATTTGTATCCTGCTTCCGGCGCCGGAAAACTTTATGGCGTTTGCCAAAAGATTCATCATTACCTGAGTAAGCCTCATCGAATCTCCGTATAGATTGACAGGCATATCCTCTTCAAACCGAACCAAGATTTCCTGTTGTTTTTCCGATGCTCTGAGCGCCATAATGCTGTTGATGTTTTCAACAACCCTCGTCAGGTTAAACGGTTCCTCAAAAAGCTCCATTTTTCCGGATTCGATTTTGGATATATCGAGTATATCATTGATAACCGAGAGCAGATGGGCAGATGAAACCTCAACTTTATCAAGGCAGTCTTTTATTTTCTCAATATCCGATGATGAGCGCGCGATTTTTACCATGCCGATAATAGCATTCATCGGCGTTCGGATTTCATGGCTCATATTTGAGAGAAAGATGCTTTTTGCTTGGTTAGCAGAATCTGCCTGCTCCTTGGCGGCTTTAAGCTCGTCCCCCATTTTAACGCGCGCTGTTATATCCATCGACATGCCGATAGTCTTAAGCGGAACACCTAAAGAAGTATTAATTGTGTGGGCAAAGTTGCCGACATAGCTTATCGTACCGTCCGGGAAGGCCAGTTTGCATTCGCTCAGGACATAGTCATCGACAATGCCTCTTTCGAGCATATGTTCAAAAAGTGTTTTATCATATAAATCAGGCATTAACTTTTCCAAATGACTTATGAACTGTTCTATCGGCATTGACGAAGACTCGGGAAGCATATAAAGCTGAGCTGTTCTGCTGTCATAAGAAAAGCTTCCGTTTTCAAAGGTGAATTCCCACACGCCGGACAGCGAGGCATCCAGCGCGATATCCAGCCTCTCCTTGGCTTCGATAATCTCTGCGTCTTTGGCAAGTATTTCCTCGGCGGTATGCAAGCTTTTTTGGGTTTCCAGCAGGCGTTTGTTTTGGCGTTTCGTAAATGCGATAAAAACTGCCATGCTAATGATTATGGCGGCGCCTGCCGCAGAGAGGGCAATAAAAAGATAAAACGCCTGGGGGTTGCTCTCCTTAAGCGAAAGCTTCCGGTTTAAGAGCTCGGATCCTTGAGGCAGCGGTTCCGCAGCTACAGACCATTTTTCCATAACGGCGGCATCAAAAACCCAGCGGTTATAGGAAGAAGTATCTCTTAGAGCGGGGATATCGGAAACAGGCACGCCTTCGAGTGAAATTTTTATCGCCATCTCTGCCGCAAGTTTTCCCTGTTCTTTCGGAAGCACATATTTCCCGCCGATTTGGCCGTGTCCTGCGCCGCAGCCCATAAGGCCGAAAATCGGAGAGCCGGCTCTTTGAGCAAGCGTTTTCTGAATATCAACGCGAGAAAAATATTGCCCGTCGCCATCGGTATCATAGCTTCCGCAAAGAATAACTGTATCGGAGGGAAGAGCGCTGACCGTATCAAGCAGTCCGGATATCGGCAGATTATCGCTGTACCGGACGGAAAGGCTGTCCGCGTAAAGCGCAAGTTGGTTTTCCATCTGTTTGCGCCATTGCAGGCCGTTTTCTGTATAATCGTTAATCACAAACAGATTTTTTGTATTCGGGAACAACCGCAGCGCCTGATCAACAGTTTCGCCGGCGGATTCAAATTCCCATACGCCGGTACAATTACCGCCCATCTCCCATAGCCGCTCCATTTTTCCGTTTATCCCGCAATATACTACGGGGATGCCGTTAAACAATATGCCGTAGTAATTGCATACAAACGCGAGGGCGTTGTTATCCGATACGATTATGATATCGGGCGGATGCGAGCTGAACAGTGTCCGGATAGAATAGTAAGCGTTTTGCGCGCGTTCGTATTCGGAATGAAAGCGGTTTGAATACAGCGGAACGTTGTAATATAGCATATCATCCCGCCCGCCCAGCTGTTCGATTATCCCGGATTTCAGCTCAGACTCCCAAGGGTCATCCGGGTAATACGATGAAATGTGCAGCAGCTGCTTGGCGCCGTTTTCGTCTATCGGTTGGCCGCTGATAATTTTGTCATATGTGCCGTCGGCTTTCATGGAGCGCAGGCCTTCGGAGATCGCGGGAACAAGATGTTCGTATTTTTTGTTGAGATAAGTATACGAAGGCATGGTTTCTGCCGTTCCGATGCGTTTGATGCCCTCGGCGGCAACAAGGTCGATGTTGTTTGTGCTGCTTGTGACAATCACATCGCACTCATTGTTCAAAAGGGCAATGTTCAGTTCATAAAATGAAGAGCACTGCACTTTTCCGGCAATATCGGCGGGAAGGTGATTTATGATATAGGATTTTTGGAACATATGCCCAACGCGCAGCCCGGAGAAATCACTCCAAGACTGTACGGATTCGCCGAAATCCTCGCGGGCAAAAACAGGAAAGCTTACACTGGCAAGCTGTTCCGGAACCATGACAAGATTCGGGAAATTCTGTTCGAGACCGGAGCTTTGGGAAGCGAGACCGTCCCTTTCTCCGCTGTTGGCCATCTGTATGGCGTATGCCATAGCCGCGGCATCCATAGTCATGTCATAACCTGCTTTTTGCAAAGCGACGAAAATAAGCCTGTCGACCAAGGTTGATTCATCGGCTGCAATTACAAAGTCCAAAATCATATCTTCCGAAGCTGCGGTATTATCACCTGCGTTCTCACTCGCGTTAACCGTTAAAGGCTGCTGCGCGCTTAGCATGATTGAGCAGAGAAGCAGCACAAGTGTAACCTGTCTCACAGTAGTTCGCCCTCCGTAAATAATAAATTGCAGTATAGTGTAAGCGCCGATTAGTGCGAACCTGACCGGCGAGCATAGACGCAAGCAGTAAAGTTAAGAGCGGGGCTGAAAATTCGGTAAAATAATTCGAGCAGCCTAATATTACCGCGGAAGTTAAATACCGTATAAAATACTTACGCGTTTACTCGTGCCGAAGTAATAATAACATAATTATACATTAATATACCGTGCATACAAGTGTTTTCGACATAATGCGGGAATTTTTTGAACATTACACCGAACAAAATTTAAAAAGGCAAAACGAGATTGCTCGTTTTGCCTTTTCAGCTTTATGAACTTCGAGATGAGTTTATGGGCATGTTAAAAAATCGCCGTGCGGTTTTCCATTTAAAATGGAAAAATACCATTTTTCAATGGAGAGCGCCGCTCGCTCAACCCACAAAAGTGGGTTTCGTGCGCGATTTTCAACACTTCCTTTATCTGCGTTTCCTTACGTTTCTCAGCTCTATCTTTGTAAGTGTGATTTAATCAGCCTTGTATCCGTCCAAAGCGAATCAATCAGTGTTTATTTTACAAACTCGGCGAGAAATAGAGAACTTGACCTACATATATTAAGTCGGGGTTTTTAATGGTGTTTTTATTCGCTTCGTAGATTAGTGTCCAATATTTTCCGCTGCCGTAAAATCTGGCGGCGATTTTATACAGGCAATCTCCGGGGGCTACAGTATAATTTATGAGGTTCGCAGGTGCAGGATCGGGAATAGGAACAACAACGGGGTCGGTCTCGGGAGTTGTCTCCGGAGTCGTTTCGGGAGTTGTTTCCGAAAGAGCGAGAACCTGTGCCTTTGTAACGGGCTGTTTGAAGTCTGTCGCCAGTTTTCCGCCGTTTATGGCTTCGACTGCCTCAGCGCGGAGGTCTTTATCCCAGTTTAAGTTGACGAATGACCAGTTGTTGTCGCAGGTATTGTGTATAGTTGCGTTAGGCTGATGTTTTATGTAGTCGATGACCAAGTCCATCATGCTTGTCAAACCGTTTGAATCCTGTACATCGGCCTCTATAAGTTCAGCTACGGCTTCGCCGGGCTTAAAAACTCCGTTAGCGGAGGTGACGAGCAGCTGAGTCGTTGAACGGTAGTTGTTAGCTGCGACCGTATATGACTTTTCCGGATCGAAGGGAGAACCGTCTGCCATCGAAATAACGCGTATACGCTGTCCGACAGGTTTTGTCAGGTCAACTTCGTATTTTATGCCCGAAAACGAGTCTTGATTATAACCGGCCATTGTTCCGTAAGGGATTGTAAGGTCGGTCTCAGGATTGACCGCAGCGGCGTCTCTGTTTGATTTGCCGTCGACAGTCGAGCCGAAGAAGCCGTATGACCATTCCATCCACTTCATGACTTGCGCGCCGGTCATTTTGAGCTTGTAAAGCGTGTTGTTGTCATATTTGTAGATTTTTACAACGCCGCCGATAGTTATATCGCCGGGCAGGCAGTTTGCGTTTGTGTCAAGCGGAGCGGTTCCCGCGATATCCGCTTTTGTATAGCTAAGCATTACGTTGTTGATAAGGTCGATAAGTGCAGTGTCGCGAAGGTAGCCTTCATATGTACCGGTGATTTCCGGTTCCGGAACGAGGGGGCCGCCCACAAGTTTGCCTATAACGGTTTCGGTGTAAGCTTTTGCGGCAGAGTCGGCCTTTGCGAGCTTAGCGGCGAAATCAGCGTTAACGGGCATATCCTTTGTAATGGGTATAACATCGGTTTTAACATCCGAGCTGTCGTAGCTTCCGGCCTTATCCTTTATTACCCATTTGCCGCCTTCGAAAGTAGCGGTAATCAGTATTTTTCCGACGGAGCCGCCGGCATTTTTGTTTTCGACGTATTTAATTCCGTCTATAACCTTTTGATTGTCCTTGGTGCCTGTTATGGTGTGGTAGTGTGCGCCGAGGAAAACTGCGAGTTCGGGGCATTTCGCGATAACGTCGCCTGCTCCCGATCCTTCTCTGTCGTATTCACCCGTGCTGCCCATGTGCTCTGCCGCAACGAAAATATCGGCGAGGTTCTTTGCTTTGAGTTCGTCGATAACTTTTCTTGTCTCTTCTGCCGCTGATTTTGCAATAAGCTTTGCGTCTTCAAGATTCTTTGTGTCCCAGCGGTCGATATTCGGCGTAACCATCATTATGATGGCGATTCTGAGGCCGGAGGGGAGAGTCTTGATGACGTAGGGCACAAATCCGTCCATGAGCTTTCCGTCGGCGGTCATAACGTTTCCGCATACAAGGTCGCCGTTGAAGCCTTCGTATGCTGCCTTGAGAGCGGGTATGCCGAAGTTGAACTCATGGTTGCCCATGCCGGCCATATCGTAGCCTATAGCGTTAAAGCCTTCGACAACAGGAAACGGCTTGTAATCGGGATTGTTGATAAAAAGGCTTGTTCCGTTGCCCTGTATTGTGTCGCCGTTGTCGATTACAAAGGTTGTTCCTTTAAAACTGTTTCTTTCGTTCTCGATTACGGTAGCAATTTTTGACAGGCTGCCGGCTGTTTCTGTGCCCGTCGCATAGTTGTAGTTGTTAAAAGAGCCGTGGATATCGCTTGTAAACAATATCTGAAATGTATCCGTTTGTCCTTCCTTTGGTGTTTCGGCAGCAAGAACATTAACGCTTGTCGCGGAAAAAACCATCATGGCCGCCAGCAACAACGAAACTACGTTTTTGCGTTTCAACATCATATTACTCCTCCTTATGTATCCGAAAAAATCTCGGTATCTGCAAATGAATTATAACAACAATTCTGACGAATGTAAAGCGAACACAAGTTTATCTTACATTCATAGTGAATTCGATTAAAACGGGCAAAATAAGTAAACACTGATTAAAACACTTTGGACGGATACTCGGCTGATTTAATCCGCGCATCCTCGTCCTAAGCGGCCGTTATACGGCTTTTGTGCGGAGCGAGATGCTTGCGGGCGCAACCGTTCGATTAAATCAGCACTTACATAAACTTGTTTGTTTAGAGCTTAACAAGTTTGCAGATACTTCTTGATTTTTTGGTACTCGTTGATTATTTCGTTGTACGGTTTTGAACAGTTCGCGGGACTCGGGGAGGGGAGATACTGCGCTTTGAGTCCGGTTTGTTCTTCCAGACGGTATTTTTCATACAGCTTTGTGGCTTTTGTGCCGGTTGTGAAAACAGCACGTATATCAGCCGAACCGGAAATTATGCTTAAATCGTTCGGCACGGCGTTTTTAATGCTGCTGTCATCCGAGTTTATTATATCGCATGATTTTAGGACATCCCATATCGCGATCCGGTTATCAAGCAACAGCGCTTTTTTGGCATCAATGCTTAGCGGCAGCGGAGCAAGAAAAAGTTCGGACAATATCTTCCAGAATCTGTTTTGGGGATGCGAATAAAAAAATCCCAGCCTACGGGATTGTACCGACGGTATGGTGCCGAGTACGAGAACTTTTGAACGGCTGTCAAACACAGGGCCGAACTCATGCGAAACGAAGGAATAGCCTTTATCAGTCATTGTTTACCTCTCAAATAACAAAAAGAAACCGGCAAACATACCGATTTCTTTTCATGAATGTCTAGCGACTCAGAAGGGGCTCGAACCCTCGACCTCCGGCGTGACAGGCCGGCACTCTAACCAACTGAGCTACTGAGCCTTGCGCAAACGATCCAGCCGTTTGCCTGAGATAATATAGCACATAGTCTGCGAGAATGCAAGAAAAATTTTAAAAAATGCTGCTAACTTATGATAATTTCAGTATAGCTAACAAACGCAAGAAAATTTCATACCTCTGGGAAGAATAGAGGCATGAGAGAAATGTTAAATCGGAGCGAACGTAACAAAGCAGAAATCATCGGGATGTGCGTCAA
>JAVBOO010000036.1:0-33964 GCA_031550435.1 Eubacteriales bacterium
TCATCCCAAACGGGTGGCGGCCTTTGGGTTTAATTCAACAGTCGTTTAAGACATTATAAGTATTAGACGACTTTAGGACGTCGGGCTTTAAATTTTAAACCGCACAAGCTTCGCTTGGACGGTTTAAAATTTACCCGACTATATAATGAATAAAGTTGAAAACAGCTTATAAACTATAGCACCCGGCTGCATTCGCCATCCGGCTCTCCTATCAGAAGCGGCGAATTTACATTGTGCGCCTTTCTGTTTTTTTCGACGCTAGCCTCGCTGTAGTTCGCATAACAATATGCGCAACCGTTTAGACAGGAATTATAAGCTCCGATATCAACGCTTGCCACACAACCACACTCTATTCGCTGGTTCTTGTCTTTTTTTGCCGGTACGGATTTACCGGAAAGTCTTTCTATAAGCTCTGCATCAATACAGCGCGCATGCTCTATCCCGTACTTTTCGAGATTTATGTCCTCAGAACAGCTATCGATTCTCATGCCGTTTTCTCTCGCTGTCTCCGAAAGCGCTTTTGCCAAAACTCGCTTTTCCTCGTGGTTCAAACAACGAATATTTAACTTTGCAACGTTTTTTTCGATTTTTCTGTAGTAGTCTATAAAGCTGAGCGTCACCTTTTCCGTACTTCCGCGCAAAGCCTCGGCCATTTTGCTAAAACTCTCGATATGGTGCCCTATATTATAGTTTTCGTTTAAGAGTATCGGATCGTAACGCCATATAACCCTTTCTTTACCGACTGCATCCGAAAGGGCCTTAAACGTGTCAATAAGCTCCCGCTTTGCGGGCAACCCGGATTCGATATCCTCTCCGTAACAGTTCAGCGTAAACTGAAAGTAATAAGTATATCGGCTCAGAGCCGAAAGTTTCCCGAGCATCGGCCGCGGATTTTTGCTCCAAAACACAAAACAATCAACCGCGTCTTTCTCCAAAGAAACACGCCTGACTTGATTGAAATTCATGGGATTTCTTGTGAGCGCAAACCTTTGTTCCAACCTGCGAAAAAACCATTCGCTATAAAAAGCAGGTATATCCGTTCTTCTGCTGGCACTGATAATCATTGCGCACCGACTTTCGCACAGAGTTGATCTTTTGCCGCGGTATTGCGAAGAGATGTCCGAGTGTTTCACCGACCAAATTCATACGTAATCTCTTTCTTTAATTATACTCCCGATGTATTACTTTAGCAGCAAACAGGCCGCCTCTTGCCAAAAAGCGAGAAGCAGCCTGTTCAAAACGTACAAAACAACTAATCGTTGTCAATTACAGTAATATCGTCAACTCTTCCGTAAAGGCTCAGGCAGTAAAGCCCGGATATACCTACGAGAGCATAAATAACCCTGCTTACCCATGATGCCGCTCCGCCAAACAAGGCGGCCACAACATCAAACTGAAAGAATCCTATAAGTCCCCAGTTTATTGCTCCGATGATTACAAGAGTGAGTGCAATCCAGTCAAAAGGCCTTGTCCTCATGAGTTTCCTCCAAACATATCAAATTTTGAGCATAATCTCAGCCTGCAACACTTATTCGGGTGTTCGGCAATATATTACGATACTATTATGCTCAAAACCTTTGATTTTATTTTGGAAAATTACTCTTATCGAACAATATAAAATTACTTTCGATAAAAAAACAAATTTATAAAAACCGCCGCGCTATAATAGTGCTCCGACTCGGCATGAGTAACCGCGTAAGTATTATGCAGTATTTTGCTTCCGCTGTAATAGTGATTCAGTCCGTGACGGAGATAAACCTCTAAGCTCTATTTCACGATGTGTATCGCATATCCGCCGATTTCCTTTTTCAAATAAATAAAAGTGGGATTTTCTTTTGTGCCAAGCATGGTATCATAATTAAACTCGTAACCCAAACGTTCAAAGTAAGCTATCGCACGCAATACGTTATGTGCCCTGAAACCTATATGACCGGTCGTGCCCATTGCTTTTTTCCCAATGCCCATAACTTCGATAAAATCTCCGGCAAAAGCGCCGCCGGCCGTTTCGCGAAAGCCAGTCGAGAAAAGTTGGTTAAACAAACCCGCAACTCCGACCGCGGTTCCGTGATCTTCAAGATTTATCCCGACATGCGCGAATCTAAAACCATGAAGCGCACATACAGCTTGCTTTGCAAACTTTGTGCTATCCTCGGGAGTTTTCTCGTTTAAATCGAGTACACATGCGGCCAAGCTGTCAATCTTGGCATAATCAGCAATATCGGCTACTCCGATACCTCCGCAGGCAATGAATTTGATTCCTTTGTAATGCTCGCTGAGTGCCTTTAAGCTTGCCGCACCGCCCTGCGCTCCCGCATGATAAAATCTAAGCATATCAAACCCTTGCAAAACAGCGTTTTCGATGTCGCTCGGACTCGATACCCCGGGGAAAACTGTAAAACCCGTTAATTGGCAATACTCAATAACATCTTTGTTAAAGCCGTATAGCGATATGAATTTTGCGCCTGAATTCACGGCAGTTTTAACGTTGTCTTTGGCGAACACTCCGCAGGCTCCGATATAATAATCGGGAAGGTTTTCGTTTACCGCTTTAACAGCAGCCTCAAAACATTCCGCGCCAAAATTGATTTCGGCAGTGTAAACCCCGCCTTCCGCCAAAGCTTTGCACATTACTACGGCTTCTTCCGCATCTTTCGGCTTGATTAAAGGCATTATACCGCAGTTAAAAACAACTTGCTTAACACTACTCATCCGTAAACCCTCCGAACTATCATTGTATTCCACACACCGTCAGTCATACAGTCTCTAAAATCTTGAAATTCTATCGGCATATGCCGTAACCGTTACTGCCGACATTCCGGCAAATCCCGGTTAACAAAAATTTGCAGCTAACGGCAAAAACAGCCGATAATACTATCGGCTGTTTGCCAATACACCTTCAGGGACTCGAACCCTGGACCCATTGATTAAGAGTCGAAAGAGCGTACGTGCTTCAAGGCCGTATTTCTGGGGTTTTACCCTTTTCTAGTTTTATTGCTGACTACACTATGACTACTCGGACTCAAATATTGATTCAGTTTTTCAACTGCTGTTCTTGTTTTAGAATCATCTAAGTGAGTATAGATATCCATTGTTACGCTTATCGAGGAATGCCCCAGAAGGTACTGCGCCGTTTTTATATCAACCCCGGCGTAGAACAATGTAGTCGCATATGTATGTCTGAAAATATGCGGCGTTATATCTCCGGCAAGAACAAAGAATTTATCGTTGCCCCCGGCCTGAGCATTAAGCCGCGTAATTATCTTCTCCCAAAACCTTCTGAAAGCCGTGTGCGACATCAATGTTCCCGATGCGGACGGAAAGACATATATTGATCCTTTTTCCGCTAAATACTCTTTAAGGACATCCGACAATACGGATGGAATCGGTATAGTCCTAAATCCCGACTTGGATTTTGGGGAATTTTTTATTTCGCCCTTATTGCCCTTTATTATAAGGGTTTTGTTTATCTCTATGGTATTCTCGACCGTGTTTATATCGCTTCGCATAAGAGCCAACGCTTCTCCGCGCCGAAGCCCTGCGTACATAAGTACATACAGAAAAGCCCTGCTCTTTAAATCTAACTCGGCGGCCTCGATTATACTTTTTTCGCCGTCGGTTAAAGCTCGTTTTTCAGGTTTAACGCGTTTCGGCATGCTCACCGAGACGGCAGGATTTTTGATCAGCAGATTATTTTCAACAGCCTTTTCAAGTATCTGCCTCACGGTCAGCAATATACTCTCGGCGGTTCTAAAATGCCCCTCGCCTATTTGGTCATTTACGAGCCTTTGAATATGATGGGGTTTTATGTCCTTTAGTTTTATATTCCCTATATTCGGCGTGATATGCGCGTTAATCATCACTTCATACATTTTTCGCGTATTATACGCCACACCCGACTTATATGTTTTTATCCATTCTTTAGCCCATTCGGACAAATATACATTTTCATCCGCAACAACGGCTCCTTGCGTAACCTGCAATCTAAGCTCCGCCGCCTTTTCTTCAAGCTCGCGCTGCGTCCGGGCATACAAGGTTCGCCGCATCGGCTTGCCTTCGCTGTCGACACCTATACTTACATGTGTGCAGTATCGTCCGTCTTTGCGTTTGGTAAATTTAGCGGCCATCCTTATCACCGCCCTTGCCGTACTTTTGCCTTATGTACTCGGCATACGATTCAAGCTCTTTTTGGCCTTCCGGCGGCAAATCGTCGTAGGTGATGATTTTGCCGTTTTTTATGACAACGCCATGAGTTTCAGCAGTTGACCACCCCATAAGTTCAGACGGACTTGCGCTTAATGCCTCGCTGAGCTTAACAATCATATCATAAGGAATGTTTGATATAACGCCGCTTTCGTACCGTTGGATTGTCTGCCGGCTCACCCCTACTCTTTGACCGACTTGCTCCAAAGTCAACCCAAGTTCTAAACGTCTACTTTTGATGTTTTCGTTTAGATTCATCTTCTTTCACCACCCACAAAACGCGCTATTACAGTAATTATAACACATGTTTCATACTTCGCAACATAATTTAATAAAAAACTGCAAAAAATCACTTGACATGTTACAAAACATGAATTATACTGTTGCGTAGTAAGTGACAAGCGAAAGGAGTGTGATGTGATGGTTGATACAAAACTCATTAAATCAAAGATGGTACTAAAAGACATGACAATGGAGATGCTTGCGAAATCCATTGGAATTTCATCAAAAACTTTGTATACTAGATTTAAAAGTAAAAAATTTCATTCTGATGAAATCGTACTGATAGCCAAAGTGCTTGATATTCAAAGTCCTGCAGAAATTTTTTTTAACGACAATGTTACTTATTGAGTGACATGGGAAGGCGCTGATAGGCGAAAAAGAAGAAGCCTCTTGCGAGGCTTCGGGAAAGCAATCAGATTAAACGTTCCAACTATAGCCGCAACTTTGGCAAATAGCGTGTTTTTGGTTGGTAAATGTTGTTTTACTGCTTCCCTTTCTTTTCCCGATAATCAGCCAAAGGCCACATGTGCAAATGATAAGAAACAATCTACCTAAACCCCAAAGGCAACCCATGCCGCTATTCTTGCTTCGTGCGTTTGTTTGAATCATTTGAAATGTTACATTACTGCCGTTACATTGTGGACAAACCATAATATACCCCCTGTTTTAAATTTACAGGATTTTACCATATTATGTTATAAATTGCAACACAATGTCAATAAAACCACCCCATACACTGGAAAGGAGTCTCATATGAAGCCTACAACAATTTTATCTAAAGTTATCAAGGTGCGGCAGGTAATTGAGACTGACGACTTGGCTGCCGCAAACGTCTTCTTAAAAAGTGGCAACTGGATACTGCTCAACTCTTATATGAACCGCAAAATGAGCACCACACCGCTATTCAGACTTGGGAAAATTTCATCTGACGATAACGACATCGACGATATTGTAATTAATTTACTTGAATTTTGTGAAGTTTTTCACAGATTTGCTCTGCAACAAGTTTGCTCCTAATCGCACACAAAAGTATCATAATAAAAGTATCAGAAAGGAGCCCTGAATGAACAATGCACCCGAATATCTAAGCATATCGGAACTTGCAAAAGTATTAAGCATATCGACCGAATACGCCAGGCAATTGGCAAAGTCGAAAAGGCTCCGCAACATTAGAGGGGCGGTAATAGATGTCAACATGAGCGGAGGGAAATACCAGTGTTTGAGGGTAAACATTAATGCAGTAAAAAAAGTGTTTGACGTAGTAGGGTAAAGAACCCGCCCCCAATGGCAGAAAGGAGATACACATGAATATCATAACCGCCTCACAGCTCGCAGAAGAAAAACAGTCTATAAGTGAAGCTTGGTGGACTGATTCAAAAACGAACATAACCTTCTGTATAAAACCAAGCAATAAAGAAGGCGAAGCGCTGCTCAGGGAAGCGGGCATCAAATGTGCCGAATGCGGTAGTATCTCGGCAGAGTCGTTGTTCGATATTCTCAGTCCCCTCAACGATACCGCGCCGGCTATTCAAAATCATTATCACTAAAGCAGGCATTATACACCAACCCGGGCTCTTCCCCGTCCAGCCTAATCCCGCCCGATTCAAAGTTAGACTCATACACAACATACCCCGGAGCGCGGTTAAGGCTGAAAAGCGCGACAAGTAAATCGAACACAAAATCAAGTTCGTTTTCGGACAAGCTGTTCACCAAATCTGCAATTACTTTAAGTTTATCGCCCATGTGGACAAGCATATCACAATGGCAAGAAAAAACAATGCTGTAATAAGAATACACATAAAGGAGAACATCATGACGCTTAAAGAATTTATGAAAGCAACTAACAGCGAACTATCAGATTTTCGGGACTTGAGAGGCCAAAAAGCGCTCGAAGCAGTCAGGCGAAACGGCTATTCACTGCTACACGTCGAAAAAAGAATCTTTGAAGAAGAGGTGCAAAATGGTTGATTTACCCGATGCAACAATACCCGGTGCAGTAGGTTGCCACTTTCCGCACGGAGGGCTTTACGAAGCGGCTATGTCGGGAAACATCAAGAGGACAAGCCCGGCTGCGAGATTGGGTATACATAAGCTGTTTGAGAGCGCCCCCGAGGGCGAGCTTGAAGAAATACGGGCGGGGCTGCCGCCGTTGGGAACGGAGGAAAGACTTGATACAGACAGATTGGCCCTGCGTTTTGGCAGTGATAGTGATCGTCTCTGCGGTGATCGTGCGGGTGCTTGTGCCGGCGGTTGGCTGTAGAAGAAACAGGTGCAAACGCGGCATATCGAGGCAAAAATAAAACCGCCCGTAAACATGTCGGCAGACATCGGGCGGAAATACATAAAAGCAACTTCAGTATAGACGGGAAAGAGGCAAAAGTCAATGGCGAAAATACAAGCGGTGTTCTGTAAAAACATCCTACAAGGAGACGGTAAGATAATATGTGCAACTTAAAATCCGGAATCATACTAAAGGACAAAATATACATACCCGACCATGACCATCACACAAAAATGCTCGAAGAGCTTAGCATAAAAGACAATGCCGCAAACGCTGAAAAGCTATTTGTTCGAGCCGAATTACTCCCGCCGGGTAATGATATATTTTCCCCGATAGGGGCGTGGAAATTACATATAGATCAAGACATTATACCGGACTGGTTTGTCAAGGAATTCGAAGAAAAGCGCATGATTGAAGCTGTTACTGTATGGGCCAAAGATCATATTCATGTCGGTAAGAGTAATTTTTCAATCGGCTCGAGTATTCATTATTTAAAAGAGTGCAAAGCGGTAAAGTGCGGCAACAGCACCGTTGAGGCGTGCGGCAACAGCACCGTCACGGCGTGGGGTAACAGCACCGTCACGGCGTGGGATAACAGCACCGTCATATTGCATTCTTACTCTATAAACAAAAAAGAAAATGTAACCTTATCGCAGAATGCTACGCTGAAAGACTGCAAAACAAAAACTATATATCAAGCAGGAGATTGGAAGCTTGAGCTTGTGAAGAACGAAAACCAATAAAGATAGACTGGAAAGAGGCAAAAGTCAATGGCGAAAACGACAGTTACATGCAGTGCTTGCAAAACTTCACAGCGCATCGGCGGCGCAGATAAAACATTACGCTGCCCGAAATGCGGACGGGTGCTTGTGGAGGGAGAAGAACGATGAATGGATTGGTGAAATGTAAGTTTATAGATTCAGACGGTAATCCGAGAGGACAAGCGTATACATACGGAACCCTTGAAGCTCTTGCTGAGGGCGAAATTGTTTTAAGCGGTGGTAAAAAACTGATTGTTGTTGCGTCTGACATCCCCTTGAAAGAAGGCGAGATATACGGTGACAAGCTTAAATATGTAACCGCTGCCGGTGCCGACAAAACGTCCGAAGAGGAAACCAAGACGGTTGAAAGTGTCGGTGCGGATACGGCAGTTTTGGATGAATCCTTATTCGGAGACGAGCTGATTGTAGTTGAACAGCTCCCCGTAATAACCGAACGTCTCAAAAATTTATCGGAAATAATTGACAAAGGAATCAGTGCGGCATTAGCCTTACCGGTTTCGGAAGGGTCCATTGCGACCGTAAAGAAAGCGCGAGCAGCGCTAAACAACAGTAAAAACCGGTTTGAAGAACGCCGAATGGCTGTGAAAAAAAGCATAATGGCTCCCTATGAAGCTTTTGAGAAAGTTTACAGGGAATACGTAACAAGCAAATTTGAGCAGGCGGATTCATTGCTGAAAGAAAGAATCGGTAACATCGAAAATGCCGAACGTGCGCGCGTGCGCAAAGAGGTCGAAGCATATTTTCAAGAATGCTGCTCAAGCCGAAATATCAATTTTTTACTTTTTGAAGACGCAAAGATAAACGTCACACTATCAGCTTCGCTTAAAAACCTTAAAGAGCAGGCGAAAGCGTTTGTCGACAGAGTAGCGGAGGATGTTGCCTCCATAGACACGATGGAAAACAAAGAAGAAATACTTGTCGAGTACATGCAGGGCTTAAACATTTCCAAGGCCGTTGCAACCGTTAACATAAGACGTAAGGCTATAGAGGAGCAGAGGCAAAGGCTTGCCGAGACAAGCGCCCAAACGGCGGCGGAGCAAGCCGCCGTTCAAAAAGTTGAGTCGGTAACCGCTCCTGTCAAATTGGGGCCTCCCGAGATAAACCAAAAGCCTGTTGTCATCCCTAAAGTTACTTTTTCGGTTTTTAACGAAACAAAAGAACGACTTATCCTAATAAAACAGTTTTTAACAGACGGAGGATACAAGTATGAGTAATGAACCGGCACAACGCCCTCGCTTCAGTGTGGCCATTCAAACCCCGGCATATCAAAAGTTGATTAACGACACTCTTCAGGATCCAAAGCGCAGACAAAGATTTGTTGCCGGCATAACTTCGGCGGTATCTGTGAATCCGCTTATACAAGATTGCGATCCCGCAACCGTGTTAAGTGCGGCACTTCTGGGTGAAAGTCTCGAGCTTTCCCCAAGTCCTCAGCTCGGGCAGTATTATATGGTGCCGTTTAACGATAAAAACAGGGGTAAAATAGCAACATTTATTCTTGGATACAAAGGATACATACAGCTTGCGATTCGTAGCGGTCAGTATCGTAAGCTGAACGTGATTGCCATAAAAAAAGGAGAACTTGTAAGCTACGACCCCCTAAACGAGGAAATACAAGTCGATCTGATAAAGGATGAGCAAACGCGTGAAATAGCGGAAACGATTGGGTATTACGCCATGTTCGAGTATACAAACGGGTTCCGCAAAACTCTTTACTGGAGCAAGGCGAAAATGGAAGCCCACGCGCTCAAATATTCAATGGGATATAGGGCCAAGAAAGGCTATACGTTTTGGGAAAAAGACTTTGACGGAATGGCATACAAAACTATGCTCAGGCAGATTATTAGCAAGTGGGGGGTTATGTCGATCGAAATGCGTACGGCGTTTGAAAACGATGATTCTGTCATTAACGAGGACGGCTCGGCGGAATATGTTACCGGTGCGGAAATAGCAGGAGTAGGAGCGCCAGCGTTAGGTGAAACCCCATTTGAGACGGGCGACGGTTCCGAATATGAGGAAAACGAAGCGCAGGCACTTAGTTTAAGTGATTTGTGATGAAATACCAAATCGTTTCTACAGGATCAAAAGGCAATGCCGTCATTTTAAACGACAAAATTTTAATAGATTGCGGAGTGTCGTTCAAATCACTATCACCGTATATAAAACCTTTAGTGCTCGTGCTGCTGACGCATTCGCACGGTGATCATTTTAATCCGTCAACTGTGCGCCGCCTGGCGGAGGAGAGGCCGACCTTAAGATTCGGCACTCCTCCGTGGCTGGTCGACGGGTTGGTGTCCTGCGCCGCACGCAAGTCTTTCATAGATGTTTACGAGATGCATACGGTATTCGATTACGCCGTATTCAAAATCGAACCGTTTCCGCTGATTCACAACGTCCCGAACTGCGGGTATAAAATCCATATTAACGGCAAAAACGCAATATACGCAACAGACACCAACTCATTAAATAATGTTGAGGCAAAAGGCTTTGACCTGTATATGATTGAGTCTAACTACAGCGAACCCGAAATAGCCGAGCGTATAAGGCTCAAGCAAGAATCGGGTAAGCATATATACGAGTACGATGTTTTAAATAATCATCTGAGCCGTGAAAAAGCCGATGATTGGTTGTATCGCAACATGAGCAGCAAAAGCACTTATGTTTATCTACACGGACACGAGGAGTCGAAATAAAATGAATAAAGTAATGTTATTAGGGCGACCGACACGCGACCCCGAAATCAGATATTCTACCGGATCCGAGCCTGTTTGTGTCGCTAAATATGCCTTGGCGGTAAACAAGCGCTTTAAGCGCGAAGGCGAGCCCGATGCGGATTTTATTAACTGTGTCGCCTTGGCAAGACAGGCGAATTTGCGGAGAAGTACATTAAAAAGGGCAGACAGTTTCTTATTGTCGGGCGGTTGCAGGTTCGGTCGTATGATAAAGACGGACAAAAACAATGGATAACGGAAGTCGTTGTCGAGGAACATTACTTCGCCGATTCGAAATCAGCCGGCGAAAGCGCTCAGGGCTCGGTGGATCAGTCGAGTCATAACACTCAAGGACAGATAAAGCAATCTGACGGCAGAAGTGCCGGCAATCCGTTTGCATTCTACACGGTAGAGGAAAACGGCGACGATTCGGATTTGCCGTTTTAGGGCGGGAAATTTTATGAAAAATGAACCTGACAAAGCAGGTGGACGAATGAATTACATACCGCTTCTTTTAGACTTTAGAGCGGAACGCAGAAAAAAGCCAATCGGCAAGAACGCCATATTGTTATATTTCATTTTATGGGAGTATATCAACGAGTACCGTTTGCCAACCGAGCGGTTTTCAGCGCCAAACTCTGTTCTACAAGCAAATTCGGGACTGAGCAGGCGTGACCTCGACAGTGCGAGGAACGAGCTCAAGCTGAATGGGTATATCGACTATAAAAAAGGGTCGGGAAACCAAAGCGGAATATATTTGATTGTTAGATTTGATACGCGCAATGATACACAGTTTGATACACGCAATGATACACAAACTGATACACAAATCCACCACATTAATATAACTAAACAAGACAAAACGAAACTTAACAAAGATTTAAAAGAGCTTGGCGCAAATGCGCCCACGCCCCCGCGCGATACTGCCCCGGCCGTTAAGCGCTTTATTAAGCCTACCGTCGACGAGGTTCGAACTTTTTGCCGAGAGCGCAAAAGCAGCGTGGACGCACAGCGTTTTGTCGACTATTACGATTCGGTGGGGTGGATGGTCGGGAAAAAGGCCATGAAGGACTGGAGAGCCGCAGTAAGGACATGGGAAAAGCGGGAGGAGTCAGACCATCAGAGGGCATCCCGTTCCAAGCCGAGCGGCAACATGTTTTTTGAGTTGGCCGATGAAATGCGAAACGGAGGCGCTGATCATGACAATTGACGAAACGGCTGTTTTGCTTGGCATTGTGAAAATCGCATACCCGTATTTTTACAAGGACATGCCAAAAAACGAGCTTGGTGATGCCGTATCGCTGTGGGCGGATATGCTTAGAGACGTAAGCCTTGATGTAGCGAAGCTTGGCCTGAAAAAGCTTATAGCCACGCATAAAGACTTCCCGCCGACGATCGGTGATCTCTTAGAGGCTATTTCGAGTACCTCAACGACGTATGTGCCAAGCGCGGGTGAGGCGTGGGGCGAGGTCATCAGGGCGATCAGCAATTACGGCTGGAACATGGAATTAAGGGCACTAAAGAGTCTTTCGCCTTTGACACGGAAGGCCGTCGAGTGCATGGGGTGGCTGAACTTGTGTACGTCCGAAGAACAAATGGCGGATCGGGCTCACTTCATGAAAATTTACGGTACATTCGAGCTGCGCGAAAAAGAAAATCGCGTGCTGCCGGAGGCGCTAAGACTGCAAATATCCGAACGGATAACCGCCGCAAAGTCTCAGCCGCAAATCGAGCAACAGCAGACTGTCTCATTCGAGGATAAAACAGTGCCCATGCCGCGCCGTCTGGCCGATGCCTTTAGAAACCTCGCGAAACCCGAAAGCCAAGGAGGAGACTGTGATCTATAGATTTTTCGTTCCGCTGCGGCTTCCGTCTCTTAACGAATACACGAACGCCGAACGGACAAGCAGGTACGCTGCAGCGAAAATGAAAGCCGCAGCGGAGCTTGCAATTATTCTTACGGCAAAACGAGCGTTTAGAGGCGTTAGCTTGCGCTTTCCGGTGTTTATCGCTTATACGTGGCACGAGAAAGACATGCGAAGAGACAAAGACAATATAGCGTTTGCTAAAAAATTCGTGCAGGACGCGCTTGTCAAAGTACAAATATTGCCTAACGACGGTTGGGCGCACATATCCGGTTTTTCCGATAAGTTTTGCGTAAAGCCGTCAAAAGTAGGTGTAGAAGTGGAGGTATACGACTGTGACGAAAATTAAATCAGTCCGCAGGGCTAAGCATAGAGGGTTCAAGGGAAGTACACTTGTTCCGCCGCCTGCGTTTAAACCCGTGCCGAGGGTCGGGGATATATTGATTCTCGAAACAACCGAGGGCGAAAAGCTGTGCAAGGTTGAGGGTTTATATTCTTACCTGTATACGGTTACATATAAGTCCGCCAAGGGCAACGCGGTAATGAGAGAGGGGTTCAGGTATTGATTAGCGAAAAACCGATTTTATTCAGTACCCCTATGGTTCAAGCAATACTCGCAGGACATAAGACCCAAACGCGGCGAGTGATAAAACCACAGCCCACTCACCATTATGACGGAATGGTATGTGTGGGAAACGACTGCCAAGGCGACAGATGCGAACAATGTATAAAAGGCATACCTTGCCCCGGCAGAGAACTTAGTTATTGGTTCGATATGGGCGGCAACGAGTGGGCTTGTGGGAAATGCGGCGGTGAAGTCATTCCGTTAACTGGTGGCAGTAAAATCAGAGCGAATTACATAAAAGGCGACATCATGTGGGTCAGAGAAACATGGCGTTATTGCAAAGACTTAAATGGCATTTGCTTCAAAGCGAGCCCACACGAAGCGGATAACTGCAAAAAGTTCGCGTCTATATGCGAACACTCACCCACATGGAAACCATCTATCCATATGCGACGTGAAGCGGCGCGGATATTCCTTCGAGTTACTGATGTTCGGGCGGAACGGCTACAGGATATCACAGGCAAAGATGTTATGAGCGAGGGTGTGAACCCGGTTTGGTACAATGGTGAACCTGTGCGATGGGAAAACGAGCAACGCGCTGCATACCACAAACTATGGGACAGCCTAAACGCTAAACGAAGCTTCGGCTGGGACGCAAACCCGTGGGTTTGGGTTTACACCTTCGAAAAGGAGGAACCGCCAAAATGAGAACGCATTTATCCCTGTTTTCCGGGATAGGTGGCCTCGACCTTGCGGCAGAATGGGCAGGATTTACAACGGTTGGACAATGCGAGTTTGCAGACTTCCCCACAAAGGTGTTGGAAAAGCACTGGCCGGAAGTTCCGCGCTGGCGTGATATTAGAACACTTACAGGGGAGGACTTTTATGCAAGAACTGGACTTCGAACAGTTGACATTATTTCCGGAGGATTCCCATGCCAGCCTTTCAGTGTGGCTGGAAACCAAAAAGGGAAAGAGGACGACCGTTACCTCTGGCCGGAAATGCTCCGAGTTATCCGAGAGCTTGCGCCGAGTTGGATTGTCGGTGAGAACGTGCCTGGAATCTTACACATTGCCGCAGACGACGTTTGCAAGGACTTGGAGCGTGAAGGCTACAAAGTCGGGATATTTGATTTTGAAGCTGCGGCTGTCGGAGCAAAACATCGCAGAGAGCGGTTCTTCTTTGTGGGCCACACCAAACACGATGGACGGGCTTCCGAGCAGGAGTTACGAAGCAATGAAACGACAGGCGACAATCGGAGGAAGGAAGAACAGGAGAAGACCGGGGAACTTGCGAGAACAGATAGACCCCTTGATGTGTCAAGCGTACAAGGACGCAAGCACAGAAGCGAACATGAGGGAACAAGTCACACCGGAAGTAATGGCAATGTGGCCGACACCGACCGCCTGCGAATGGAAAGGACGAGGGCCGAACAGCAAGCAGCAGGGATTAGCGGAAAAAGTAAAGTTGTGGCCGACACCATGCGCGTCGGAGGCACGGCAGGGACTGCAAATACGGAGGCCGGGCAAGAAGGGCAAGCAACAGAGTTTAACAACGGCGGTGATGCTATGGCCAACGCCGACTGCATCGGACACATTCGACAGACAAGTGGGAACCCCGCACGTCACGAAGAACGGTACAATCCGTCATATAAACGAAGCCGGGGGACAAAGCTTCATGAGACTGTCGCAGGTTGCGAAAATGCTCCCAACACCAACCACAAGAGATTACAGGTCGCCAGACTTAAATGCAGAATCAAACCGATTCCAACAGAAATCAGAACTAAACTCAGTGGTAGGCGGCCAATTAAATCCCGATTGGGTGGAATGGTTGATGGGCTTTCCCCTTGGCTGGACGAACCTGACGGAATTCCCCGAATTGCGGTCGGAATAAAGAATAGGGTGGACAGACTTAAATCCCTCGGAAACGCAGTAGTCCCGCAGCAAGCCTATCCAATATTTAAGGCAATATACGAAATTATGGAGGGTTTGAATGAAACCAATACTTAAATACCCCGGAGCGAAATGGCGGCTATCTGGGTGGATTATGCAATATATGCCGCCGCATGAAAGCTATTTAGAGCCTTTCTTCGGCAGCGGCGCAGTTTTCTTCAACAAAGTACCCGCACGGATAGAGACAATAAATGATATAGACGGAGCAATCGTGCAATTCTTCAAGACCTGCAGGGACTTCCCGGACGAGTTAGCACGAGCAGTAGAGTTGACACCTTGGGCACGGGACGAATTTATGGCAGCAAGTCCGAGGCGCGAAAATGTGAACGACATAGAGCGAGCGCGACAATTTGCCGTTAAGTGCTGGATGGCGTTCGGCGCCAGACTAGAAACAAGCAAAAGCTGGCGGCACTCCACCGGAGCCAAAGAGAATGGCGGACCGGATAACCCTAAACTTTGGGCAAGAGTGCCGGGCTTGATATATGAGGTTGCCGCCCGGCTAAAAGAGGCACAAATCGAAAACCGCCCAGCGGTAGAGACGATAAAGGCACATAACGGACCGGCCGTTCTAATATATGCCGACCCGCCTTACATACGCAGCACCCGGACACTGCATGGAGACCAATACAAGCATGAAATGACAGACAGCGACCACAAGGAATTCCTTGCAGCTATTAATGAGCACACCGGAATGGCGGTTATTTCTGGCTATGATAACGAGCTATACCGCGAAATCTTAAAAGATTGGGACATGGTGCAAATGAAAACCACAGCGGAGCGAGGCATACAGAGAACTGAGTGTTTATGGATTAATCCGGCGGCAGTTTCTAAGTTGTCCGAGCAACAAGACACTTTGAAAGGAGCAGCGGAATAACGGGAGCACCAAGACCGATAAACAGATGTTTCAGATGTGGCGACTTCATGCATGAACGTCCCAACCTCACCTACGAAGAAAACAGGCGATACCGCGTTAAATGCTATACCTGCGGACAGTTCATAGAGTTTAACGCTGACAGTTACGAGGAAGCATTTGCGCTATACGAAGCAATGTTTGAAGGACAGACGCTATATCCGATTGAGGATTTGCATGAGGATTACGGAAGTGTCCTTTGTCACAATATACCGATATGCGAACCGCCGACAGTCGCAAGTTGTATTGATTGCGGCTATGACGAGCAAGAGTACACACATTTTTCGCTTATTCCAAAACTGATGTGGATTGAAAAGGACGGCAGAATTGCGCCGCATGAATGGTGAAGGAGGCACGAAGTATGAGAAGAAAACTGACACCGAATGAACGCCGGGCAGTTTATCAAAAAATGAATGGTCGTTGCGCCTATTGCGGGTGCGAATTATCCATGAAGACAATGACAGTAGACCATGTTATTCCGCTTGCCCACCACGGCGGAAAAGATAACATTGATAATATGCTCCCCGCCTGCCGTTCCTGCAACCACTATAAAAGCACTTTGACACTTGAGAAATTTAGAGCAGCGGTTGAGAGGTTTCCTGCCGTTTTGGCAAGGGATAGCGTTACATATCGAAACGCCGTGAGATTCGGAGTAGTAAAACCTGCACCGCATAAAGTGAAATTCTATTTTGAACGACAGGAAGAAAACAAATGAACATCGTAAGCGTAACAGGATATTCTCCAAATAACCTCAAATATTGCCCAGAGTGTGGCGCAAATTATTTCCCCCATACAACATACCACGGTGACGGTAGAATGAAATGCGGTGATTGCGGATTGGTTTGTTACATCGTTGAAGCCGAGGACAGCCACCGGGAGGAGGATGAAGAATGAATGTCAAAATCGAACCGTACAGCGGCGGAGCAAGTGTTGTATGCCTCCCCCTTCAACGCAATATACCACACCCGCAGAGAGCAGACTGGAAGCTGGTTGTTTGCGCCAAATGTGGTGCAGAGTGCTGGGAAAGCGACTTAACAAGGGAAACTATGAAAACTTTTCCAGAACTTACAGCCCTTTGCACAGAGTGTGCTTTGCGGCAGGGAATGGGAGGTAGGGACTGTGAATGATATAAAACTCAAACCCTGCCCGTTTTGCGGCTGCGAGGCAAAAATATACGTTTCCTGCGGCCAAAAACACAAAATCGACAAGGATGGAGGCATATTAGCTCCCTTGGGCGTTGTATGTAAAAACATTGACTGTGCGGCGAGCATGAGCGTTTATTACAAAATAGCTGATTTAGCGGCAGCATGGAACAGACGAGAGGAATACGACCGGGAATACGGCGACGATTAGCAGAAAGGGCGGCAAAAATGGATATCGAGAAAGCAATACAGATACTTTACGCGGCATGGAAAGAGTCGGTTCGGGACTCCGCGTTTCAAAACTCGCAAAAACTTGACTGGGAAGAAGCGTTATACAGCGGCATAACTGCCATGCAGGAGAAACGGAAACAAGAGGCAGCGAAAGATGACTAAAACCCAGAAAGACAATCACTGTAAAAGATGGGACATGCTTAACGAATGGCTTAATACCATACGTCGGATGTTCGACAAGCCCGCGCGGGATAAGATCGAGAATCCTTACAGGGTGAAGGAGTAAACAAGCACAGTCAGGACGGAGGGGCAAGTTGGACATAAAAGACATAAAAACATTGCTTTGGCGTTGGGGCGATACCTTAGAGTATTGCGCCAAGAAGCAAAGCGAGATCAGCGGACTGAGAAGGTTAATAAACGATATCGCGACCGAATCCCCTCCGCCGCCGAACGGAATGCCGAAAGCGTCGGGCATAAGCAATTCCGTCGAAAACGCGGTAATAAAAATCATAGATAAGTACGAGGCTGCAATAACGGAACTTTCGCAAGATATAGAGAAAGCCATGTCGGCCAAGAAAAAGATTGACGATGCTATTTTACTGCTCGAACCGAACGAGCGCAAAATAATCCGCCTGAGATACGCGAAAGGTTACGGCTGGGAGTCTATACCGCTGCAGATGCATTATAGCCGCCGGCAATGTTTTTTTCTTCACGATAAAGCTTTAGAAAAGATTGCACTTTTTTGCACTAAATTTGATTTATAGTATCAATAAGGCAAAAGCTTTAAATTACATTCTCTTTCTTTTCTCAGCCCTTCGGGGCTATTTTTATTACGATTAAGGAGGTGGAACCTATGGCAAGAACCCGAAAGATAAAAACGGCCAATGAACTCGAAAAGCGATGGAAAGAATATATGGATGATTGCGATAATCAGAAGGTTCTTACTCATGATTTCAGCTCAAAAAACAGCGAGTTTGTAAGCGCTGAGCTTAAAAGATCCGTCACATATACCATAGAGGGGTTTTGTGATTTCCTAGACCTTTCGAGAAGCAAGTTTTATGAGTTCTACGCCGATGACGACCGATATAGGGACACGGTTACGCGCATACGCGAAAAATGCGAAGTCGACGCGCGAAAAAAGTTCGAGCTCGGAATATTGCCGACACAATTGGCGGGTCTTTGGATGTCAAGGTATGGTTACAGCACGAAGACGGATAACGCAGTTCAGATAACTCCGTCTAACGGCAAACTTGATGCGATACTTGATCAGCTGTCGGGTGAACAAAATGTTGCTATCGGATAAATACCGCGCATTCGTGAAGCATAATTGCCTCGTTGAATTCTTGGAAGGTACTACATTCGCCGGCAAAACCACTGTCGGGATAGTCAAGTTCATGCTAAAAGTCGAAGCATCGAATAAGACGGCGCATATACTAAGCGGGCTGGATGTCGGAACGATAGAGAAAAACCTGATAAACAAAGAATTCGGCCTGATCGATGTCTTTGGGTTTAAGGCGAGTTATCATTCCGGAGGGTCGGGGAATATTATTTTGCCGCATATCGCGCTTAACGGCGAACGCGGTCAAAAAATAATATACGTGCTCGGCTACGCAGATAAAGCTCGCTGGAAGAAAGCGCTTGGGGGTCAATACGGCTGTGTATATATCGACGAAATAAACATAGCTGATATGGATTATGTGCGTGAAGTTTCAATACGCTGTGATTACTTATTGGCTACTCTGAATCCCGACGACCCTTCATTGCCTGTTTATGAAGAGTACATCAACCACAGCAGGCCCCTCCCCGTATGGGAGCACGAAACGCCGCCCGAATTGCTCAAGCAGCTCAACGGAGAGACAAAAAAAAGCTGGACGCATTGGTATTTCAGCTTTGAGCACAACGCAGCTCTTACGCCTGAGAAACGCGAGCAGATTGAAAGCAGCGTTGCGAAAGATACTAAGCTGTACAAGAACAAAATACTAGGCCTGCGCGGGCGCTCCACGGGGCTTATTTTTAATCTTGAGAGACGGAATATAATAACACACGACCAAGCTAAAGAATACAAATTCAGCCTGTTTTCTTGCGGCGTAGACACGGCATACAGTCAAAAATCGGATGATACTTTTTCATTCGTGTTCACAGGCTTTACCGAGTGCCGAAAGAAAATAGCTCTAGCGGAGCGTGTGTACAATAACAAAACTTTATCAAAGCCCCTCAGCCCGAGCGATATAGCTGTAAAGCTCGTTGAGTTTCTTGAGCTTTGCCGAGCGCAATGGGGATTGGCGAAAGATATTTTTATCGATAATGCTGATCAGGCGACGTTATTGGAGTGCCAAAAGTATAAGAGACTTAACGGGGGGCTTTATAACTTCATTGCCGCCTACAAAAAAATGAAGATTCTTGACCGTATAAATCTTGAATCCGGATGGCTGGCTAAGGGAGACAGTTTGGTTGCGGACAGCTGTGCCGGCTTGATTAACGAAATGAATGTGTACAGCTGGAAAGAAGACAAGAATGAGCCCGAAGACAAAAATGACCACAGCATCAACGCTTGCCAGTATTCATGGCTGCCATACATCGGAAGAATAGGAGACGGTAAAAATGGGGTGGTTTAAAAATATGATAAAAAACTGGCTTGAAATCCGGCCCGCACTGGGAAAGTCCGTTCTGATACACGAACCGTTCACGTTCGAGGCTGAAATCTTTCGCAATAAGCTCTGGTATCGCGGGGATCCGTCTGAGCTCTCTCAGTTTTATGCCCAGATAGACGATTACAACGGTAATACATCATTCTGGCAATCAAAATCGAGCTATGGGATAGACTTCCGAAAGATGCATAGCGGCCTGCCGGCATTGATAGTTGACACACTTTCGGATATCGTGTGCAATGACCTTATAGACATCGATACGGGTTCTTTTGATAGTAAAGCCGTGTGGGATGCCGTTGCGGAAGATAACAACTTCAAGAAGCTGCTCAAAAAGGCGGTGCGCGCTGCTTTGTCAGAGGGTGACGGCGCTTTCAAAATAAGCTATGACCCTGACATATCAATGTACCCTATAATAGAATTTTACGGGGCCGCCGAGACGGAATTTATTTTTAAAAGAGGTCGAATAGATCAGGTTATATTCAAATCGACATTTATGTATAAAAACAAAACTTATACTCTCAAGGAATTTTATGCCAAGAAGAGTATAAGCTATAAGCTGTTTGATCAACAGGGCAATGAAGAGCCTCTAAGCAAGATACCTCAAACCGAAGGACTTAAAGATGTGTCAAACGATGCATCTTTTTTAATGGCTATCCCGCTTATGTTTGATGAAAACCTTAAGCACCAAGGGCGCGGAAGAAGTATTTTTGACAGTAAAATAGGCGCGTTTGATGCTTTGGATGAGGTCATCAGTCAATGGATAGACGCTATCAGGGCAGCAAGAGCGGTTAAATACATACCCGAAATATTTCTGCCGAAGGACCCCGAAAGCGGCGCGACTCTCAGGCCTAATCCCTTTGATAACAGGTACATCAAAACCGAATCGGATTTGCGGGAAAGCGGCTCGACAAACAAGATAGAGCTGATACAGGGAACAATTGACACGCAAGCATTTTCCGATAGCTACAACAGCTATCTCGATACATGCTTACAAGGCATTATCAGTCCCTCGACGCTTGGAATCGACGTTAAAAAGCTTGATAACGCCGAGGCTCAGCGCGAAAAAGAGAAAGCGACGCTATATACTCGTAACCGACTTATTGAGGTTTTGCAGGATGTTTTGCCAAGGTTGGCAGATGCTGTTCTAAAAACTTACGATATGCTGCGCCTAAAAACGCCGGGCAAGTACGATGTTTCGGTCGAGTTCGGCGAATATGCAAATCCGTCGTTTGAAGCTCAGGTTGAAACCGTGGGTAAGGCTAAGCAATACGGTATCATGAGTATCGAAACCGTTGTTAACGAACTTTACGGCGACGTATGGACGGAGGACGAAAAAAACGCCGAAATAGAGCGTCTCAAATCGGAGCAAGGAATTAATGCCCCTGAGGACGAGGATCCGATTACCGATACGCTTTTCGATGAATCGGGTGGTGTAATTGGCTGATAAACACGCCTATGAGTTAACCGAAATATTTAAGGACATCGAGCTTTATCTTGCCAAAAAGATTTACGATAATTTCGGTGACTTTGAATCTTCGGGCAGCTGGCGAGCGAAAAAGCTGATCGCGATAGAAAAATTCCGAAAAGACAACAAAACCTACCTAAGTAGGTACGCTAAAGACTTGCAGAGAATTGTTCGCGAATCCATGTACGATAGCTACAAACGTGGACGGAGCAGCCAAGAAGCAAAAGAGCAAAAAGCCATAAGAAAAGGCCACAGGCCACCCAAGAAAGCACCGCCGTTAAGTTCGAATGATGTTAACGGCGGTAAGATAGTTGAGCTGATTAATTCGGCGCACCACAACCTAACCGAAAAAACACACGCAATATTGAGGCAGGCCGATGATGTTTACCGCCAAACGATATTTAAGTCACAAATGTTCTTCGCGACGGGCAGCGTAACACTGCCGCAAGCAATAGACATGGCCACGAAGGACTTTTTGTCCCGGGGACTCGCAACCATAACTTATAAAGACGGACGCATAGTACCGATAGACACATATGCTGAAATGTACCTGCGCACAAATACCAGTCGGGCTTTCGTCACTGGTGAAGGAACCCGCCGCAATGAATGGGGCGAATCGCTCGTAATATCCACGTCTAAAGGCGCGGCATGTCCGTTTTGCCTCGAATGGCAGGGCGTTGTCATGATAGACGATGTTTACAGCGGAGGAAGCGCCGGCGATTACGGCGGTAAATATCCTTTACTGTCAACCGCCATTGCTTCTGGCTACTATCATCCGAATTGCAAAGATAGTTTCACAGGCTACTATCCGGGCATAAACGACGCGCCGGGCAAGATGACCGACGCCGAGATATCCGAGGCGCAGCGCGTATATAAGCTTGAGCAGCGGCAGCGATATAACGAGCGTCAGGTTCGCAAATATAAACGCCTGGAAGCGGGGAGCGTCGAACCGGGCAACAAGGAGAAATACGGGGGTAAGGTTAAAGCTTGGCAGGCCGAGCAACGGCGGTTTATAAGCGGAAACCCGGAGTTAAGAAGAGATTACACAAGGGAAAAGGACAGGCTTTCAAAACTTCAACTGGCTTCGCTCCCTACTTCCGGATCCGGCGGGGCAAGCCCATCCGGCTTTGACTTGCAAGCTGAACTAGCTAAGGCGCGGGAATCATACACAAGGCTCCCCCCTAAGGCATCACAGGCACTTGATAACGTATTGAAGGATGCCGGGAATTTCAACATTGATAAAAACTCGGTTGAGCCGATGTACTACGACCCGAACAAGTATGAAATTGTTATGAATCCGGATCATAGCAGCTTTTCTGATATTGATTTCCCCGCCGCCATAGCACACGAAGCAGCCCACAAAATGGATTACGAATACCTTCATTCGCACAAGGATAAAGACTTTGCGAACGCTGTATCAGACGCATCCGATAAGGTTACAACTGACTCCGAGCGCTTCAGCAAGCTGTTGAAGAAAGAAGAGTATTATGATAATATGACAATCGGAGACGTTATTTCCGCGCTGTCAGAAGGGGAACTAAACGAAGGATATTATCATGAAAAAGACTATTGGAGCCAGAAAGGGTCTAAAGAGCTTGAGATATTCGCGGATATGTTTTCTTCGTTGGCAACAGAAGACGAGATAGCGCTCAACTTCATAAAGTCTGAATTTCCGGGCATTTTTGAAGCATTCAATAAGCTTGTGTTGAGGATGAGATGACATGTATAAAAAAGGATTTTTAGAACGCTATATCAAGAAAATGTTGGCCCAACAAGATACCAAGCCAATCTTTGAGGAATACAAGAAACTCTTTGGAAAATACCCCGGCTACTGCCTTAATGTCACCGATGAAAGACGAATCGAAATAATCAAAAAAGAGATATCCGAAGCAAAAAGCGCTCGCCCATAGGTAAGCGCTTTTATATTGCCCATACCCGCGCCGGAGGCGTTAAACTGCGTGAGGTCAACCTTTAAGACTTAAAACAAAGAGAGGGATTAACTATGATGTTCAAGAAAGACAGAAACAAACTGCCGTTAAAGCTCAGACTTAATTTTTTCAGCAGCCCCGATGATAAAACCGACGGAGAACAAAGGACGGAAGAAGGCGATGAACCTGAGAAAACTTATACACGAGCCGAGTTAGATGTCGAGATTGAAAAAGCTGTTAAGAAACGGCTAAAAGAAAAATCGGCGGCTAAACCGAAACAGCCGGAAACGGAAAAATCTTTAGAGCCGCTACCGGATGAAACACCCTCGCCCGACAATTCAGCCGAAATCGAAGCCATGCGCAATGAGCTTGCGGTTGAAAAAATCAAGTCTGCTATGGCTGTAGCCGGAATCAGGCCGGAGAGGATTGTTAGAGCGTCTCACATGATATCGCTCGAAGCTGTGCTCGAAGACGGAAAACTCAATGACAGCTTGCTCAAGAAAGAAATGGAAGGACTTATCAAGGAATTTCCCGAGCTTAAAGCCGCAACAGGCGAACCAGTTAAAGGGTTCAAGATCGGAGCGGACGGCAGCGACAGCAACGAACCTGCGAAGGCGCCGAAAAAGCCCGTCGACAGGATAGCATTCAAAACAAAATCATTATTCAACGGAAAGGATGACTAAACATGCCAGGAATCACAGGACAAGGAACAACTTTTAACCTCCCCAATTTTGTAGGGGAAATATTTGAACTGACACCGAGCGACACACCTTTTTTAAGCGCAATCGGCGGCTTAACCGGTGGACGATCTACGACTTCATCTAAATTTCAGTGGCAGACATATGACCTGCGCGAAGCAGGGCAAAACGTCAAGCTTGAAGGCGCGGACGCTCCGCAGGGCGAAGCTCGTGTGCGTGTACCCGTCAGCAATATTGTGCAGATTCATCAAGAGACTATCGATGTGTCGTACTCAAAACAGGGGGCGCACGGACAGTATTCAGGCGCAAATATAGCCGGAAATAACCCAGTCAAAAATGAGCTTGACTTTCAAACAGAGGCGATGCTTAAGCAAATAGCGCGTGATATCGAATTCAGCTTTATCTGTGGTAAATACAACGAACCCGCGAATAATACCGCGGCAAGAAAAACCCGCGGATTACTCGAGGCCATAACGACAAATGTTGTTACAAACGGCACTCCCGCAGCGCTTACCGCCAAAATGGTTCTTGACCTAATGCAAAAGATATATGACAACGGCGGCATCAAGGAATCCGAAGCTGCTACTATTATGGTCAACAGCGTCGTTAAACGCCAGCTAACTGATGCATTTGTCACAAGCAAGAACTATCAGGAACAATCGCGCAATGTCGGCGGCATTAACCTGCAGACTATAGAAACAGACTTCGGCAAGATTAACATCATGCTGAACCGCTATATGCCTAAAGATGAGCTTGCTGTCGTGTCAATGGAAATGTGCGCTCCCGTATTCTTCCTTGTTCCAAACAAAGGATTTCTGTTTATCGAGGAGCTTGCGAAAACAGGCGCAAGCACGAAATATCAGATATATGGCGAAATCGGGCTTGAGTACGGAAACGAGATGGCACACGGCAAAATCATGGGATTGGGGGTGTAGGCGTGACAGTCGAATCGACCAAGTATAAAAATCTTTCGGTTCACGATATCGGTGTAACCTTTAACAACGGATTTGCAGTTGTGGAAGAGCAAGAAAAGATAGATGTCCTTAAGGCTATGAGCGCTTACGGGTTTATTTTTCACAATGTTGAAGAGAGCAATAACGAAAGCAATAACGAAAGCAATAACGAGAGCAATAACGAAAGCAAGAAAAAACCAAAGAAATGAGGCGGTTTTATGCACTCGTACTCCGATGCTGATTACTACCGCAGCATATACAAAGGCGGGTTTAAAGGCACGGGAGAAGAGCTTAACCGCCTTTTATACTTGGCAAGCCGCAAGATAGATGAGCTGACGTTTAACAGAATTGTATCGCTTGATTTTGACAGCCTGACGAATTTTCGCAAACAATTAATTCGTCAGGCCTGTTGTTTGCAAGCCGATTTTTACGCCGAAAACGGTACGGACAGCCGAAACACGATACAGAGCTACTCGGTACTGGATATATCTGTCAGCTATAACAATTCTACAAGCCCTAACAGCGCCGCTAGGCTTAACGGGGTTTCCGAGTCTGCGTATATGCTTATCAACCAAACAGGCCTTATGTCGAGAGGGGTGTAGCCTTGAAGTTACCGTTTCCCGATTATTTATGCGTTACTCCCTGTTCCGTCAAAGTCTTCGGAGGGTTAAGCGAAAATACGGGAGCACCTATTACTGTTCTGGATTGGCGTGGTTTCTGCGTCTATAGTGAGGGCGGCAGCAGCATAACCGCCGAGGACGACCGAAAAATAAAATTAAACGCCAAGGCCATTTTTAAAGGTGATATTGCTCCTAACATACCGACATTTGCCGACGGCGAATTTACGGTTTTCCCCGGAGAACCGAAAGAGCGTAAAATGCGGATATACAACGGGCACAGGCCGCGCAATCCCGACGGTACGGTACATCATACCTCATTGGAGATGATATAGTGGGCGTTAAGGTTACTATGCATAAAAACAACATACGAAAGTTGACCGACTGCCAGAAAAAAGCCCTCGTTCAAGCCGTTGATGCGATGGTGACCGACCTGAAGCAGTCCTGTACAATGCCGTTTAACGTAGGTACAATGCAGAACAGTTCTACCGGCGTAGACGACAGCCGTGCCAATGAGGGCAAAGTCTCAGCGGTTACCGATACTCCTTACGCCGACAGGCTATACCATCATCCCGAATATAACTTTCGAACCAATAACAACGCTAACGCGGGCGCAGACTGGTTTGAGCCGTATATACGCGGAAGCAAAAAAAGCTTTATAAAAAACGCCTACAGCATGAGACTTAAGGCGCTTAACGAGGTGGCTGAATGATTACACTCGCGACAATACGAGACTATCTTAGAACCATCCTGCCGATCGGGCAAGCATGGTTCGGCATAGGCAAGACAGACTCTTCCAAGGATATAGCTCTGTGCCTGTACTCTCGCCCCGAAGGGGCAAGCAACAATATAAAAGTCGGCGGATCGGAGTGCACAGGCTATTTCACGGAGCCTCTTAAGCTGCTTATCCGATGGGGAAAGGACTCAAGCGCCGCCGATGCCAAGGCGAGAGAGATATTTGAACCGTTACGGTCATCACGAATAATTATATCCGGCCGCAATGGTTTTATCCAAACGATATACGCCCACCCGTCTGCCCTCGGTACCGACGAAAAGGGCATTTACGAATATTGCATAGATTTTGAACTTTATTACGAAAGGGGCTAGACACATGCCTGAAATAAGTACCGGAGTATTCCCGGTAAACAATATTAAGTTTAAGATAGGGCCATCAGACAGCGCTGCTTTGATGATTGTCAAGGATATGGAAACTTTCAGTATTTCCATGGACAACAATGTCGAGGAATGGGATCCTATGGATCAAAATGGTTGGAAGAGACGACTGATGACCGGCAAATCAATGACTATAGCACTTGACGGCAAACGCCATTACGGCGACCCCGGCAACGACTATGTCGCGAGTATGGCGCTAAAAATCGGGCAGGAAGCGACTTGTAAAGTTGAAATCGATTTCCCGGACGGTAGCACTCTTTCCGGCAAGTTTGTTATTAATGTTACCGATAACGGCGGCGGCGGTTCGATTGAAGTCGGCAAGCTGGCGTTTGAGTTGCAATCGGACGGCGAACCCACATACTCAAAAGCGTAAGCTTGCGACAAAGAACTAAAAACTATCGGCATGATACTAAGCGCCCTCCGGGGCGCTATTATTTTGGAGGATAATAATGGGCAAGATATACACTCTTGACAACAAACTATTGACAGAAACACCCGAAATACGTGTAGGCGATAAGATTTATCCCGTTGACAGCCGCATGAAGACGTTCAAAAAGATGGACGATGCTCTAAAGAAAGCGGGGGAGAGCCGAAAATCCCAAGACAGTCAAGAATCCGAAGATCAAGATGAGTTCGATATAATAATCACTCATGCCCTTGGAGCTAACGCGCTAAAGGAAATAAAAGAGAGGGACATTCCTTTCCCCGCAATGCGTAAATTGGTCGTGCTCATAATGGCGGCCATGCAGGATATAGAAGAGGAAGAGGCTGAGCGCAGGTTTCGCCAACAGGCCGGCGCTTAGCGAAGAAAGTAGTTACGACATAAACTACGACTGGGCATTAATCGAGTCCAGTTTTGCGGCTCAATACGGAATCAGATTAGCCCGCGAACCGGATATTTCTTGGGTAGAGTTCTCTTGTCTGTTGAGCGGCCTAATGGCCGAAACGCCGTTGGGTCAAGTTATATCCGTGCGCTCGGAGACAGACAGGAAAACAATCAAGAATTTTGGGCCTCATGAGCGCCGAATCCGTAGAGAATGGCGCGAATTTAAAACAAGTCAGACACAAAAAACCCTAGACCATTCCGAATGGGATAAGCGCATTGCAGGGCTGCAAAACGCGCTTTTTTCCTTTTGCTCGGGTTAAAGGCAGGTGAACAATAATGACCGGTACCAATGTTGGCAGCGTTTATATGGACTCACTTATAAACCTCAGTCCATTCAACAAAGGTTTAAAATCTATGAATTCGGGCGCAATGTCGGCATTCAAAAAAACCGAGTCCGGGGCTTCGATGATTTTTGGCAGGATATCAAAGATGGCAGCGACAGCATTCTCGGTTGTTGCTGCTGTTAATTTCGGAAAATCCTGTGTCAATACTTTCAAGAGCATGACCGAGGCTGAATCAAAATTAGCACACGCCATGAAGCTTAATTTGGGTGCGACCGCCGAGCAAATAAAAGCATTTTACGATTTAAGCGATGCGTATCAAAATATCGGTACGGTTTCCGCGACAGCGCAGCAGCAAGCTATGCAAGAGCTGTCAACATACATCACAAAAACGGACAGCCTCAAGACTTTGCTGCCTGTAATGAATGACCTGACGGCGCAGCAGTACGGCTACAACGCCTCTTCCGAAAACGCCCGCGGCATTGCTCAGATGTTCGGAAAAGTATTGGACGGGCAAACGGGAGCATTAAGCCGGAATGGGTTCCGTTTTGACGAAGCTCAAGAGAAAATATTTAAATACGGCACCGAAGAAGAGCGAGTTGCACTGCTTGCGCAGGTTGTCAGCAAATATGTCGGTGGCATGAATGAAGCTCTCGGACGTACGCCTATAGGACGTATGCAGCAATTATCGGGAATATTCGATAATATTAAACGCGAATTCGGCAGCGGAATAATGGCCGTGGTTGGCTCGCTTATGGGCGCTCTCAATGCGTTGGCTAATAAAATTTTATTTGTCGCAAAAGCATTTAATCAGTTAATGCAATCTATTTTCGGAAAAACCTCTCAACTTGCCGATGTCGGAGCGGCTGTAGGCGAATCAGCCGCCGCGGGCATGGCCGATTTGACCGAAGAGACAAAAGCGGCAGGCAAGGCCGCCCGCGGGGCTCTCGCTCCGTTTGACGAAATCAATAATCTTGCAACGAGTTCCGGTGAAAGCGGCACAGTTGCGAAGCCAAGCGGGGCCGGTTCGGCGGTTGAGTTGCCCGGCTTGGAGGATTCCGGGATAGCCAAAGCGGAAACTGCCATGGACGGGCTCTTAGATAAAATTAAGAGCATAGGCAAATCGATTAATACTTACATCGCCGAGCCGTTCAAAAAGGCGTTTAAGCTTAATTTCGACTCAAGCTCGCTAGGTAAAATACAGGATAATATAAAGGGTATCAAAGAGAGCCTTTCGGGCGTATTCGCTAACCCGGAATTGATGCAAGCGGCTTTGAAGTGGGTTTCATCATTCTCCTCCGCTTGGGGGGCTATTATCGGGAAGGCCGCGACTATCGGCGCGGATTTTGTGAATTTATTAGCCGGAAGCGTAAACAAATGGCTTGCTGAAAAAGGCCCCGGTATCAGCGAATCGCTTGTTAATATCTTTAATCTTCACGGTAAATATGCCGAAACTATCGCAAATGCATTTTCCGGTCTTGGCGACATTATACATAATGTCCTACAAAACGAAAATCTACAGAATATCAGAGCTGATATCTTCGGAATATTCAGTGATGTCGGTCTTGGTATCGCAGAGTTGGGCTTAGGTTTCGCAACTTCGTGGATCGACGCATTTACCGGCGGTATTCTGGACAACAGTAAAGATATTACCGATGCAGTTAACGGCACAATAGACGGCGTAGCAAAGATAACCGATACACTTTCCGTTATGGTCAGCGACACGATGCAGAATATTAAAAAGGCTTGGGAAACATACGGCAAACCGGCTTTTGACAATTTCAAGTTAGGGTGGTCGTCGGTAGTCAAGACTTTCACCGACCTGTACAATCAAAACATTCTTCCCGTAATCAACGGATTCGCCGATAAATTTCGGGCATTGTATGACAAACGCTTGAAGCCGATTATCACAAACATTATAAACCGATTCGGAGAAATCGGAGAGAATCTAAGCTTACTATATAAAGACTTTATCGCGCCGTTTATTGATAAAATCGTGCAATTCTTTGCCCCGTTGTTACAAAGCTCTTTAACGGGAATCGGCGACAGTTTTCTTTTGCTAATCGAATTGATAGGCTCGATAGCCAGCGATCTAATGGATATATTCAGCGGCATCATCGCATTCATAACAGGCGTATTTACCGGAGACTGGGAAAAGGCTTGGGATGGGGTTGTCGCCATATTTAAAGGGATATTTAACCTTGCCATTGATATCTTCGAAGGATTCGTTAACGGCGCCATAAACCTTATAAACGGCCTTATAAATGGCATTAACAATATCTCCGGCAAAATAGGGATACCGGCTATACCGGCTATACCGAAAATGGATATTCCTCGACTCGCAAAAGGCGGCGTAATCAATCAACCTACAATAGCCATGGTCGGGGAGCGCGGTCGTGAGGCTGTAATGCCTCTTGAGAATAACACCGGCTGGATCACAGAGCTGGCGAACCAGATAGGTATGGTTATAGCGGCGAACGGCTCAGGCGGGACAGGCAGGGGCCAGGCTGTTGTTATGCTGAACATAGACGGCAAAAAATTTGCGGAGGCGACTATAGACGATTACAAGAGCGTAGGCAACCGCCGAGGTGTAAATATGATCCCACAAACGATATAGGGGGTGTATGCATGGAACCGATAATAAGGATTAACGGCACCCCCTTCCCTAATCCTTCGGACTATAAGGTTGATATTGAGCCTTTGGGGAATTTTGAGCGCAACGCAAACGGTATGATGGTCGGGGACTTGATTGCCGTTAAAACAAAACTGGGGTGCTCGTGGGCTATGTTGGAGGGTGAGTACTACGCGCTGCTGATAAATGCGGTAGATCCTTTTTTTGTAAAAGTTACATACCTGACCCCGAGCGGCGGATATGAAACAAAGGAAATGTATTCATCACCTCAATCCGGGCAGCTGGCGTTAAGGACGGGAAACGGTGAATATTGGTGGAAAAGTGTTACATGCAATTTGATAGAGAGGTGATATTATGCCCTCAAACGAATATAACACCGGAATTTACGCTTCCGTAAGGCAAACCGTGGCTCAAGTTTGGTTTGACATGGTCGCGCCCGATGCGAAAGAAAAAGCGACTGTATCTTTGCCGAACAGTAACGAATTCTCGAAACCCCGTCAGATAATTGATAATGTTACGGATATGGGGTCGAGAATGGCGACTTTTGAGCCGGATTATTGGAAGCTCGACGGCAGCTTTGCACTGCCGAAGCACCCGGGGGATACCGAATTTCAAGTCGGGTGGTGGGGCGGCAAAATGTCCGGCGCTGATTGCGTTCTGGATCCCGTGCCGACTATTACTGTCACATTCTCTCAGATTCAGAGTATGAGCGCAATCGGGATAGCTTTTGATGAAGCCGCCGACCAATACTCGACCGATTTTGAAGTGTCTGCTTATACTACGGGCGGCGGTCTGATTTACAGCGAAAGAATTAGCGACAACCTCAACTCTTATGCACAAACAAGCAGGGGGGTTGAGAATGTCGCGAAGATTATTATTAAACTGTACAAGACAAACCATCCGTATCGATATCCGCGTATTACTGAACTCACCTTCGGATTCCGCCTTCGTTTTGACGGCGGCAATATTATCAGTCTCAGCCTGATTACGGAAGCCGATCCGATGGGCAAAGCCGTTCCGTATCCTCAGCTTGTTACGACCGTTAAGAATGACGGGCGTTTTAATCATCTCGCTCCGGATAGCTATTCAAAGTACTTATACCGTCGGCAGGCATTTGAGTATCGGCACGGTTTAAAACTCCCGGGAGGAAGCATAGAGTGGGTGTACTGCGGCGTTTATTACCTTACGGATTGGGATGTATCCGATGACGAGGTTAACTTCACGGCAGTAGGAAGACTCGCGGATCTTGAGCGCATAACATACTACAATTCCGGCAGTGAAACTATGTCCATAGGCGCTCTCGCCAAAAAGCTGCTCGATTATTGCGGCTTTGATTACGAAATAGCGACTTTTCTGTTTGACAGCCCTCCCGTATGCGCTTACTTCGGAGAAGTTGATTGCAGGTCGGCACTTGCAATGCTCGCAAACCTCAGCTCCTGCCTCATCTTTGAGGATAGGCAAAATACAATACGATTTACCGATGTTTTCGAGAATCAGTCCGTTGACAGGCTCGACTACAACAACATGTTTTCCTCACCAAGCGTGGGGCTTACCGAATATTACAACGGGATAATACTACGGGAGTATGTTCAAGACAGCGGTGAAGATTCGGGCTCGTTCAAGAATTCCGAAACATTCTACCCAGCCCCGTGGCACGATCCAAAAGAACCGTATTACGGTTACAGCTTGGACTTGCCCATGATGATAACGAACAAAAACCCGCAATATCAAGTCCTAAAAGAATGGGTGCTCAGCCGTAAGTTTGCCTTGCTCGAGAAGCGTCTTACGGCTAATATCTCGTGGAGACAAAACCCCGCGCAGGAAATCGGAGACATTGTTGATGTGCAAATCGGCAGAAAAAACGAATTTCTTCGAATGGCTCCTTTTTCGGAAAGGCTTGAGTACTCCGGCGGAGTTTTGAAAGGCTCAACAAAAGCAATAGGAGGTTTGTCAGATTGATAGACTGGACACCCGTAACAGCAGGCGATTACATGAAAATTGAATACCTTGATCTGTTGAAGCTTTATTTTTTCCAAATAAGAGACTTGTTTTATTCAAAGCTGAAAAGACCGGTTCTTATACAGTCAATCGACACAAGCGGCAGATACTACACAGTCCCTTTTGAGACTTACATAAACATAATTGAGCGTAATATCGATGCATTAACAGCAGAAGGGTATACACCCTTAGAATGGCAGCCGACCAAAATATGGTTGGGTGAACACCTCGACAGGCCTAAGCTCGACTTCAATGATGTAAATCGCTGGTTTTCGACGTTGCGGCAGCTTGAAGATATGATAAAAGGCATGGCCGACAGACTCTTGATTACCGGTACATTTACAGCCGGAGACAATAGAACCAGACAATTTTTAAGGACGGTGTAATAATGCCAAGACCGATTTTCAGTAATGAAATTATCGGCCCGATAAACGGGTCAAATGATCCGCAATACGAAATAACAGGCGGATTGAATTGTGCCAAAATAAAGCTTTTAAACCCAATAATACAAGAAGGAACCCCCGTTAACTCTAACAATCTCAATTTACTTTACAACTTTGATAATCTGGAGGGGCAACCGGGGTTTATAAAAGAAACACCAGTACCCGACGGAACAGGTAACTTGACTACGTCAATCGTAAACGCTGAAACATCAAAACTTGCCGCGAAAAGGATCACAACTTTCAATGCCGACGGTTCGATAACAAAAACAACTTTTGTCTATGCGGATGACGGTATCACAGTCCTGAGGAGGTCAGTTGTAACCACTACATTTCCTCAAGGTTTTATTGCAAAGGAGGTCGCGGTATGAGTTGGGACGAGATTAAATACAGTTTGAATTCCAAGCTCGGAACTGCTGATTTCAAACCTATAGATAGAATGCTGTACCGCCCCGGGAAACTGATTTTTACCGCAAACGGGAGTTTTACGGTTCCCGACGGCGTTGACACTGTATTCGTAAGCGGCATCGGCGCGGGCGGCGACGGGTCAGCCGGAAACTACTCGTATCGCATCGGCGGTTCGGGCGGCAAATGCGGCGCGTTTACTTACAAACGGCCCGTGAGCGTCACACCGGGCGAGGTAATCAATTATACGGTCGGCACGGGCAATACGGTGTTTAAATCCGTCGTTCTCGCGAAAGGCGGCAACCCGTCAACACTGACCGGAAACGGCGGCGCGGGCGGCGATGTTGGCTCAAAAAGGTACGGCGCATCAGGCCAACAGGGTTTTGGAGATGGACTGCAAGGCGGTCCGGCGGGCTCAACTTCGGGCGATTATTCCAACCCGGGCGAGAATACAGTGCTCGGCGCTGCGGGCGGCGGCGGCGGCTCATCACCCGCATTCATCACTCTTTTGACGGGCGGCGGAGTCGGCGGAACGGGTGGCGCGGGCGGAAGTTCCAACTGGTACATAAACTCTTACTCTCCCAGCGGCGCAGGCAGTCCCGGTTCGTACGGCAGCGGCGGCGGTGGTGGCGGTGGCGGAATTGCCTACGGCAGCAGTAACGGCAGCGGCGCGGGCGGTGCGGGCGGGACCGGGCTGTTGATAGTCGAGTGGTAAAAGGAGGCCAAAATGAAATATATACAGCTGCAAGACAACACGGTAACACTGATCGGCGATGAGAGCGTCGGCCTGCCGTTGCCTCAAGAGTTTTTGGACGGCAACCCGGGCTTCAAATGCCTGAGGCTCGATGATTACAGCCCCGCCCCGAACGTATGGGACAGGTACGACCCCGACAATGACCGATTTATACCCTATGCGGAG
>JAVBOO010000006.1:0-37537 GCA_031550435.1 Eubacteriales bacterium
TAAATTGATTTATAACGGTCAAAATTGTAGGGGCGCGCATTGCGCGTCCGTCGTCAATATATTGCCCTCAATAATATTCATCCTCGTTCCATTTTGCAGCGAACAGCCAATTGCCGCCTACAATTTAAAACGGACGGCCCGGCTGCCGCAGCAGACGGCCATTGGCCGCCCCTACTTTAAATTGATTTATAACGGTCAAAACTGTAGGGGCGCGCATTGCGCGTCCGTCGTCAATATATGCCCTCAATAATATTCATCCTCGTTCCATTTTGCAGCGGACAGCCAATTGCCGCCTACAATTTAAAACGGACTGCCCGGCTCCCCTAACGGACGGCCCGGCTCCCCTAACGGACGGCCCGGCTGCCGCATCGTACGGCCATTGGCCGCCCCTACTTTAAATTGATTTATAACGGTCAAAATTGTAGGGGCGCGCATTGCGCGTCCGTCGTCAATATATTGCCCTCAATAATATTCATCCTCAACCCATCTTGCAGGATTTTCGTCTATGTACCGCCAATGATTCTGATAATCCTCTTCATTTCGAATGACATGGTCGTGGAATGATTTCTGCCACATTGAAAATCCAATTTGTTTTGTAACGTAGCCTTTAAATTGATTGATGACGGTCGAAATTGTAGGGGCGCGCATTGCGCGTCCGTCGTTAATCAATAAAATCATATGTATGTGGTTTGGCATGATAACATATTTGTCAGCCTCTACATTTTCGTAAATTTCATGTATTTTTTGTATCGCTTCATCAACAATTATACCATATTCAGATAATATGATGTGAGGCGGACGGCCAATGGCCGCCTCTACTTTTAATTGATTGACGACAGTCGAAACTGTAGGCGGACGGCCAATGGCCGCCTCAACGATTTTGCCCAGCAATTCATGTCTGTCTTTTACGCAAATGGTTATAAAATATGCGCCGTTTTGGGAATAATCAAAACCTCTTAACCTGATATTCTTTCTTTGTGGTAAATCTTTCATAAAAAATTCACCTCGCTTGGTGCGCCCGTTTTAACTCGTACTGCCGAATAAAACCACTATAAGCTCGAGCAAGCCGTACGCGCTCCGTTTATCGCGTAGTGTAAGTATTTTTTGCGGTATTTTACTTCCGCGGTATTATACTTCGGCAATAAAATATATCGAAACCCTCGTTATATTTTATTGTACCCTCGCTTCGGATCAGAAATCGCTGCAAGAAGCACGCAGACGATTCCTAAACGCTCCGGCTCGGCACGAGTAACCGCGTAAGTATTTTTTGCGGTATTTTACTTCCGCGGTAATATTACTTCGGCAATAAAATATATCGAAACCCTCGTTATATTTTATTGTACCCTCGCTTCGGATCAGAAATCGCTGCAAGAAGCACGCAGACGATTTCTAAGCGCTCCGGCTCGGCACGAGTAACCGCGTAAGTATTTTTTGCGGTATTTTACTTCCGCGGTAATATTGTACTATTGTAAACATGTTTATTCAATGATAAAATGCTTGAGGACGTGTAAAATCGAAGTTTATTTCGTGCCGTTAAAACGGTGTGTTTATACTTTCAAAGTCAAACAAGGAGCGTCACAGATGACAAAATACGCAATACTTGCATACCCGGGACATAACAGAGTATTTTTTGCCGAATCCGCAAAGCTTGCGGCCGCCGAGGCTGAGCTTGCGCTCAGAAAACTCTCTCCGGGCTTTTCTGAACTGAAAACTGAGCTTATAGGTTCGGTTCTGTACTATACGTTTGCAACTCCCGATAAATTGGGGCAGCATGAGATCGACAGGCTGTATTCCCTGTCATTATGTTACGCTTTATTCGAGTTTGACGGAAAGAGTTTGTTTCCTCTGGAAAATAGGGGCGAAGAGTTTTTCGACTCTTCTTTGGGGACCATACTGAAGTACTCGGGAAAAACAAACGAGCTCTTTACAAAAATGATGATAAACCAAGCGCTGTACAGTTCGAAGTTTTTCGGCGAAACCGTCACACTGCTCGACCCGATGTGCGGAAAAGGCACAACGCTTTTTGAGGGGTTGCGCCTGGGATATAACGCTTGCGGAATCGAGCTTGATTCAAAGGCTGTTCACGAAGCCGCCGTATTTTTCAAGAAATACCTCGAGAACGAAAAATTCAAACACCAACACAGCTCTCAGAGGCTGAGCGGGCCGAACAAGTCTTTCACATCCAATATTGACGGTTTCACGTTTGCCCGCGATAAGGAATCATATAAGACGGACGACAAACGCAGAGAACTTGTGCTTGTTTCCGGGGATACGAGAAACGCGGCGAACTTTTTCAAGGCAAACACGTTTCATATAATTGTGGCAGACTTGCCCTACGGCATAGCTCACGGAAATGTTACCGAATCCGTCCGCAAAGCCGGAGTAACCAGAAATCCGTCCGCGCTCATGTCTGAATGCCTGCCGGTATGGCAGAAGCTTTTAAAACCGGGCGGGGCGATAGCCATGTCCTGGAACACGTTTGTGCTTAAGCGTGAAGAACTTAAAGCGCTTGCCGAGAGTTACGGCTTTCGCGTTATGTCCGGGCATCCGTATGACGATTTGGTTCACAGGGTAGATCAGGCGATAAAAAGAGATGTAATCATCGCCGTTAAATAGGTTTTTATTACTCCGGCAACAAATGATAGAAAAACGCAATGTTTTGTTGTTCCCTCACTTCGGATCAGAAATCTCCCATGCGGCAGCAGCGTAAACCTGCGTCAGCTTAGGAATTTATCAGCGCAGAAGTTGAATACCATGTAATACGTATAAATCTCATTTAAGGAAGTTTTTGAAGATGAAGGATTTTTTAAGCACAATTAATCTCAAAAGCAAGTTTAGACTGTGTATGATATTCCTGTCGCCGTTAATATCAATGCTTGCGCTCGAAATATTAAACGGCGCCGGAGTTTTCAAAAGCCCGCTAGCTTTTTTCGGCTCGCTGATCCTGTTTTATATACTGTACACATTCTTGTACATATTGTTCGGCAGAGTCGGCTGGGCCGCTCTGGCAGGGAATTTGGGCATGTACGTCCTATATATATTTAACTTCTATAAAAAGGTTTTAACGGGGCTTGTGCTTTCTCCCGCCGATATAAACTTCTCGAACCATCTGGGGGAGATAATGAATTTCGTTAAAATCGACATGTATTTTTCGGTCATTATAAGCTTTATTATCCTGGCTGCAATCACCGTTTTGATGTTTTTCTACGGAACGCCCTATAACATGAAGCTGAAAACGAGGGTGATTATACTTCCGTGCTATGTTATGGCTTTTTCGCTTTTTTCGACAGAAGGCTTTAACGGTATCTTTTTTCAAAAAATGCTGAAAAACTCAGTGAACAGAACCTATGCGGAAAACAGCATCGCGCTCGGCTTTCTTACCCTGATGCGCAACGAGGATCTGCGGGATATGCAAATGGATAACATCGACTACAGCAAAGAGCTTATGGATAGCCTTATCAATAAGGTCGAAAAGAAAATCGCAACCGACAACAGGAAAACGAACGTTTCCGATCTTAAGCCGAATGTTATCGCCATTATGAGCGAAGCGTTCGTTGATCCGACTGTATGGGGCGGCAATGTAACCTTCTCTCAAGACCCGGTTCCGACGTTGCACGAACTGCAAAAAACTGCTACAACGGGGCAGATTATCTCTCCCGTGTTCGGAGGCCACACCTGCAATACGGAATACGAGTTCTTGACCGGTAACGCTATGTCCTATGTCGGTATCGGGCATATACCGTATCAAATGCCGGATATCTATGTGCCGGACACCGATTACAGAGCGCTTCCGCAGATTTTCAAGCAAAACGGCTATAAGACAGTCGGAATTCACACGTATTTTGAATCATTCTTTAATAGAAACGTTATATATCCCCGATTCGGATTTGATGAATATATCGGGATAGAAAGTATGCCTGACAGCTATCTTAAAGGCCAGTATACCTCAGACGAATATTTTACCACAAAAATAATCGAGCAGATTGACAATACTGACGAGCCGCTTTTCCTGTTTGGAATCTCGATGCAAAATCATTATACCTTCCTTCCGGACAAGTACGAAAATCTTGAAATAACTGCTAACAGCCCAAACTTAGACGACTACCTCAACAGCGTAATAAGCACGTATACCCAAGGTGTTTATGACGCCGATAAACAGCTGGGCAGGTTAATCGAGCATATAAAGGAATCGGGTAAGCCGACTATAGTCCTGTTTTTCGGCGACCATAACCCCATGCTGGGAAACACGTCATACGAAGCGTTCCAGGCTCTCGGAATGGTACACGAGGGCGAGTTGACTGATTGGACGCTTGAAGAGCGCCGCAATCTCTTTGCAACGCCGTATGCAATGTGGTCAAACTTTGATATGCCGGTGAAAGACATCGGCAATGTAAGCCCGTATTTTATGGGCCCGATGTTGCTGGAAAACGCCGGGTTGCATAAAAACCTGTATTTTCAGTTCCTGTACTATGCCTACGATAAGTTCCACGCTATGAAAACGGATTTATACGTTAACCAGAATGACCAGTATTATGCCGAGCCTCTGGGCGAGGACGAAAGTATACTTGAAATGCTGTACTATTTCCAGTATGACAGGATTGCCGGAGCGCACTACTCAGACGAAGAACAGGCAAAAATGCTGAAATGATTGCCTGTCGGGCCGAACTTTGCGAAGCGCAGCGGAAAAAAGCAAGCGTTTCGCTCCGCAAAATGCCGGGGTAAAAATTACAGTGCAAAATATAGTCAGTTAAATTCAAAACCGTCCAAGCGAAGCTTGAGCGGTTTTGAATTTAACGCCCGACGTCCTACAGTCGTTTAAGACTGGTATTGTCTTAAAAGACTGTAAAAACAGCGCAAAGAACGATTGCCGTTTCTTTCCGCTGTTTTTTGTTTTATCCTATCTCTTCAAATTTACAAGTTCCTGAAGCATATCGTCGGAAGTTGTTATGACTCTCGAGTTTGCCTGGAAGCCTCTTTGCGCGGTAATCATTTCCGTAAACTCGGCAGCAAGATCGACATTGGCCATCTCAAGAACGCCCGCAAGCAGTGTCGCTCCCTCTCCCGGGGGAACGCCCACTCCGTCAAAACTGCCGGAGTTTGTTGTTGAAACATAGAGATTTGAGCCTTTGCGCTCAAGGCCTGCGGGGTTTTTAAACTGCGCGAGCGCAATCTGCCATAAATCTTTTGTCTTTCCGTTAGAATATCGCCCCGTTATAACGCCGTCAGAACCGATGCTGACACCGGTGAGTGTGCCGGGCTTGTTTCCGTCTCTCGTCTCAGACGTTGCGTCAGATGTTCCGCTGAACTGTTTAAGCCCGGTCAGCGTGATGACGACAGGCTCTCCGAACGCGGACTCAGGCGATAAAGCGCCGGCTGCGTCATCAAACGTGAACTCAATGCCTGTCATAACAGTAAGATCGGGATAACCGAAAGTATCAAACTTAAACTTGCCTATTTCGTTAAACTTGAATGCTGCCGGAGGTGTTGTCTGCGCCGTTGTCGTAATCGTGGCGTTGTAAGGCGCCGCTCCTGACAGCGGATTTGTTCCTCCGCTTGCTGCGGTCGGCGTATCGCCGATATATATGCCTTTGGATTTGTCACCTTCGGGATACATATAGTTTCCGATTGAGTATGACCAGTCTTTAGCCGTCTTATCATACTGCATCCTGACATCTATAACATATTTGTTGCCCAAGGAGTCGAAAACAGACATGGTTGTCTCCTTGGGGAACTCATCCAGGCCGTTAAGATTGCCCTTAAAATCTATGAGTGTTGTTCTGGCGGGATTCATGATTTCGTCGTTTCCGGTTATCTGTATCGGTTTAACTCCGGTTTTTTGAATGACCGTCGTTCCCGGTACGTTGCCCGCTTCGGCCTTCCAGCCGTTAAGCATCATTCCCTGCGGAGTCGTAAGATTTCCAAAATTGTCGAGTCTGAAGGCTCCCGCCCTCGTGAAGTATGTTCCGCTCGCGTCCGACACGACAAAGAAGCCTTCTCCCTGTATCATAAGATCGTAGGGGTTGTCTGTTCTTTGCGCCGCGCCGGGCGTCATAAGCATATCAATTGAAGCAACGTTTACGCCCAAGCCGATCTGCATCGCGTTTGTACCGCCTCTGCCGACATCCGGATTTGCTCCGGAAGCTCCTGAAAGCGTCTGGCTGAAAACCTCGTTAAATGTGATTCTGCTCGATTTATAACCTGCCGTGTTAACATTGGCGATATTGTTTGCAATAACGTCCATTTTGGTTTGATGAACCCGAAGTCCTGAGACTCCCGAGAACATGGAACGCATCATAATAAATGACCTCCTCTGCGCAAATGCGCCTTTCTCGATTACACGGAGCAAATTATGTACCGGACATGTTTTGCCCGAAACTTTACGCCGCGTTGACGCGATTTTATTCCTTCTGTCATTCCGGAATAATAGCCCCCCTGAGGTCCGGCTATACTATTACCGCGCCGTCAATATTAGTAAAAATATTCTCACCGCCGTCATTGTTTACAGCGGTTACAACCGTCTTGTTCTTTGTGTTTACAACGAAGTAAACATCGTCAAGCATGACGAGGCTGTCTTTTATGCCTTTTTGCGCGGCCTGAGCAACTCCTTTTTCAAGCCTTGTCATCTGGGCGGCTGTAAGATTAATATTTCTCAGCTCCAGCCTTTTTTCGGCATGCTTCGAAAATGAAATCTTCGAGCCTTCATTGATTTTTTCCGAGAGTATCTGTCCGAAACCGCCGTTTTGTGCATCCTGTCGGCCGTTTTGTATACCGAGTCCCCTGTTGGCGAACGTTGACGGATTTATTCTCACGGGCTGCAATTTTATGTTATTATCGCTGTCCAAAGTCACACCGCCCCGCTATTTGAGTATTTCGCTGAATTTAATCATTTCGTCTCCAACCGTCAAATACGGTACTTTGTCCTTTATCAGAACTCCGTCGGCAACTCCGTTGAGACTCAGCGACTTTATTTCCTTGCCCACGTATTTTAGTGCCTCGATAACCCTGTCAATTTTTTCGATCTCGACAAGTTTGTCTCCAAGCTGTAAATACGCTTTGTCGTCTTTTATCGTTACGCCGCCTATTTTGTACGGCAATCTTGTTACAACGCCTTCCTCGTCTGTCTCCTCGATGCTGACGGTCTTTCCCGTGAGAAGGCTCCCGTCCGCAACAGATATAACTTCTTGAGGATAAATTTCCTTGTTTCCTACAACGAGTATCGGAACGCCGAGCGCAAATTTCACATAGTCGACCTTGCCCTCGACAAATTCTGCCGGCTTGTCACCGTCCTGAACAATGGCCTGTATATACTTGCCGACAAGCATTATGTTCTGGGAGTTGAACAAATTATCGTTCATGGATTTCGCAATAGTCGTCTGCGCATCCGTAAACACATTCTTAACATCGCTCGCCTTGTATTCGGCCTCGCCGATAACAACATACGGCTCGCCGTTTTTAAGCACGACAGAGTCAACATATCCGCCGAATTCTTCGATTTGACCGCTGACCGGGTTCATCGCCTGTCCCGCGACCGTTCTTCCTATCATGGAAAAGCTCTGAGAATACGACATGGTCGCGTTAAGATTCTGCATTTGTTCAAGCGCCGAAAACTGGGCCATCTGCGCGACAAATTCCTTGTCGTCCATCGGGTTCATCGGGTCCTGATACTTCATTTGTGTTATAAGAAGCAATAAGAAAGCGTTTTTATCGATTTGCGAGTTTTGAGTTCTCGGCGCAACTGCAGCCTGCTGCTGAACCTGTTCGCTCTGCAAAGTGTAATCTCCCCAAAGTCGAGAGTCTGACATGCTTTCACCCCTATGCCTCGTATTCTATACTGGATGTTTCCGGTGTTCTCGGTTGAATAACTCGCTCCGGGTCCGGCTCGCCGGTCTCACCGACACCCTGCACCTGCCTGATTCTTGAGAAGCTTCTTCTCCCCTCGTTTAGAAACCGTTCGCTTGCGCTTTGAGTGTTGCCGCTGTCAACGGAAACAGAAATATCAGCCACGTTGACTCCCTGACGCGTCAAAGTATCCCTGAGATTTTGAAGCCCCGCTTCTATGGCTTCTTTCACTCTTTGGCTCTCCGCGACAAACTGAGCAGTAACAATGCCGTTCTCTGTAGCTACTTTCATTGTCACATCGCCGAGATGCTCGGGTTTTAGAAGTATCTTAACCTCCGAGATGTTAGACTTTATATCGACTTTGATTTTTGAGACTATCTGATCGATAACATCTTGGGTGTTGACGGATTTTGCGGCTTCTTTCCGGATTGCGGAACTTTGTATCTTCTGTTCGGTATTTTGCGTGATTACCGGATTAATATCGGCAAAAGGCAATTTTGAGTCCGTGCTTTGCTCATCGCTCTGTTTTAGTTCCGAGCCGTCAGTCTGAGCTGCTGTTTGAACGGTGTTTTCGGCTGCTGCCGGAGCCTCCGCGGTTTTAACCTCAGCCGAAGCCTCAAAGGTAACCACGGGCTTAGGCTGTACCGGCAAAGTGTAAACAGGCTCTCCCGGCTCCGGCGGTACTTCCTTCAAAAGACCCTCGGATATAATCGGCGCAAACTCTTTTAGCGGCAAATCCGGTAATTTAAGCTCAAACTTTATGGGTCCTCTCTTGGCCGTAAACTCGTCCAAAACATCTTGAATATCGTTAAGGAGCTTGCTTACCCCGGGCTCTGTCAAAAGCTCGGCGTGCTTATCTTTTCCGCTGATTTTAAGAACAAAGTCCGCCAGTTTATCGGGTTCGCCCAAATCAGATGGCCTTATGTTCATGGAAGCCAGCAGCGCAGCAAGTTCATCTTCCGGTATCCCCAGCTCGTTTGAAAGACGCTTGAGGATTTTGGTGTCCAAGCTCTCGCCATCTTTTTCAGCTTTTTGACTGAGCTCTTCCGTTTTATCCGCCGAGTTTACAGCTTTGTCCTCCGCGGCAGTCTCATCTTCTGCCTTTGTAATTTCAGGGTCTTGGCTGTCCCTATCCTTAATTTGCGCAGGTTTATGCTTTAACTCGGAACCCTGTTTTTCGGGTCTTTGCTTTCTTTCGGTTTTACTTACCCGTTCTTCCGAATCGGATTTCGCAGCATTCAGCTTTTTTTCAAAATCATCAGCTCTCGTATTAGTTTTCACAGAATCGCGAGTTTCTTTACCTGTGACCTTTTGAGCTAAATTCTGCATCAGTAAACCGGTTACTGTCATTTTTTTCACCTCCGTAGTATTCATTTTTCAATGTGCGGTCAAGCTCGGTCATTTGCCCTATTCGCTTGACAGTTTTTTTGCACGGCAAATTTTCCATACGTCTTTATATCGTCAAAAACCGGATTTTCTTTATCTTTGTAACAAAAAAGTATGCCGCATTAACGCACGCATACTTATTTTTTTCTTTTGTGGCCGGTTTATCCCGGGAAAAGCTGTAAGTAATCCGTTACTTGACCGCATGCTTCCTGCCGAATAATTTCAGCCTCGCTCCGGGATTTTTGCCCCAATAACCACGCAGTATTAGCACCGAGGCCAAAGCTCTGAGCAGCGCATCCAAAACAAATATATTTTGATACGACGTAATTTTCATCAGTCCGTATGCTATAAAAGGCGTTACCGCGAGGCTTAGATTTATAAGCGTGTTGTAAACCGCAATATACACAACGCGGTTCGTGTCGGGAGTGGCTTCAAGCAGACCGTTAAACAGAGCAATCGTTATTCCCGCGCTGACAAATCCGCCGTAAACATTTACCGCAACTAAAGACCACATGCCTTTTGCGAATACATATATAACTATGTTAACAGCCATGCAAAACGCTGAGATAGTTAGTATTTTTCCGTTACCGTACTTGTTGATTTTTTTGCCCCAAAACGTTGCTCCAAAATATGTTCCGATTCCGCTCGCAAGCGCGATATTCGCGAACCACAGTTCATCCGCCTTTAACTCGATAACCTGATACGCCCCGATTACGGGCCAGGGAAGCTGCCACGCAAAGTAAAACGCAAGCGTTAAAAATAAAAACTTCCTGTAAGTCTTATCTCCGAAAACTCCCGCGATTTCTTTAACAGACGGGCGTTTTATTCTGACTACCGGTTTCTCTTTCTCCTTAAACCTGAGGAATGCGACAATTTCGGCCACTGCAATCAAAAAAGCGAGGGCGAAAAAAATCTGATATGTAACTATGGTCTGTTCGTCCGTTTTCGGGACAAACTTGATTACATAGCCTGTTATCAGCGTTATGCCTAGCGTTACAACCTGCCCGAACTTTGTGCGCAGCGATATTGCCGTGGCCCTGATTCTACCGTCGAAATTCTCTCCCAAAAAGCTTTGAAGCGCGGTCTGCGAAATCGCGTCAGGAAAGTTCATCATACCTATAATTAAAACAAACGCAATCGGCCTGAGCGCCTCATCCAAGAGAGGAACAAGCGCGAGCACCGGTATCATCAGCCTGGAAATCGCGAAAAACACGGCTGTTACTTTCTTCTTTTTGTTAAAGCCCGCTATAAACGCAGAGCCGGGTATCAGCGCGAATATCGCGACAAAAGCTGGCAATGAATTATACAACGAAATGTGGAATTCCGTACCGCCTACGCGTTCCAAAAACTTCAGCGCAAATGGCTTATACATGTTGATAACAACATCATACAGAAGCGCGTATACAATATAATTAAGTATATTTGTGTCGGCTCGCTTAAGCTGTTTCACAGAATATCCGAGCCTTTTGAATAATTCGTTAAGCCGATGCACAGGTCACTCTCCGCTAATTTTTATATGAGTTATTACTTCGGCAACAAAATGTGGCGAGTGAAGCTAAAAACGACTAAACAAGCAAGCTTGTTTTGACGGTTCCAACTTTATTGAGGCGACACTTAAACCATTCGCTAAAAATATCGCCTCAATCCCCCTTAGGCCGCAGAACCTGAATAAGGGGGTGATTAAACCGCATGGTTTAATCCGGGATCAATATTCACTATAAGGGCATGTTGAATAATTGCCTAGCGGCTTTCCCTTTAAAATGGAAAATCACCATTTTCCAAGGGAGAGCGCCGCTCGCTCAGACCAATTCTTAGTCTTCATACGCAATTTTCAACACTTCCTATAAAACATATTTTCTCAGCGCTTCGGATACCGCGTCATTATCGCTGTCATTGTCCGTAACAAAATGCGCGTATTTCTTTACTTCGCTGTCCGCGTTTTTTGGGCAGACAGCAACTCCGGCGAGCTCGAGCATGCTTATATCGTTAAAGCTGTCACCCATTGCGAAAGTCTCTTCAAGATTGACGTTATACGCTTTAGCCAGATAGCGCAGAGCGTTTCCTTTTGTCGCTTCCGCAGGGGTAAACTCAAGCATATTCTCGCTTGAAAAAAACATATTAATGCCTTCGGGCTTTCTGGTGTTCATAAGCTCGGAGATGCCCAAAAGCACAGAATTTTCTGTCATAACAAGAACTTTGTATATGTCAGATTCCAGAGCAGTCTCAAACGAATCGACTAGTTTCGGAACAAGACCGGTCACTTTTGTATAATAATCCGAGAATATGCTTTCTTTCTCGATAACAGATCTTACAGGCGTGTCATAAATCCTGATAAAATCCGCAGCCTCGGGAATCTTCTTTAGCTCCCTCAAAATATGCAGCCCGTCGGAAAGACGCATTCTGTGCTCCTTCACCAACTCTCCGCCGAAATATATACAGCCCCCGTTCATTCCGGAGGTGTAACCCTGAGTCATGCCAAGCCTTTCGCGAAAGTCACTCAAAGTCGAAATGGCCCTGCCCGTCGATAAAACCACGTCTATACCTTTTCTTCTGACCTCTTTTATTGTTTCAACCGTGCTTTCCGGTAATTGCTTGTCGAAGGTAAGCAGGGTTCCGTCCAAATCCAACACAACTAATTTTATCATAAATAATCTCCGTTTATATTTGTTGACAACAAATTTAGCTTCGGTTATAATTCGTCTGTACGTAGGGGTGCTGCAACACGCGGCTGAGAAAAACCCTTTGTACCTGATCCGGATAATGCCGGCGAAGGGAACGAACACCGAAATCATCCTCCGCAAGGTATTATACCAAAAAGGAGGTTATTTTTTTGGAAACAATCGAAAGCTTTGTTTATTCAACCGGCGGAAAAGTTGCCGTCGGGGCTTTGGCCGCTGTGCTGTTCCTTGCTTTAATCGGGATCTTGCACAAAAAAGCGAGCACAAGGGTATTAGTCTGTTCGGCAATGCTCATAGCGCTTGCAACCGCTCTTTCCTTCGTTGGTTATTCTTTCCCTTTCGGAGGCAGCATAACGCTTTTTTCAATGTTCTTTATTATTCTTTCCGGACTTTGGTTCGGTCTGCCGACCGGCCTTGTGGTCGGTTTGACCTATGGCTTATTGCAATTCGCGATAAAACCATATTTTTACCATCCGATTCAAGTATTCTTTGATTATATTCTGGCATTTGGCGCTCTCGGCCTGTCAGGCTTGTTCAAAGATAAAAAACACGGCATGTACAGCGGTATTATCGTTGCAATGCTTGGAAGGCTTTTGTTTTCGTCAATATCGGGCTACGTATTCTTCGCGGAAAACACATGGGATGGCTGGGACCCTATATTGTACACCATAGTATACAACGGCGGGTACATAGTGCCCGAAATGATTATAACACTTGCGCTTGTGTCTCTTCCTCAAATGCGGCACGCGCTCGAAAAAGTTAAAACTCTGGTTTCCGAATAGCCTGAAACCGTTTAGTGGCATGTTGAAAAATCGCCTTGCGGGTCCGGGAGCTTTTAGCTTCCACGGGACCCGCTTTATATTGTTCCACGTGGAACAACGTAAAATTCGTAAACCATTAATGGTTCCCTGAAAACATCACTTACTTATTATGTATAACAACCTGTCCAAATCAGATGCCGAATAATATTCGATCTCAATTTTACCCTTGCGTTTGCCGTGTTTTATGTTAACCTTTGTACCGAGAGCACTCGCAAGCTTATCTTCAAAATCTTTAAATCCCGTTTCCGAATCTTTTGGTTTTTTATCTTTCTTTTGTTTTGATGACGCGGCGAGCAGCTCTTCGGTCTGTCTTACGGAAAGCTCGTTCTCGATCACAACTTCAGCAAGTTCAAACTGAACATCCGACTCACCGACTCCGAGCAATACCTTCGCATGACCCGTACTGAGTCTGCCTTCTTGAAGGAATTTTTGGACTCTTTTATCGAGCCCGAGCAGTCTGAGAGAATTTGCGACTGCCGGCCTGCTCTTGCCGACTCTCTCGGCAACATCCTCTTGCGTCAAGGAAAATTCGTCCATAAGCTTCTTAAAGCACATTGCTTCTTCAAGCGCGTTTAAATCCTTGCGTTGCAAGTTTTCGACCAGAGCAAGCTGCAAAACATCCAAATCACTCAGCTCTCTCACTATAACAGGCACGGTTTTAAGCTTCGCGAGCCTTGCGGCCCTATAACGGCGCTCTCCGGCAACGATTTTATAGTAACCGTCTTCCATCTTTGTAACGATAATCGGCTGCAAAATCCCGTGAGTTTTAACGGACTCTGCAAGCTCGTCAAGACTCTCCGCGTCAAAACTTTTGCGCGGCTGGTCTTTGTTCGGCTCTAACGCGTTAATATCCACTTCGGACAGACCGTTTTTATCCCTGTCCTCCTGCTCGGAAAATATCGCGTCGAGACCCCTTCCAAGGCCCCTCTTTTGTGCGGACATGACATTACTCCTTTTCAATAACTTCTCGCGCAAGCATATCATAAGCTTCCGAGCCTTTCGATTTAGGGTCGTAAAGGCATATCGGCAACCCGTGCGAAGGTGCTTCGCTCAAGCGTACATTTCTCGGAACTATCGTACGATAAACATTTTTTGAAAGATGGCGTTTAACCTCGTCCACGACCTGCAAGGAAAGATTTGTTCTCGAATCATACATCGTGAAAACAACGCCCTCAATTTCCAGCTCGGGATTAAGCTTTTTCTTAACCAAGTCTATGGTGTGCAGCAATTTTGTCAGCCCTTCAAGAGCGTAATACTCGCACTGGAGAGGCACAAGCACCGTATTTGAAGCCGTCAGCGAATTAACTGTCAGCATATTTAAAGACGGAGGGCAGTCTATCAGCACAAAATCATATTCGTCCTTTAAAGTCTCTGTTATCGCCTTGAGCTTTTTTTCTCTGTTTTCAACACCGATAAGCTCGATTTCAAGCCCGGCAAGCTCTATATCGGTCGGCAAAAGTTTAAGGCCCTTAACGCAGGTCTTAAAAATCGCATCTTTAACGTCACACTCGTCGAGCAAAACATTGTAGAGCGTTTTATCTCTTTTGGACAGCTTTATGCCCAAACCGGTCGTTGTGTTTCCCTGCGGGTCGGCATCTATGACAAGTACCCTCTCTCCGAGCTGGGCAAGAGCCGCCGAAAGGTTTATGCTCGTAGTCGTCTTCCCGACTCCGCCTTTTTGATTTGCAATAGCAATAACTCTCTTCATCTTATTCCTCGCGCTATGCCGTGAGGCAAAATATTGTTTGATCCGTGCGGTTGCTGAATTAATCCATATTAAGATTACCGGCGTAATAGTAGCTTGTTAGGCACGGAAACTTCAAACTCTTAAAAAGAATTATAACACACTAAGGAAAAAAGTTAAACAACAAATCAGGCTAGGTACGTATCGAACATATAAAAAATTCAAGAAAAACGCGGGTGACAGCACAAGCTGTCACCCGCAGGAGGATTTGTTCCACGTGGAACAATTATTCATTGTCATAAATATTTACTTGTTTTGATTCTCGCCGTCGTTTCTTTTGTCTATGAAATCTTCGTCCTCTGTCGCGCGATCTCCCCTTCTCCGACCCGTCCTACCGGAAAAAGCGTACTTCCAAACGAAGTAAATTCCTATCCCCATGAACAACGGCCCGACGAAAGAGTTAAACCGTGTAAACGGAAAAATACTGTATAACATATTGCCGATGAAATTTCCGAAGAAAAGAAATACTACAATCGCGAACACTACAGGATGACGGCCAATACCGTTCCAAACGCCCTGCAAATCGTCTTTCACCGTTTCACCGCGTAATATCATTCTCTTTATATTGTTTGTGTCAAATATTGAAAGTATCCACAAAATTGGAATCATGAATCCGAAAATACTGCCTCCAAAAAAACCGGATGCAAGATAGCAGCAGAGAAAGAATGAGCACATAAACAGCAGTCCTCTGCGCATAAGCCCCAAATACATGTGTCCCGCTCCCGGCAAAATAAACGAAAGCAAAGATGCAAGTCCGGGCGAAAACATCGGCTTACGGTAATAATACTCTTCTTCTCGCCCTCTTGCACTTCTACCGGTACCGGTGTGCTCCCTGCCGGAGCGGAGCAACTTTTCGACGCAATGTTTGCAAACTGTCCTTGATGACACGTTCACAGCGCAGCCTTCGCAAATTAACGCTCCGCATTCCGAACATGCGGCAACAGCGTCTCTGTCATTATGAAATGCACACGACATATTTATCTTCTCCTCACGAAACTTTTTGATATTACTTGCTTAAGACCGTTGCATTAAGCACTATTACTTCGGTACGAGTAACCGCGTAAGTTTTTTATGCGGTATCTAACTTCCGCGGTAATATCTTTAACTTGCTATAAACCAATATACGGCCCGATATAATAAAAGTATGCAGAAATTAGTGCACATATCTGCCAAGTTATTTTGTAACTTGAACTCCACGGACTGAATAAGATACAGGATAACCAGTAAGGCGGTGTCCAAATGCAAAAATATATCATAGAATCTCTTCTAATTTCTGCAGCGCTTTCAACAGACGCATTTATGTCGGGTCTAGCTTACAGTGCCGATAAAATCAGAATCCCGCTGCGCTCCGTAATAACGATTGCTGCGATATGCACGGGAGTTTTTGCGCTTGCTCTCTTTCTTGCCGTACCGTTTGGGAATTTGATGCCCGCGAGTATTACAACGCCTGTAAGCGTAGTACTTCTGAGCTTGCTCGGTCTTGTCAAGATTTTCGACAGTGCGCTGAAAGCTTATATACGAAAGCAAAGTGACCTAAATAAAAAAATCAGCTTCGGTTTCTCGGGCGTAAAGTTTGTGTTGAATGTATACGCTGACCCGGAGAAAGCTGATATAGACAACTCTAGAATACTGTCGGCAAAAGAAGCAATTTTTTTGGCTGCGGCACTCTCACTGGACGGTCTGGCAGTCGGCTTCGGCATAGGTATGACAGCTCATAACTCGGCACTCTTGATCGTGTTCACGTTTTTACTCGGCATTTGCGCCGTAACACTCAGCTCGTTTGTAGGCAAAAAAATCGCTGATAAAATCAATTTCAGCCTGTCATGGCTTAGCGGATTTATGCTGATAGCCATAGCCCTGACAAAGTTATAGCTCAAAAATATTACGAGGATAATCCCGGCTATTCATCGGCCCCAAACGGCTTTTCCCCGAAATACTCCAGCGCTTCGTTAACGGAAGTTATGTCATACATTTTATTCCTGAGACAATATATAATAATCAGGTCAAAAGTCTCCCTGTGTGAAAATGAGTAGCCCGCAAGGCTCAAAAGCCCGCCCGACTCGTGCTCACCGAGACCGAGCGCCATACAAAGCGCAAATACGGTTGTTTTTTTCGGCCTATAGTCGGGGTTGCTCCTGATCTTTGAAAAGTGGCGCCTGTCTATTCCGGCGCGCTTGTATATATCCGAATCGCTACGGCCGCTTTTGTCTATGAGCCGCAGAAGTCTCGTGCTGAACGTCTCGGCTGATTTTTCGTTTTTGATAAAGTCCTCTATACCGCTGCGGTTAATCTTCTTTAGGTCCCCGGCGGTATTTTCAGCGCGAAGAGAATTCAGAGAGACCGTATCGGCATAAATTCTTTCATGACCGAGCGCAGTAGTTTCCAAAAACGTTATGCTGCCGGCTTCGTGTGAATCCCGGAGATTGCAAGCTATAAACAGCTTCAGCCCGTCCAAAAAAACCTTATCCATCCGAATTCGCCCCTTTTGAATTGTCGCCCGCCAAGCGACCGGAAAAATTTTTTAAGCGTTATAATGTTACTACGGCAACTAAATATATTACTTCGGCAACAAAATATAGGAAAACACTATATTTTGTTGTTCCCCTTCTTAGACGCAGATGCGCGCACCTAAGCGCTGCTTAATTGACTTTGGCGGATACACGGCTGACCCTTGTTAATATGTTAATATACTTTTAAAGAAAGGTGATCATTATGAACGAGCAACTCACCGAAATAGTTTTTATACTCGATAAAAGCGGCTCAATGTCCGGTCTGGAACTTCGGACTATCGACGGCTTTAACGAATTTGTCAAAAATCAGCGAAATATAGGCGAAACCCTTGTAACAACGGTATTGTTCGACGACAAGTACGAGCTGCTGCACAGGGCGGTTGATGCGAGATACGTATCACTCACGGAAAGCGACTACAGGCCGGGCGGTATGACAGCTTTGCTTGACGCGGTCGGAAAAACAATTATAGATGTCGGCGTCAGGCTTTCGAACACGGCAGAGCGGCTTCGGCCTAAAAAGGTAATCTTCGTCATAACAACCGACGGACAGGAAAATTCCAGCCGTGAATTCAGCTATGCGAAGATTAACGAGATGATCAGCCATCAACGCTCAAAATACAATTGGGAATTTGTTTTCCTCGGAGCAAACATTGATGTCGAGCGCGAGGCCGTAAAACTGGGCATACCGAGAACATACGCATCAAGCTTTAGGGCAACGGACGAAGGCATTAAGCTCATGTACGAAACCGTATCCGCAAAAGTCTCTCAGGTTCGGGAGACAAAGTAACGATCCCCCGATAAACCATGCGGTTTAATCACCACCTTATCCGGCCCTGCGGCCTGAGAGGTGTTGATGCGACAAGTTTAGCGAACGGTTTACCTATCGTATCAATAACGGAGCGACTCCTATAACGGATATGAATCAGAGGAAGCGAACTGCGGTTTAACCCGGAGGGCCTGAAATTTCAAACGGCGCGGAAACAGTATCCGCGCCGCCTGCTTTTTACTCGCCCTGTATAAGCTTTTCCAAGTCATAAACCGTCGTTTTCAGTTCTTTATCAAACTCAATCTCGTCGGCTATCTTGTTGCACGCATATATTACGGAGGTATGATCCCTCTTTCCGAACTCCTGACCAATCTGAACATGAGTCAAATCCATGAGCATACGGCACAAATACATAGCTATATGTCTGGCGTAAGTTATACCGGCTGTTCGCCTTTTTGCGCACAGCTCTTCCCTCGTCGTTGAAAAACGCTTCGCAACGGTCTCCTGTATATATTTCACGCTTATTTCCGGCTTAGTGTTGTCTGCCATCTTGTCTTTCAAAGCTCTTTCCGCAAGCTCGAGCGTAATTGTGGTATTGGCAAGCTTTGCATAACTCGCAACGGTGTTCAGCGCGCCTTCAAGCGCTCTTATATTGGAAGAAATGTTTTTCGCTATGTACTGTATAACTTCGAGCGGAAGCTTTAAATCGCGCATCTCGACCTTTTTCTCGAGTATGGCGGCTCTCGTTTCAAAGTCCGGCTGAGAGATGTCAACCATAGTGCCGTTATCAAACCTCGAAAGCAAGCGCTCGTGAAACTTCACAAGCTCGGAAGGCGGTCTGTCGCTTGAGATAACAATCTGTTTGCTCGCGTTATAAAGCGCGTTAAACGTATGAAAAAACTCGTCCTGAGTCCCTTCTTTATCGGCTAAAAACTGTATATCGTCTACAAGCAGCAAATCGATTGTTCTGTACTTATCTCTAAACTCCTGATTTTTACCGACTCTTATTGAGTTGATAAATTCATTCATAAGATTTTCGGCAGTTGTATAGAGTACTTTAATGGACGGATCCACATGCTTTATGTAGTTTCCGACCGAGTGCATGAGATGTGTTTTGCCCAGACCCACGCCTCCGTACAAAAACAAAGGGTTATAATGGTTTCTCTCCGCCCTCGCCGAATGGTTCTCGAGATTTATATGACCGACGGACTCTGCAACATAACTGCACGCCGAATAGGCAAGCTCGTTGCACTTGCCTTTGACAAAGTTCTCAAACTTGTATTTTTCTATAAGATTGGATTTTGGGCAGTCGTTATCTTTATCAGCGGCAACAAACCCGTCCGGTGTCAAATCCGTGGTCGCGTATATTTTTATGCTCAGCTCCGGGTCGTCGTATACGCTTTGGGCTGCCGGCGTGATTATCCTCTCGTGCCTGTTGACAAACGTATCCCTGATAGTCGAATTCGGCGCGACGACAGTTAAAATATGGTCCTCCTCGCTGTAGCTGTACGGACGCAGCGGAAATATAAACGAGACCTTCGTTGCCTGGTTATAGCTTTGGTCGCACATATCGAGAATTTTGTCCCATTGTGCCTGAATATCGGTGATCATATACTACCCCTTATGACATTAGCCGCTTAAACGGCTGAATTATTTGGCAACAGTGCAATACCGGTTTTTGACTCATAATCGGGTACAAAACTCCTCGCCCTTTAGAATTTAGAGCCCATAAAACAGGCTTTCTAAATTCGTTAGGGCTCGTTTTTCTACACTACACTGCGAAAAGTTCGAGTTTTGCACCACTGCCATTTATATCAATTTTCGCATATCTGCCTTGTTTTACATAATTTAGAGTATTTGCATATTATATCTGCGGTTAACCCGCAAAATTGTGCCGGAAAATCCCATAAAATCGTGGATTTCGGTTAATCAGAGTCATAAAAAACCCACAATTTAAGCTATGAACTAATATAATTACAGCTTATGTCTAAAATTTGTCTGACAAATGATTTTCTTATTCTTCAGTCACAAATCAGAGCTTAAAAAGCCCGAAGCTTATTCATATGGCAAATGTGAATAACTTTATTTTTCAACTATAAAATTTCATGAAAAACAGGCGTTTCCACACAGGTTTGTGGATAAAACACACGAGTTATTAACATAATGTGAATAAGTTACTCGACTTTTTCACATTTATCCACCTTTTTTCACATTGTATTATCATGAAATTTATCGGCTAATATTTATGCTTACACAAAAAAGACCTCGCTCAACATCCAACTTTAAGACGAGTAACATAAATTATAGCTCAAAGCGCTCAAAAAGTGAAATAAGAAAATATGATAACAGTCCAATAAATGTAAATCTAAAACCTATGGTAATAATAGCACTCAAAAAGCCAAAATTGAAGCAAGTCTCTCTCTGTCGCGTTTGTTAAATATTAGTAAATATTATAACTCATGCTTACCGGCAAACATTAATCCGTACGGATTTCACCCTGCCTTACTCTAAAGGTCTTTATACCTTCGCTTTTTAGCACAGCAAGTGTCTCATCCAGCCCGGTGCATGTTAAAACGGTCTGTAGTCCGCCTATATGCTTTGTCAAAAATACTCGGCGCTTCTCGTCCAGTTCGGAGAAAACATCGTCGAGAAGCAGTATGGGATTTTCGCATTTTTCTTCGCGTATAACGCTGATTTCAGCCAAAACAGAAGCAAGACACGCAGTTCTTTGCTGGCCCTGAGAAGCATAGAGCCTCGCGTCTTTTCCGTTTATTTCAAAAAATATATCGTCTTTGTGAACCCCTACTTGCGTTACTCCTGTTAAAATATCTCTATCCGCCGATTTCTCAAGCTTAATAATAAAATCGTCTTCGTTTGCGTTTGGGCGGTACTTCAGCTCGAGTGTTTCCTTTGTGCCGGAAACCGCCGAGTGTATGTCCTTTGCATAGCCGCAAAGCTTTTCCGTAAACCGTCTTCTCGCGGAAATTATTCTCCTGCCGTAATCCGCGAGCTGAAAGTCCCAAACTGAAAGCGTATCTTTTAAATCGCGCTTTTTCTGTATTTCTTTGAGTAAAAGATTTCTTTGCTTAAGTACCCTGTAATATTGCTGCAAATCATGACAGTATACAGAAGAAAGCCTGCAAAGCTGCATATCGGCAAAGCGCCGCCTTTCCGCCGGACCGTCTTTTATCAGACTCAAATCCTCGGGAGAAAACACTACGACAAAAATATTTTGCATAAGCTCTCCGAGTTTTTTTACCGCTATACCGTTAACAGCCATGCCTTTAACGCTTTCCATAATGTGTGCGTCTATCCTGTCGCCTACACCGTTACGCTCAATATAAAGCTGAATATGGGCCTCATTTTTTCCGAACATAATAAGTTCCCTGTCGCTTTTCGCGCGCAGAGAACGCCCGTTTGCGCAGAAATAAACAGACTCAAGAATGTTTGTCTTTCCTTGTCCGTTGTCTCCGTAAAATACGTTTATACCGCTCCCAAGCTTTACGTTTAAGCTCTCAAAATTTCTAAAATCCTTCAATGACAATTCTTTTACAAACATGGCTCACTTAACCGGCAAAATTTTTAGCTCTTCAGCCTTAACGGCAATACCAAGAACTTGTACTTATCGTCTTCTTCGGTCTTTATGATACACTGGGACAAGGCCGTCGTAAACTCAATCATAATTTCTTCTTCTTCTATAACTTTCAGCACATCCACAAGAAACTTCGGATTAAATCCGATTTCGAGCTGATTGCCCTCTACTCTTATATTAAGCTCTTCGTATACCGCTCCGGTGTCGGCAAACGATGTCAAAATCAATGTATTTTGCCTGATGTTAAACTTAACCGGACTTTTTTTCTGATCCGTGGTGATGAGCATCGCTCTTTCGACAGATAAGCATAGCTCAGCCCTGCTGACCCGCATAACTGTTGTTGCTTCTGTTTTGAAAATATTTTCGTAGTTTACGAAATCGCCTTCAATAAGCCTCGTTACAACCTTGCAATTTTCGCATTCAAACAAAGCGTGTTTATCGGAAAAATATATGATAACGGCTTTTTCTTTGTCTCCCGGCAATATTTTCGTAAGCTCGGATAAGGTTTTAAACGGTATTATAGCCTTTGCGTCTCCCGAAAAATTCGGATACTCTCTTTTTGAAACGGCAATTCTAAAACCGTCCAATGCCGCCATTGTAACGGTATTTCCTTCAAACTTTAACAGTTCTCCCGTCATTGTCTGTTTGCTGTCGTCATCAGAGACCGCAAAAACCGTTTGCTTGACCATGTCTTTGATATCATTGCAACTTAAGGCAAAGCTGCATTTTTTTTCTACATCTGTCGGGAACGGAAACTCATCTCCGGGAAGACCCAGTATTTTAAACTCGGTTTTACCTGAAGATATCACGGTAACATTCCTGCTGTCACCTGAAATCAATATTTCGCCGTCCGGCAGGTTTCTGACTATATCAGAAAACAGTCTGGCAGAAAGCGCGACACTGCCCTCTTCATCAATAAAGCAAGGTATTTCAGTCGCTTCTATAGCCAGGTTTAAGTCGTTCGCGATCATTCTCAGCTTTCCTTGGTGAGTGCCTATATAAATGCATTCGAGTATCGGAAGTGTCGATTTTGACGCAACGGCTTTTTGTACGGTATTTATGTTTTCGACGAGTTTTTGCTTATTACAGCTAATTTTCATGATTACACCTCTTCACAGCATGTTAACGCAGATTTTTTTATAAAACAAGCCGGAAAAGACTTGTTTTTGGTCGGAGGAAACCCCCGGGTGAAAAAAATAAAGTACAAATTTGTCGGGATTTGCTCTTTTTTTCCGGAAGGACCGGGTTGGAAGAAGCATATATATATTAGTTAATTATTCTTAGTAGCAGCAGTAGGGGCGGTGAATATGTGGAAAACCACAGAGAATATTGGAGTCAACGTGTTTGGCGGTTATAAAAAAATGTTGAAAACTCCTGTCGAAATTAACATTATTCACATTAAAAACCCGGAATTCAATATTTTAACACCGTTCCCCGGGATTTTATCAACTTATTAACATTAAAAAGTGAATAACTTCGATTTTTCCACAATCCACAAATTTTACTCACATTTTATTTTCTACATATTAACATAGTTTTGTTGATAAATAAAGAGGGGGTTTTTCGTGTAAAACAAAGCAGTATTGCGGGGTCATTTAAGGCCGTTTTTATAGTCAGTTAAATTTAAAACCGTCCTAGCGAAGCTTGAGCGGTTTTGAATTTAACGCCCGACGTCCTACAGTCGTTTAAGACTGATATTGTCTTAAACGACTGTATTGTACCCGCGCTTCGGTGCATAGGTGCGTCCACTCGGCACAAGTAACCGCGTAAGTATTTTATGCGATATTTTACTTCAGCGGTAATATTATTTGACAAGCTCTTTTGTATCTCTTGCGATTACAAGCTCTTCGTTTGTCGGTATCGCAAAAAGTCTGACCTTGGAATCGGCAGTTGCGAAGTCAACTTCCTTGCCTCTGCAATTGTTCTTTTCCTTGTCAACTTTTGCTCCGAGATAGCTCAGGTATGATGAGATTTCCTCTCTCGCTATCGCGCTGTTTTCACCGAGACCTGCCGTGAATACGACCGCGTCAACGCCGTTCATAGCCGCGGCATACTCTCCGACATATTTTGCGACTCTGTAGTAATAAACGCTGAGTGCTATGTCGGCGCGTTTGTTACCTTCTGCGGCAGCGCCTTCGATGTCGCGGAAATCGGACGAGACGCCGGATAAACCGAGTACGCCTGATTTTTTGTTGAGAAGATTGTCAATGTCTTTAGCCGAAAGCTTTTCTTTATCCATAAGGAAGGTTACGGCAGCGGGGTCGATATCTCCCGATCTTGTGCCCATTACGAGGCCCTCGAGCGGTGTAAAGCCCATGCTTGTGTCAACAACCTTACCCCCGCACACAGCGGCAACGCTTGCGCCGTTTCCGAGATGGCAAGTGACAACCTTAACGTCCTCTTTCTTTTTTCCGAGGAGTTCTGCGGCTCTTTCGGATACGTATTTGTGACTTGTTCCGTGGAAGCCGTAACGGCGGATTTTATACTTTTCGTACAGTTCGTAAGGTATAGCGTACAAATAAGCCTTTTCGGGCATAGTTTGATGGAAGGCCGTATCAAAAACAGCGACCTGAGGAAGATTGGGCATGATTGCTTTGCAGGCATTAATGCCGATAAGATTCGGAGGATTATGGAGCGGCGCGAGTTCGGCGCAAAGTTCAATCGCTTTAACAACTTCGTCTGTAATTATAACACTGTTTGCGAAATACTCTCCACCGTGTACAACTCTGTGTCCTACAGCCGCGATTTCGTCTATTGACGAGATTACGCCTGTTTCTTTATCGAGCAGACAGTCCATAACAAGCTTAACCGCTTCGTTATGATCCTTCATATCCTGAGAGATAATTCTGTCGGGTTTTCCTTCCGACTGGTGTTTAAGTCTGGAATCCGGTATTCCGATTCTTTCACAAAGACCTTTTGCGATTACGGCTTCGCCGTCCATATTTATAAGTTGATACTTTAAAGATGAGCTTCCGCAGTTCAATACAAGAATTTTCATTTTATTCTCCTTAGATTTTGTTTTGGGTAAAACACGGCTGCGCTACGAAAAGTACGGGTTTTGTACCACTTATTTATTAGTTTGGGCTTGTACGGCGGTTACGGCAACAACGCCGACTATATCTTCATACGAGCAGCCTCTGGACAAATCGTTGACAGGTTTGGCAATACCCTGTGTTATAGGGCCGAATGCGTTGGCTTTTGCGAGTCTCTCTGTAAGCTTGTATCCGATGTTTCCGGCATCAAGGTCGGGGAAAACGAGCACGTTCGCCTTACCGGCTACGGGGCTGCCGGGAGCTTTTGAGGCGCCGACTTTTGCGACTATTGCCGCGTCAAGCTGGAACTCTCCGTCAAGAGCCAGTTCGGGAGCGCTTTCTTTAGCGATTCTTGTCGCTTCGACGACTTTATCAACGTCCGCGTGCTTTGCCGAGCCTTTTGACGAATGTGAGAGCATTGCAACGACAGGCTCCGCGCCGACAAGCTGTTTAAACGAAGCTGCCGAGCTGACGGCAATTGCGGCGAGCTCTTCAGCGTTCGGGTTCTGGTTGAGTCCGCAGTCTGCGAACACAAAAATGCCTTCATAGCCCATGTCGCAATCGGGAACGCACATTACGAAGAAGCTTGAAACAAGCTTTGTCCCGGGGGCTGTTTTTAATATCTGCAGAGAGGGGCGAAGTACGTTGGCAGTCGAGTTTACCGCTCCTGCAACCATGCCGTCGGCAAGAGAGCATTTTACAAGCATACAGCCGAAGAAAAGAGGATCAAGTACGGTTTTCTTTGCTTCTTCCTGAGTCACGCCCTTGGATTTGCGGAGCTCGTAGAACTCGTTTGCGAGGAAATCGATTTTATCGTAAGACGCGGGGTCGATAATACGGGCTTTTTCAAGCGCCAGGCCCTCTCCGAGTTTGGCGATTTCTTCTTTTTTTCCAACAAGGATAACATCGGCTATTTCTTCTTTCAAAACGGCATCCGCTGCTTTAAGCGTTCTGATATCTCCCGTTTCGGGAAGAACAATTACTTTTCTGTCCGCTCTTGCCCTTGCTTTTACACTGTTCAAAAAATCCATTGTATACATCCTTTCATATATGGGTAATATTTTCGGGTATTTAAATCTGTCTGTCCGGGTAAGTGCTGATTTAATCAGCCGCGTTTTCGTCCAAAGTGAATTAATCAGTGTTTACCTAGTTACTCACTGCCGTTAAAGTCACGTTTGCCAAAAGCGGCGGGTCTTCGGCTCTTACAGTAACAGGAAAATCCAAATTTGCATAGCCCTCTTTTCGGATCGAGAGGTTAACCTGTCCGTAAGCGACCTCGAGGGTCAAAGGAGAAACTCCTTTATAAACGTTATCAATATAGATATCCGCTCCCTGGGGGTCGGTATTGACCGTAAGTTTCTGGGTTGTTGCGATTTTTTCGACATAAATCGTATACTCCTGAGCCGGCAGTTTAAAGTCAAGCTTTTCTTCAACAGTCATAAACCCGTCTTTTGCCGCGACTATCGTAAGCTCGCCGAAAGGAAGCAGAATCTTTTCTCCCGGTTTTTTTGCCGCGCCGTTGATTGTGAGCTTTATACCGGGTTCGGAACAGTCTACAGTCAGATAGCCGGCGTTGTATTTAAGCTCCCCGATTGTCAGATTGCATGTTTCGCCTCTGGCAACCGAAAATTCTGTTATAAAGGGCTCGATGTTGCTGCCTTTTACTACTACTCTGTGTTCGCCCTCGGCGACTTTTTCGGATACGTTTTTATCGATTTGCGCTATAATATTGGTGTCTATCTCGATTACGCCGTTAATGACGTCACTTATAGCAGACATGGTGACGGTTCCGTGGCTTTTCAGAACCGTAAGCGACGTAAGATGGCTGCCGTATCCGACTGCCGTGACAACGTCTATGGCATCGATGTCCGCTATGTCGAAAGCTTGGTTTTTATACAGAACTTCGGTTTGCTCGTCATAACCGTACACATTGCCGGCAATCGTAACACTGAGGGCCTCGGTATCAACGACAGCGCCCGTAACCGAGTCGTGTCTTTTTGCGTTGACGCTCATTCTCAAGAGCTTTGCGATTCCCGTTGTTTGAGCATAGGTAACATCCACAATCTCGCCGGGCTTAAACTCGGCAAATGTTACGGCGCTGCCGTATCTGTCCTTCATTTCGGTGTTTGAGTCCGTATATACCGAGTAGGACATCTGTGTTTCAAAATCGTACAAGTCGAGTTTTTTAGAGTTCGTATCGTTGCCGGTAACAAGTGCGGTCAGAACGGAGTTTTTTTGCGCACCTGTGTCTGCCGGCTGTTCCGGTTCCTGAGAAAATGCCGGCTTGGGCTTTTCCGTATGCTTGGTTTCCGAAGGCGGAACAAGCGAGTTAAACATCATAGCGAACGTTATTATACAGGCAATTGCTCCAAAAAGCATTACGCATACGAAAAAAACAGCGTATTGAGACTTCTGCGGCGGTTTCTTTTTACTTCCGTTTTTAACGGTCATTCCGCGCCGTGCAGGCGGTCTTCGTTTTATACCCTGTTCGGGAGGTCTTTTATCGCGGGAAGGTGTATAGACCACGCCCTCCCGGTCTTCGTTTGTAATATTGACCGCAGACATACGGCGCGTGCTGCCGTAGGCGCTGTTCATCGCATTCTGCTTGTTCTTGTTATTATCCATAATGCACCTCGGTATTCATTGTAAATGCTTGTATAAAAAAATTCAAGCATTTTATGACTGCCGCAAATTCCCGGCTCTGCATTTTAAAATTTCGGAAGGTTTGCCGTGTTGACAAATCGAAAATATTCATATATAGTGCTACATAAAATTTGAATGTGATCTGAAAATGACGGTGCATACGGATAAAGAAATTTATCCTAATGCTAATAAGGAATCGGGTTAGAATCCCGGACAGTCCTGCTGCCGTGGTGACAGAGTGGTTTTGCGTCCCAATAAACGGACAGCCGCTGAAGCATTTTGCTTCGGGAAGGTAAAAACCGCGTCAAACGTTGATTCGTCAATGGTTTTATGTCTCAGTCGGAAGACTTACCTCATTTTCAACGGCCTGACAGCCGTTGCTGTATGGAATATCCGGTTTTGGATATTCTTGCTTCCACAGAGTATGGAGCGATACGGATTTATAACAAGATCATCGGACTTTGCCTTTTCGGCAACAGTTTTGTGATCAAGTGTAAATTTGTGCCCCGACTCGCAGAGTCGGGGCTTTTTATGTTTTGCACCCGCCGGACAGGAAAAACAGATATTGCATTATTGCCGAGTCGATATTTGAAGCAGGAGTCAAAACGGATACTGTTATTTATTATCTTTCGAGGATAAAACCCCCGATGTTTCGGCAAAAAAGCTGTGCATGGAAAGGTTAGACAGCCTGGCGAAGCCGCCCGGAAGCGTGGGCAAACCGGAGGATATCGCGATAAAGCTATCCGGCATAAGCGGGGAAACGTTTAACGATATTTCGAAGAGGTGTGTAATCGTTATGTGCTCGGACAACGGTGTCGTCGAAGAAGGTGTCGCTTCCGCTCCGCAGTCGGTCACATATTCGCAGGCGGTTAACTTCACAAGAGGTATAACAGGTGTCGCCGTCTTTGCCAAGCAGTTTAACGCCGATTTGATTGTCGTTGAGGCCGTAAAAAACGGATTCAGGCTTATCGGAACGGGTGAAATGGACAGATGCAAAAACAGCCGCTTTAGGCATGACCGAGAATGTTATAGGAAGCAGGCTGCTCAATGAAGTTTACGGTATAGATGTTGCGGGATATATGCGCGGCTCCCTGCGAAAATGGGAAGAGCTCAGCCGGTGACAAGCTTATTGATACCCTGATTAAACGATTATTCGGAAAGGGATGTTATGGCGAAAACAATAATGATACAGGGAACGGCTTCGGGCGTGGGAAAAACAATCATAACAGCGGCTCTGTGCAGGATATTTGCGAACGCCGGGCTGAAAACAGCTCCGTTCAAAGCGCAAAACATGACATCAAACACCGCTTTTCTCGGCAACGGCGGAGAGATCGCCGTTTCGCAGCTTATTCAGGCAAGAGCGGCCAAGACCTCGCCGCGTACGGAAATGAACCCGATTATACTTAAGCCGTCTGAAGCCAAGGGAGTAACGGAAGTGATTCTAAACGGCAGACTGTTTAAAGAAGCTGATGCGTACGATTTAAACGGTATAAAGAAATTGTTGATTCCGGAAACGATGAAAGCATACGAAAAACTTGCTCTAGAATATGATGTAATCGTGGTTGAAGGAGCCGGAAGTCCCGTTGAGCTGAATCTCAACAAAGACGATATTGTAAATATGGGGTTGGCAAAGAGGCTGAACGCTCCCGTTCTGCTTGTATCTGACATTGACAGGGGAGGGGTTTTCGCTTCGATCTACGGAACTGTCAAGCTTTTTTGTGATGAAGAAAGAGTGCGCGTTAAGGCGCTGTTAGTTAATCGTTTCAGAGGCAGAAAAGAGTATTTCGAAGAAGGGGTTAAAATATTGGAGGAAATAACCGGGCTGCCCGTTGCGGGGGTTATTCCTTATATGAACATCAATATTCCCGAAGAGGACTGTCTTTTTGAGTCAAAACCGGATATATCGGACAGCAGTCTCGATGAGCAAATCGAGGCTATAGCGGAGGAAGTACGCAAATCACTCAATATGGAGCTTATATATTCTATACTTGGGTAATTACTTGGAACAGGAGTGTGATTCCTACGGACAAGTTCATGCATAGCGGTAAAAAATTCATAGCGTCGTACAGCGGGGGAAAGGACAGTACCCTTGCCATATACAGGGCCATAAAGTACGGCCTTATACCGCTCGGACTGATAACAACATATAATACAGATCTTGCCAGATCATGGTTTCACGGTATACCGGAAAGTATTTTGAACCGGGTTTCGGAGTCCGTAGCGATTCCTCTGGAGTTGATAAGGACATCCGGCAGCGAATACGAGAAAAGCTTTGAGTCCGCGCTGGAAAAGGCAAAACAAAACGGCGCTCAGGTATGTGTTTTCGGCGATATAGACATTGAAGGACATCTGGAATGGTGTTCGCGAAGATGCGAAAACATTGGGCTTATCCCTTTTTTTCCTTTATGGAAGGAAGGCCGCAAAGACCTTGTATACGAATTTATTGACTCCGGTTTTTCTGCGGTTATAACGACGGTTGACAGAAACAGACTTGATGAAAAATTCCTTGGGAAAACGCTTGACCGCGCTACGGCCGGCATGATAGAAGACAGCGGTGCCGATATCTGCGGGGAGAACGGCGAGTATCACAGTTTTGCGTATGACGGCCCGATTTTCGCAAAAAAGGTCGCCTTTAATACAGGGAGAGTCATTAGGATAAATAATTACTCGGTTTTGCCCGTAGTGGACATGTTGAAAAATCGCCTTGCGGCTCTCATTGAAAATGGAAAAACACCATTTTTCAATGGAGAGCGCCGCTCGCTCAACCCACCAAAGTGGGTTTCGTGCGCAATTTTCAACACTTCAATAGTATAACACCGCGAGTTGGCAGGCCGGGAGTGGTCGCTGATCGTTCCGCATATTATGCAGCGCCCCGATAAGCCGCCGTGTAAGCCGTGATAAATTTTCAAGATGCCCCTACCGGGATTTAGGCAAAGGCGCAAAACAAAAAATCTGCCGATAAAAATCGACAGATTTTTTGTTTTGACAAGGCCGGAAGGATTCGAACCTTCGGGTGATGGAGTCAGAGTCCATTGCCTTACCGCTTGGCGACGGCCCTAAGGTGCAACAAACCACACACGTCACTACGCACACAGCCCGTTAAGCACGAAAAAAAGTATAATATAGCAAGCTGAATTTGTCAACCGTTTTTTACAGGTTTTTATATAGGCATAAAATGTTGCTTAATTACTGTATACAATGTATAATTATGGTAACATATGATCGTTCTTGGCTTAAACGACTATAAGACTTTTCCGTGAGGTGTGCAGTGGAAAAACGATATCAGGTGTTTGTAAGTTCGACATTTGAAGATTTGCAGGAAGAAAGAAAGGAAGTTATGCAGGCTCTTCTCGAGCTTGATTGTATACCCGCCGGAATGGAGCTGTTTCCGGCCTCGAACGAAGATCAGTGGACATTAATCAAGCGAGTTATAGACGATTGCGACTATTACCTGCTTATAATCGGCGGCAGATACGGCTCGTGCAATTCCGAAGGCATAAGCTACACGCAAATGGAGTTCGACTATGCCTTGGAAACAGGCAAGCCGATAATATCATTCCTGCCGAAAGTTCCCGAAGAAATCCCCAGCGGAAAAACCGAGAAAAAAGAGGACGGAAAACGCAAGCTCGAGGAGTTTAAAGAGAGAGCGAAGAAAAAGCTTGTAAAATACTGGAGCAACCCTCAGGATTTGGGCGGAATCGTCTCCAGAAGCGTTATAAAGCTGATAAAAAATTTTCCTGCTACAGGCTGGATAAAGGCCGATGCCGGCATAGACGAGAATTCGGCAAAGGAAATACTCAGACTGCAAAAGGAAAACGATGAGCTAAAAGCGCAAATACTCTCGTTTGGAACACTTCCTCCAAAAGGTACCGATGACCTGGCTCAGGGCGACGATTATGTCAAAGTACGCTTTAGCTGCGCGGTAACCGGAAGAACTAAGGCTGAACTTGCTATTGTCAAAGAAATGCAGCTTACATGGAACAGGATTTTTTCGGCAGTTGCCCCGGTATTGATAAACGAATGCTCGGTGCACTATATGAAACAAGCGTTAAACAACTTATTGGAGAGCATGAAAAACGAAATTGTCGAAGGCGGCTCGGTTTCCAAATTTGAGATCAGCCGCGAAAGCTTCAATACGATTAAAATTCAGCTTAAAGCCCTGGGTCTGATAACTCTGAGCGAAAAGAAAAAGAGCGTTAAAAACAACGGATACGAATATTGGACTTTGACCGAGTACGGCGAATATTTCATGACTAAGACAATGGCGATTAAAAAGCAAAATATGGTTTGACCGGATTCTTGGTTTGACCAAGATGCTTAAGTGCCCGGATATGCCGGGCAACGAACGAGGATTACCACTCCGAACTGTATCGATACACTTTTATGCATGTGTTGCGAACGGCGCAGTTTTTGCATAGAATAAACCCATAGGCATTACCGCCGAAGTAATATATTCCGCCGAGGCAAACACTGTGCTGTTTTGTGTTCAGCAATGGCGTGGCGAACAGTGAGGAGACAGTATGAACATAAAAAGATATTTCAGCGTCAAGAAAATTGCTTTGATCGGCATGCTTTCGGCTGTCGTGTTTGTGGCTAATTACATTCAGATTAAATTTTCGGTCGGCACGGATGTTACAAGAATACATTTCGGAAACGCGGCCTGCCTTTTGTCGGGGCTTCTTCTCGGCGGGCCTGCCGGAGGGTTTGCCGCAGGCATAGGTTCGTTTATTTTTGACCTTTTTGATCCTAAATTTGCCGCAACCGCATATATTACACTGATTTTTAAGTTTGTGCTGGGCTTTACCTGTGGCGTCATAGCTTTTTCCGGCAAGAGAGAGGGCGAGTCGTTCGTGTTTAACCTTATCGGAGCGATTGCCGGCAGTATCGTATATATTATTCTTTACCTTGGCAAAGCGTATATTTCGACTGCGCATTTACTGGAGAATCCGGGTAACACCGTGTTTGTCGATTTGTTAACAAAACTCGGAACTTCGTCAGTTAATGCGGTTGCAGCCGTCCTGGTTTCTATACCGCTCAGCAAGGCGATAAGAGTAGCGCTTAGGAAAAACAAATTAACACTGTAGACCGGTTAAGTCTCAAAAGCGGATTGCCGCTTGCGGTCGGCTGAAAGTACTGCTTCGGCACGAGTAACCGCGTAAGTATGTTTTCGTAAATTTGCAGACAAATATAGAATCGTACGCAATAAAGTGCCTAAGCAGATTTGGGCCGTTTATCGCGTACGATTGTTTTATTTTAGAAGTAAAATTTTATCAGTCTTGTTTTCGAATACGCGCCGGCTCTTTCCATACTCTTTTTGGAGTTGTGGTTGTAGTACCAACAGCCGGAACGAGCGGCGCAGCCCTTGCTCTCAACCGCAAGCTGCAAGCTCTTCAGTATTTTTGCGGCTATACCGCGCTGCCTGTATTTCTCAAGCACAAACATGCCGATACTCGCGGTATTTGCGGCTATTGTCCCGTATTCAACCACACCGAAGCCGACGGTTTCGCCGTTAAGTTCTGCGGCATAGATCTCTTCCCGATATCCGTTTTTGATATTTTCTACTTCTGATTCGAGAAAGTCACCGCTTATCTTTGTCAGTTCGGCATCTTCGGGTTTACACATATCCAAAAGCCTGAGAGTAATATCAGGCAGCCCGCTTGGCTGTGCGTTTGAAAGAGGCTTATCGGTATACAGGGAAAAATACGCTTGTTTTTCGATTCTCGTGTAGTTGTCGAGGCAATGACTCATCAAGAACTCGTCTCCGGTAACGACAGTCGCCATAGTAACTGTTTCGTACTTTTTAACCCGGGCAAATAATTCCTGAGCCAAATTTGCGTGGCGGGGGTAAACATAAAACAGCACGATCTCCGAACGGTTGTAAATCGCGAACCAGCCGATTATTTCGCCGCTTTGCTCTATCTTGTAAACGTTTGATTTCGAGACAAGGCCTTCCCAGTACGAATCGACCGTAATCCGGTTTTGCTCGATATAATCGGAGATTAACGGGACAAGGTCTTGCTTGCCGCATTGAACAAATTTCGGTAAAAAATTTTGTGTGTTCATAATACCTCCCGAATTGACATGTTTTACAGTCGTTTATGAGCAAGGCGGGCGCACACTGTGCGCCCGCCTGTTTTCGGCATTTACTTGCCGCAGGATTTTCAAACACTTCTTACTTGGTTAAAAATTTCTCGTCGTTCGAATTTTTAACACTATTTATTTGGTTACTTTCTGCTCTTTTCTCTTTACTACGATGAAAGCGGCTGCGGAAGCTGCCGAAACTGCAAGCAGCCAGCCATAGTTTTGCTCAAAACCGGTAACCGGGTTGGGCTTGTCTTCAGCGGCCGGAACAGGAACAGGAGCTATAACCGGAGTTTCGGTTACAGGCGTTGTGCCGGTATCGGGCATAGCTTCCGGATAAACCGCGACGACTCTGTCTTGCTTTTCATAATTGATAGTTCCCAAAACTTCGATAAATTTCGCGGTTGCTTCCTCGAGGGAACCGAATTCATTAACGGTCGGCGACTCGGCATAAGCTGAGAAATCGTCGCCGCCTGCCGCAAGGAAGTCGTTAGTTGCGACAAGGTACTTTCTGTCCGGCACAAGAGCTTCGCCGTTTACTTTAATGTCGTAAACTTTTTGTCCTACTTCGGAAACGGGATAAAAATTGAACGTAAGCCCGGATACATGCGGGAAACCGCCGAGAGTCGCGGGGTAAGCCGAAACGCCGTGTTCGAGCACGCGCTTGATTTGTTCGCCTGTCAAATATTTTGTAACGATGAAGTTACCGAAAGGAAGAACCGTTACGATATCTCTCATTGTTATATCGCCTTCGGCGATTGTGGCTCTGATTCCTCCGCCGTTTGTAATCGCGATTTCCGCGCCTGTTTCATAACGCATAGCGTCGGTTATAAGGTTTCCGAGGTTTGTTTCGCTTGTTCTGTTTGTTTCTCTTTCTCCGTCAAGCTTGACTGTTGTTCTTCCGATTACTTTTGAAAGCACAACGTCCTGAGAAGCGAGGATCTCGTCAATTTTAGCTTTCACTTCGGCAAGCGGGGCAACATCGGCGCATTCTGCCTTGGAAAGAAGAGTTGCCGATTTGGAGACCACTGCGCCGGTTGTCTTATCGAATTCAACCGTTACTTTGCCGAGATTCGATTCATATTCGCCCGTGCTGGCGATAAGGGTATTGTTTGCCGCGAGTTTGCCGTCTTCAAGCGTTGTGTGGCTGTGGCCGTCTATGATGATATCAATGCCTTCAACCTTTTCGGCTATAAGGTCTGTGCGAATCTCGCTCGACTCGTCGAGGCCGATATGGGCAAGAGCGATTATAACCTGAGCGCCCTGGCTTTTGAGCGAAGCGACCTGTTCGTTTGCAACAGCATAGATATCGCCCCAATTGATGTCTTTTACATTGCTCGGGTTTGTCTTGAAAGCCGTTTCGGGTGTCGTAAGACCGAAGAAGCCGAGTTTAACTCCGCCGACTTCTTTTATTGTATTAGCCGGAAGAATCGTGGTTCCGTTTAATGTTACGTTGGCGGAGATCACGTTAAATTTTGCCGTTTCGGCAAGCTCAAGGAGCCTTGTGTAGCCGTAGTTGAAGTCGTGGTTTCCGGGAGCCATTACCGAATAACCGGCTAAGTTCATTAATTCAACAATGTCCGCGCCTTTGCTTATCGTTGCGAACGGAAGACCGTGGAAAGTGTCTCCTGCGTCGACAAGTATCGAGTCCGGCTGAGCCTTTGCGATAGCGCCGATAACATCCATGCCGATTACCGAACTTCCCGTTACAACTCTGCCGTGGCTGTCGTTAGTGTGGAAAATCGTAACAGTCTGAACGCTGTCGTCGGCATAAGCAACAGTACCGAACGAGAACGTAACTGTTGCCGTCATTACGGCTGCCACCAAAAATGAAAGTATTCTCTTCGTCATTTTTCTCCTCCTAAAAAATGTTTCCGGGTTTTAGTTTTGTAATATCGAGGCCTGAGTGTTGTTTGGCTTCGATATCACGGCAAGTATAACATAAACTTGTTTAGCCAAACAAGTGAATTAAACAAAAATACAGAATTACCCAAATATTTATTTTTAAAGAAGTGTAAAAAAATTTCCCGTTATGCTATAATGCCATAATCAGAGCGGTTTATGCCTGCGGCGGCGAACGCGTTTAAAAAAATTGCGCCAGAAGCCCGGGGTAAAAGCAAATCAGTCTCAAACTTGTTGGATGTATATACAGAAAGTGGGATAGTATGGATATTCTGAAAACTCTTGAAAACGAATTTGGTATTAAAACATTTCAGGTTGTAAACACGGTCAATCTTATCGACGAGGGGAACACGATTCCTTTTATCGCGAGGTACAGAAAAGAACTGACGGGCTCGCTGGACGACCAGGTACTGCGCGAGCTTTATGACAGACTGCTGTATCTCAGGAGTCTTGACGAGAAGAGAGAGCAGTACAGAAAGAGTATCGAGGAACAAGGCAAGCTGACCGAGGAAATATCAAAATCGCTTGACGCGGCGGCAACGCTTGCTGCCCTTGAGGACATTTATCGCCCGTTCAGGCCGAAAAGGCGCACGAGGGCGACAATTGCAAAGGAAAAGGGATTGGAGCCTCTTTCGGTTATTATTTACATGCAAGAGTGCGACAGGCCGGTTGCCGAGTATGCGGCAGACTTCGTTGACCCCGAGAAAGATGTCAAAACACCCGAAGAAGCGATACAGGGTGCGCTTGACATAATAGCCGAAAACATATCCGACGAGCCGATATACAGAGGCTTTATCAGGGAAATGACGTTTGACGAGTCCGTGATATCTTCCCAAGCCGTTGATGCCGGCAAAGAATCTGTATACGAAATGTACTACGAGTTTTCGGAGCCGGTTAAAAAAATTGCCGGCCACAGAGTTCTCGCGCTTAACAGGGGTGAAAAAGAAGGGTTTTTAACGGTTAAGCTTCAGCCGCCCGCAGATATGATTAACGCGCGTCTCGAGCAGTTGATAAACAGAAGAAATCCATATACGTCCGAACTGATTTCAAATGTAATCGAAGACAGCTACAAGCGCCTTATAGAGCCTTCGGTCGAGCGGGAAATCAGAAACGAGCTTACTGAAAGATCCGAAGAAAGCGCGATAAAGGTATTTTCGGAGAATCTCAAACAGCTTCTTATGCAGGCTCCGATAAAAGACAGGGTTGTGCTCGCGGTTGACCCGGGATTCAGAACCGGCTGTAAAATCTCAGCGATAGACGGAACGGGAAAGGTTTTGTACACAGGGGTTATATATCCGACTCCGCCGCAGAGCAAAACCGCAGAATCCGAGAAGATACTGCTTCCGATTATCAAGAAGTTCGGCGTAAGCATAATCGCAATCGGCAACGGAACCGCTTCGAGAGAATCCGAGGTTTTTGTTTCCGACATGATAAGAAACAACAAGCTCGATATACACTATATTATAGTCAACGAAGCGGGGGCATCGGTATATTCAGCTTCAAAGCTCGCCGCGGAAGAATTCCCCGATTTTGATGTTGCGCTGCGTTCGGCTGTTTCTATCGGGCGCCGCCTGCAAGACCCGCTCGCCGAGCTTGTGAAGATTGACCCGAAGAGCATAGGCGTTGGCCAATATCAGCATGACATGAACCAGAAGAGGCTCAGCGAAAGCCTCGGCGGCGTAGTCGAGAGTTGTGTAAATAATGTCGGGGTTGACCTGAACACGGCATCACCGTCTCTTTTGTCATATGTGTCCGGCATTTCGGGGACGGTTGCGAAAAATATACTCGAATACAGAGAGAAAAACGGGAAGTTCTCGTCACGCAAGGAGTTACTCAAGGTCAGCAAGCTGGGCCCCAAGGCTTTTGAACAATGCGCGGGCTTTCTCAGGATTACGGACTCAAAAAATCCGCTCGATAACACGGGTGTACATCCCGAATCTTATGATATAGCCGAGAAACTGCTGAGGCATTTCGACTATACACCGGAAGATGTTAAGCTCAGGAGAGTTAAAAACCTCGGGAAGCTGGTCGGCAACACGGAGGCACTCGCTAAACGGCTTGAGGTCGGCGTTCCGACGCTCACGGACATCATTACGGAGCTTGAAAAACCGGGCAGAGACCCGAGGGAGGATATGCCCTCTCCGATACTCAGAAGCGATGTTTTAAGCATGGAGGATCTGACTGAGGGCATGGAGCTTTCAGGAACGGTCAGGAATGTTATTGATTTCGGAATATTCGTTGACATAGGCGTTCATCAGGACGGACTTGTTCATATTTCACAGATATGCGACAAATATATTAAACACCCTCTTGAGGCGGTAAGCGTCGGCGATATAGTCAAAGTTCGCGTTCTATCCGTTGATGTCGCAAAGAAAAGGATTTCTTTGAGCATGAAGGGGTTAAACTAGATACTGTTTGAAAAATAAAAGTTGCACAACTAAATCCTGTTTTGTGCTATAATAAAGCAAAAACAGGGTGAAGCGAATGGCATCAGCCAGAAGATACGAACTGACGGACGAAGAATGGAACAAGGTGGTTATGTT